>NZ_JBHSGR010000019.1:0-109419 GCF_042654585.1 Geodermatophilus arenarius
TTTGTTACTTGGCACTGACTTTCGGCACGCTGTTGAGTTCTCAAGGAGCGGACGCGCTCGAACCCCGGCCTTTCCAGGCCTTCGTTCGAGGCGGTGTTCCCCACTGTAACACCGGCTCCGCAACGGTCCGGCCCCACGGGCCCTCCCGGCGGTTTCCCGGGCCTTCCGGCCCGGTCCGTTCTCGCTCGGTGCAGAGAGAACATTACACGGCCGCTGAGGGGTCGTGCACGGGGGGGTCCCCGTGTCGCTCGCCACGCGGTCGGCAGGCGAGCGGACACGAGGTGCAACAGCGCGCAGCGCGCCCGTCTTCCCGGCCTCGGCCGTGCTGCTGGACGCCCGCGTCAGACCACGCCGGCGGGACGGAACTGCACGCTCACCCGCGGTCCGACCGGCCGAGTCGTCTTCGGGATGCAGTGCTCCCAGGTGCGCTGGCACGAGCCGCCCATGACCACCAGGTCCCCGTGCCCCAGCGGGAAGCGCAGGGTCTCGCCGCCCCCGCCCGCCGGACGGAGCAGCAGCGGCCGCGGCGACCCGAAGGAGACGATCGCGACCATCGTGTCCTGCGTGCGGCTGCGCCCCAGCCGGTCGCCGTGCCAGGCCACGCTGTCCCGGCCGTCCCGGTAGAGGCACATGCCGGCGGTGACGAACGGCTCGCCGAGCTCTGGTGCGTAGTGCGCGTCGAGCGCGGCGCGGGCCTCGGTCAGGAGCGGGTGCGGCAGCGTCTCGCCGCGCCCGTACCAGCGGAGCAGCCGCGGGACGGCGACCTCGCGGTCGTACATCTGCCGCCGGTCGGCCCGCCAGCCGATGTCGCCGAGCAGGACCTCGAGGACCTCGTCGGAGCCCGCGACCCAGCCGGGGAGGTGGTCGACCCACGCCCCGCGGCTGAGCGCGTGCCGCCGCACCCGGCCCCGGAGCGGGGTGAGCGCGGCTTCCTCGGCGACGTCGAACATCGACGGCTGGTGCGCGAGCGTCATGCCGAGCAGGCTAGCGGCGCTCGAACGTGTGTACGAGTCCCTAGGCGGTGAGCGCCAGCGCGAAGGGCAGGACGCGGGAGGCCCCCGCGAGCCGCAGCTCCCGCCCGGCGACGGTCATCGTCCAACGCGAGTCGGCGAGGTCGTCGACGAGCAGCACCGGCACCGGCCCCAGCTCGTCCAGCCGCGACCGCAGCTCCGGCCCGACGACGACCCGCTGCCACACCCCGGCCAGCCGGAAGGCGCTGTTCCCGCCCGGGCCACCGGTCGGGCCGCCGTGCGCGAGCGACAGCTCACCCAGGTACGGCAGCCGCCCCAGCCGGGCCAGGCCCTGCGCCGCCCCGGTCACGAGCCGCGGACGGCGGCGCGAGGGGACGGCGACCACCGCCGCCGGTCGCTCGGCCCAGTCCCAGGCGCCCAGCACGCGGGCGCAGGCGCGCAGCAGGTCCTCGTCCGGCGGGACGTCGGACACCGAGCGCTGCACCGGCACGTCGAAGGCGGCGTCCGGGTCCTCCTCGATGCCGGGCGCCTCGAGGTCGAGGGTCACCGTGCCACCGACGCCGTCGTCACCGAGCAGGGTGCGCAGCCGCTGGCCCCAGCCCAGGTCGGTGAGCCGGGCGACCGCCCGGCCCGGGTCGACCTGCTCGGCCGGCGCGATCTTCCCCTTCACCGCGACGCCGAGCCGGTCGGCGCCGGTGGGCCACTGGGCGCGCGGGGCGAGCTCGACGCCCGGGCGGTCCAGCGCCGCGGAGGCCGCCTCGGCCGCGCCGGCGGGGACGTCGGTCGGGTACCAGGGGCCGGCGCAGACGTCGCAGCGGCCGCAGGGAGCCGCGGTCGGGTCGTCGAGCGCCTCCTGGAGGAACGCCATGCGGCAACGTGCCTCGTCGACGGGCTTCGCGTAGGCGATCATCGCGCGCTGCTCGGCCTCCCGGGTGCGGGCGACGCGGGCGTAGCGGTCGGCGTCGTAGACCCACGGGCGGCCCGTGGACCGCCAGCCGCCCTGCACCCGCTCCACCGCGCCGTCGACGGCGAGCACCTTCAGCAGCAGCTCCAGCCGCGAGCGGCGGACGTCGGCCACGGTCTCCAGCCGGGCCACCGACCACGCCTTCCCGTCGGCCATCGCCGAGAGCACCGCCGCGGCGTGGTCCTCCCGCGGCATGGACGAGGTGGCGAACCACTGCCAGATGGCGAGGTCCTCGGGGCCGGGCAGCAGCAGCACGTCGGCGGAGTCGACGGCGCGGCCGGCGCGGCCCACCTGCTGGTAGTAGCTGACCGGCGACGACGGCGCCCCGAGGTGGACGACGAAGCCCAGGTCGGGCTTGTCGAAGCCCATGCCCAGCGCCGAGGTGGCGACCAGCGCCTTCACCCGGTTCTCCCGCAGCGCCTCCTCGGCCTCCTTGCGGTCGGCGTCGTCGAGGCGGCCGGTGTAGGCGCGCACGTCGTGCCCGGCGTCGCGCAGCAGCCCCGCCGTCTCCTCGGCCGCGGCGACGGTGAGCGTGTAGACGATGCCGCTGCCCGGCAGGTCGCCGAGGTGGGCGGCCAGCCAGGCGAGCCGCGCGCGGTCGGTGGGCAGCCGCAGCACGCCCAGGCGCAGCGAGTCGCGCGCCAGCGGGCCGCGGACCGTCGTCACCCCGGCACCGCCGGCGCCCAGCTGCTCGGCGACGTCGGCGACGACGCGCTCGTTGGCCGTGGCGGTGGTGGCGAGGACGGGCGTGCCGGCGGGCAGGGTGCCGAGCAGGTCGCGGATGCGGCGGTAGTCGGGACGGAAGTCGTGGCCCCAGTCGGAGACGCAGTGCGCCTCGTCGACGACGAGCAGGCCGCAGCGGGCGACCAGGCCGGGCAGCTGCTCCTCGCGGAAGCGCGGGTTGGTCAGCCGCTCCGGGGAGACGAGCAGGACGTCGACGTCGTCGGCGGCCAGGCGCGCGGCGACGTCGTCCCACTCGGTGGCGTTGGCGCTGGAGATCTCCACCGCGCGGATGCCGGCGCGGGCCGCGGCGGCCACCTGGTCGCGCATCAGCGCGAGCAGCGGGCTGACCAGCAGGGTGGGCCCGGCGCCGCGGCGGCGCAGCAGCGCGGTGGACACGAAGTACACCGCCGACTTGCCCCAGCCGGTGCGCTGCACGACCAGCGCCCGCTCCGACCGCTCGACCAGCGCGGCGACGGCGGCGTCCTGCCCCTCGCGGAACACCGCGTCGGGCCGGCCGGTCAGCTCGCGGAGGACGCCGAGGGCCTCGGCGGCCAGATCGGACGGGGGCGCGGCGGTGCTCATGGCCCCCGACAGTAGGTGGGTCCCCCGACAGCGGGACCGTGCGAGCGGGACCGGGGGACGACGGGCAGGATGGGGACGATGCGACCGCCGGACAACCACGTGCACACCGGGTGGTCGTGGGACACCCCGAGCAGCGTGACGATGGCGCGTGCCTGCGAGCAGGCCGTGGCGCAGGGGTTGCCGGCGATCGCCTTCACCGAGCACCTCGACTTCACCGTGTGGGGCCCCGACGACCGGGCCACCACCCTCGGCCTGGTCGACCGGCACGCCTCGCGGCACGAGCCGATCGACACCGAGGGCTACTGGGCCGAGCTGACCGAGGTCCGCGAGCGGTTCCCCGAGCTGCGCATCTGGTCCGGCGTCGAGGCCGGCGAGCCGCACCTGTTCGAGTCCAGCGTCGCCGCCCACCTGTCCGGCGCGCCGGTCGACCGGATCCTGGGGTCACTGCACTCGCTGCACCACGAGGGCCGGCTGTACGGGGTGGGGCAGCTGCTCTACTCCGACGCCGACGGGACGATGCGCCGCTACCTGGCCGAGGTCGTCGACATGGTGGAGAGCAGCGACGTCTTCCAGGTGCTCGCGCACGTGGACTTCCCGCGGCGGTACTGGCCCGGCGGGGCGCACCGGTACGTGGAGAAGGACTACGAGGAGGAGTACCGGGCGGTGTTCCGCGCGCTGGCCGGGACCGGCCGGGCGCTCGAGGTGAACACGAGCAGCCCGCTGGCGTCGGTCGACCAGGTGCGCTGGTTCCGCGAGGAGGGCGGCGAGGCGGTCAGCTTCGGCAGCGACGCCCACCAGCCCGGCGCGGTGGGCCAGCGCTTCGACCTCGCCGTCGACGTCGTCGAGGCCGCCGGGTTCCGGCCCGGGCGGGACCGCTTCGACTTCTGGCGCCGCTGAGGCTCAGCCGGCCGCCCGGTCGAGGGCGGCGCGATAGACCCGGGGGAGCGCGACAGGGGCGATCAGGCCCTGGGCCAGCAGCACCGCCCGCCCGCGCAGCCCGCGGCCGCCGCTGTGGCGCCACGTCACGTCGACGTGGCTGCCGCCGTCGTCCCGCGGGGTGATCCGGACCTCGCCGGTGCCGCGGTCGCAGTGGTCGCTGTCCAGCAGCGTCCAGGTGACCCGGTCCGGGTCCGGCCACTCGTAGCGCAGCAGCACCCAGAACGGGACGCCCGCGCTGCCCTCGCGCAGCACGGCCCAGCCCTCGCCCTGCTCGCGGACCTCGTACCTCGCCGGGTCGAGGGTCTTCGACCACACCTCCAGCCGCCGGTCGCCGACGTCGGTGAACGCCTCGCGGACCTGGGCCGGGGTGGCGCGGGTGTCGAAGCCGAAGTGGACCCGCATCGCCGTCTCCCTCCTGGCGGCCCCCGCTCCTGCCCGGATGGTCCCGCGATCGGGGACCGCGCGAGGGGTAGGAGGTCCCGGCAACTACTTCACCGCTAAGAGAAACGCCGCTAGGGTCGCCGGGGTGACGTCCCGCCGCGTGGTGATCGCCCTCGGGGGCAACGCCATGACCGGTGCCGACGGCTCGGCCACCCCGGAGGCCCAGCGGAACGCGATCCGCGAGGCGGCCGGCCACGTCGCCGAGGTGGTGGCCGCCGGGGTCGAGGTGGTGCTCACCCACGGCAACGGCCCGCAGGTGGGCAACCTGCTGGTCAAGAACGAGCTCGCCGCGCACGTCGTGCCGCCGGTGCCGCTGGACTGGAACGTCGCGCAGACCCAGGCCACCATCGCCTTCACCGTCGCCGACGAGCTGGACGCGGCCCTGGCCGCCCGGGGGCTGCCCCAGCGCACCGCCGGGCTGGTCACACGCACCCTGGTCGACGCGGACGACCCGCACTTCCGCGAGCCGTCGAAGCCGGTCGGCCGCTTCCTCCCGCGCGAGGAGGCCGAGCGGTTCGTCTCCCTCGGCCAGGTCTGGGAGGACCGCGGCCCGCGGGGCTGGCGGCGGGTGGTCGCCTCGCCCGAGCCGCGGTCGGTCGTCGACTCCCCCGCGATCCACGCCCTCGCCGCGGCCGGCTTCGTCGTCGTCTGCGCCGGTGGCGGGGGCATCCCGGTGACGGACGACGGTGGGGACGGCGCCGCCCTGCGGGGCGTCGAGGCCGTCATCGACAAGGACCTCACCGCCGCCGTCCTGGCGCGCGACCTGGAGGCCGACACCCTGGTGATCGCCACCGATGTCGCGAACGTGATGGTCGACTTCGGGACGCCGTCCCAGCGCCCGCTCGGCCGGGTCACGGTGGCCGAGCTCCGCGCGCACGCCGGGGAGGGCCAGTTCGCCCGGGGCTCCATGGGCCCCAAGGTCGAGGCCGTCCTGCGCTTCGTGGAGGGCGGCGGCCAGCGCGCCGTCGTCACCTCGCTCGAGAACATCGCCGACGCCGTCACCGGGGACGCCGTCGGCACCGTGGTCACCGCTGCATAGAGACCGCTGCACAGAGAACGTGCTCACCGCCGCACAGAGAAGCAGAAGGACCCTCCTGCCCCCGCCGCTCGCACGCTCGCGGCGGGACCCTGCAGGAGGGCCGAACCCCGACAACGAAGGAGTAGTGGTCCCGTGCCCGCACCGATCGAGGTCCGCAAGGTCCCGCTGCACAACGTGAGCGACGCCAGCGAGCTGGCCAAGCTCATCGACGACGGCGTCATGGAGGCCGACCGGGTCGTCGCCGTCATCGGCAAGACCGAGGGCAACGGCGGCGTCAACGACTACACCCGGATCATCGCCGACCGCGCCTTCCGCGAGGTGCTGCTGGAGAAGGGCAGCCGGTCGAAGGAGGAGGTCGCCGAGATCCCGATCGTGTGGTCCGGCGGCACCGACGGCGTGATCAGCCCGCACGCGACGATCTTCGCGACGCTGCCCGAGGACGCCGTCGAGAAGACCGACGAGCCGCGGCTGACCGTGGGCTACGCGATGAGCGACGTCA
The DNA here is from genome assembly GCF_042654585.1 of Geodermatophilus arenarius. Lineage (NCBI taxonomy): Bacteria > Bacillati > Actinomycetota > Actinomycetes > Geodermatophilales > Geodermatophilaceae > Geodermatophilus > Geodermatophilus arenarius. Next base: position 6,159 of record NZ_JBHSGR010000019.1, read on the forward strand.
TCCTCCCCGAGGACATCGGCCGCATCGCGATGGTGGAGAAGGTCGCCGAGGGCGTGCGCCGCGCGATGGAGGCCGCCGGGATCACCGACCCGGCCGACGTCCACTACGTGCAGACCAAGACGCCGCTGCTCACCATCGAGACCATCCGCGACGCGAAGAACCGCGGCAAGGACACCTACTACGACGAGCCGCACGGCTCGATGGACCTGTCCAACGGCACGACGGCGCTGGGCATCGCGGTGGCGCTCGGCGAGATCGAGATGCCCGAGCAGGAGCAGGTCATGCGCGACCTGTCCCTGTACAGCGCCGTCGCCTCGTGCTCGTCGGGCGTGGAGCTCGACCGGGCGCAGATCGTCGTCGTCGGCAACGCGCGCGGGCACGGCGGGAACTACCGCATCGGCCACTCGGTGATGAAGGACGCCCTGGACCAGGACGGCATCTGGGACGCCATCCGCCAGGCCGGCCTCGACCTGCCCGAGCGCCCGCACGTCAGCGACCTCGGCGACCGGCTGGTCAACGTCTTCCTCAAGTGCGAGGCCGACCCGACCGGCTACGTCCGCGGCCGGCGCAACGCGATGCTCGACGACTCCGACGTCTTCTGGCACCGGCAGATCAAGGCGACCGTCGGGGGCGTCGCGGCGTCGGTGACCGGCGACCCGGCGGTGTTCGTGTCCGTGGCAGCGGTGCACCAGGGCCCGTCGGGCGGCGGCCCGGTCGCGGCGATCGTCAGGGCCTGAGGCCGGCGCGGGACCCGCGGGGCGCTCCCCCGCGGGTCCCGCTCACGGCAGGATCGCGTCGACGCAGCCGCCGTCGACGCGCAGCGCGCCGCCCGTGGTGGCCGAGGCCGGCGGCGAGGTGTGAACCGCCCCTGCGCCTCCTTCCAGGGCAGGTCGCGGCCGACCGGCGACGATGCCCCGGGACGAGCCGGTGACGACCGCGGTGCGGCCGGAGAGGTCGATGCGCACGGGACTCCTCGGATCTCGGCGTCGGCCCACTCGCCGGGGGACGGCTCCCCGACGACGACGTCGCGGATCACCGCCCGTCCTCGGCCGCACCGGCCCCGGCGGCGGTCCGGGGACGGCAGCCGGGGTCATCCGTCGAGGACGGCCAGGAAGGCCGGCGGGACGGCGTCGACCAGCCACACGCCGTTGGCCGACCGGGTGAACACCGCCCCGGTGGCGGCCAGCCCCGCCGCGTCGACGCGGAGGACGGCGGCGCGGCCCCGGCGCTCCCCGACCGTCCGGGCGGTCGCCTCGTCGGGGCTCAGGTGCACCGCGTGCCGGCGGCCCGGCCGCAGCCCCTCGGTGAGGATCGACGGCAGGTGGCGCACCGGGGTGCCGTGGAACAGCACGGCCGGCGGCGACTCGGCCGCGTACCCGAGCGCGACCGGCACGCTGTGCCCCTGGCTGGCGCGGATGCGGGTGCCGCCCGGGTCGTAGGCGAAGCGCCGCTTGTCGTTCCCGGCGACGACGCGGTCGAGGTCCCCGCGGGTCAGCGGCGTGCCGTGCGCGGCGAGAGCGGCCAGCAGCACGTCGACGTCGACCCAGCCGGCCTCGTCGAGGGCGATGCCGACGCTGTCGGGCCGGTGCCGCAGGACGTAGGACAACCGCTTGCTCACCCCGACGACGTCCACGGGTCAGCGGTGCCCCGGGACCGGCCCCGGTGCACCGTGACCGGTCCGTGATCTACCCGTTTCCCCTGGAAGGGGGCAGGGTAGAGGCGCATCCTGATCATTCGACGAGTGAAGTGGGCCTTCCATGGACACGGATCATCGCGAGGGTCACGGGGGACTCGTGGGCGCCGTCCGGGGCGCGTTGGAGCAGTTCATGGCTCTGACGGGCCTCGAACCCGTCGCCACCACCGGCGTGCGCCGGGACGGCGACGGGTGGTCCGTGCTGGTCGACGTCGTCGAGCTCGAGCGCATCCCCACCACGACGAGCGTCATGGCGACCTACCGGGTCGACATGGACGGCTCCGGCACGCTGACCGGGTTCGAGCGGCTGCGCCGCTTCAGCCGGGGCCAGGTGGACCAGGCATGAGCGGCCCCGTCGCCCGCCGGCAGGTCGGCGTCGGCAGCGGAGCGCTCGGCCGGCAGCCCGACTCGCTGGCCGACGTGCTCGAGCGGGTGCTCGACAAGGGCATCGTCATCGCCGGCGACATCGTCGTGAACATCCTCGACATCGAGCTGCTGACCCTGAAGCTGCGCCTGTTCGTGTCCTCCGCGGAGACCGCCCGCGAGATGGGCCTGGACTGGTGGAGCCACGACCCGTTCTTCTCCGGCCGGCCCGCGCCGGCCGTCGAGAGCGGCGAGCGCGACGACGGCGAGCGCGACGACGGCGAGCGCGACGACGGCGAGGTCGCCGCGCTGCGGGCGCGCGTCGCCGAGCTGGAGGACCTGGTCCGCCGGCAGGGCCTCGAGGCCGGCCCGGCGGCCTCGGACGAGGCGACGGACGGGGCGCCGGAGCGGCGGGGAGCCGAGCAGCCGTGACCGGCCCCGACGTCCCCGACCGCCTCACCCGGGTGGCCCGCGAGCTGGGCCCCGACGTGCTGGCGGACGCGGTCGTCCGGGGCCGTGAACTGGCGGTCGAGCGGCTGGCCGGCCTGGTCGCCGACGCCCTGGTGGCGGAGGTCCTCGCCGGCCGGGCCGCGGGTGCGGCCCCCGCGCCGGCCGCCGCCGCACGCCCGGAGCCCGCCGCGCCGCCCGAGCCGGCCCCGCCTCCCGTGCCCCCGCCCCGGACCGACGCGGCCCCGCTGCCGGGCGAGGTGCTGTACGCCTTCGCGCTGGCCCCCGCCGACCTCCCGGTGCCCGCGGACCCGCCCGGCGCCCCCCACGGCGGGCGCCCCCTCGAACTGGTCACCGACGGCGACCTCGGCCTGCTCGTGCGCCGCGTGCCGCGGGCCGACCTGGAGGTCGACCCCGACGACCTGTCCGAGGGCGGGCGGCTGGCGCTGCTGGCCCGCGGCCACGACGCCGTCGTCCGGGCCGCCGTCGCCGCCGGTCCGGTGCTGCCGCTGCGGCTGGGCACCGCCGTCCCCGACGAGACGGCCGCCCGCCGCCTCCTGGCCGAGCACGCCGCCGTGGCCCGCGAGCAGCTGACCCGCATCGGCGACGCCCGCGAGTGGGGCGTCCGGCTGGTCCGCCCGGCCGGCGGCGAGGAGACCGCCGACGGCGGGTCCCGGCCCGACCGGGAGGAGCTGACCGGCACCGCGTACCTGGCCCGGCGCCGGCAGGCGCTGCGCGAGCGGGAGGAGGCCGCCCGCGACGCCGCCCGGGCGGCCGACCGGCTCGAGCAGGCGCTGGACCCGCACGTCCGGGAGTGCCTGCACCGCGGCGCCGCGCCGGCATCCGGGCTGCTGCTCGACCTCGCCTGCCTGGTGGTGCCGGACGCGGAGGAGGCGTTCCTCGCCGCGGTCGGGGACCTCCGGACCGAGCTCGAGGACGACGGACTCGCGCTGGAGGTCAGTGGCCCCTGGCCGCCGTACTCCTTCGCCGCGCTGACCGCGGAGGGCCACGGTGGCTGAGCGGACCGGCATCCTCGGCGGGGACACCCGGGGCACGAGCCTGGTCGAGCTGCTCGACCGGGTGCTGCAGCGCGGCGCCTACGTCGGCGGGGACGTCGTCATCACCCTGGCCGGCATCGACCTGGTCCGGCTGGACCTGCGCCTGCTGCTCACCGCCGTCCAGCCCCGGGAGCCGCAGCCGGCCGGCACGGAGGCCCTCCGGTGACCGGCCCCGACCTCCCGCCACCGCGGCGGAGGGGACCGTCCGGCGCCGCCCGCCGCCTCGAGGGCAGCGGCGAGGAGGTCGGCCGCTCGCTGGGGCGGCTGGTCGTGTCCCTGCTGGAGGTCGTCCGCCAGGTCGTCGAGCGCCAGGCGCTGCGGCGGGTGGACGCCGGCGACCTCACCGACGCCCAGGTCGAGCAGCTCGGCCGGGCGCTGATCGACCTGGAGGCCACCTTCGACGAGCTGATCGACGCGTTCGGCGTCGTCCCCGAGGACCTGTACCTGCCCCTCGACCTCACCGCGCTGGCGCGCGGTGGCACCACGGGCACCCGAGCACGGCCCCCTGACCCCGACCCGAGCAGGAGACAGCCATGACCATGTCCACGTCCTCCGTCAACCGCGCCCCCCGGCCCAGCGGCCTCGCGGACGTCCTCGACGTCGTCCTCGACAAGGGCATCGTCATCGACGCGTACGTGCGCGTGGCGCTGGTGGGCATCGAGTTGCTCACCATCGACGCGCGGATCGTCATCGCCAGCGTCGACACCTACCTGCGCTTCGCCGAGGCGGTCAACCGGCTGGACCTGCAGCCGCAGGACCAGGTCGCGGGCCTGCCCGGCCTCATCCGCGAGGTGACACAGGGTGGGCCGAAGTCGGCGACGAAAGGAGCCCTGAGCGGCGCCCGGGAGACCGCGCAGGACGTCATCGGCTCCCTCACCGGCCGCGACCGGAACCGCGAGGAGGAGGGCGACGGCGGCTCGCGCGGCGGCGGCGAGCGCGGTGCCCCGGCGTCGCGGCGGCCGCAGAACCGGAGCTGACGGTGCTGCTCGTCCACGGCGTCGTCCGTGAGTCCGACGCCCCCGCCGTCGGCCGGGTGCCGCCCGGCCGGCTGCAGCAGCCGCGCGCCGTCGTCGCCGGTCCGCTGGCGGCGGTGGTGTCCGACGCGCCGGACGGCGACCTGGTGGGCGACGACGCCGTCGCGCACCTCGACCTGCTGGTGGCCCTGGTCGTGACCGTCCCGGTGCTGCCGCTGCCGTTCGGGACCGTCGCGCCCGACGAGGACGCCGTCCGGGCCGAGGTGCTCGAGCCGTCGGCGGACGAGCTGGCCCAGCGCCTGGCCGCCGTGGCCGACCTGGTCGAGCTGCGGCTGGACCTCGACTTCGACACCGACGCCTCGGTCGCCGCGGTGAGCCGCGACGACCCGGACATCGCGCGGCTCGCCGCGCGCGCCCGGGTGCCGGGGGCCTCGCTGGCCGACCGGATGGCGGTGGGCGAGGCCGTGGCCGCGCGCGTCGCCGACCTGCAGGCCGAGCTCGCCGCCACCTGGACGCAGGAGCTGTCCGGGGTGGCCGAGCAGTCGCGCGAGCTGCACGTCGACGACCAGGTGTCGCGGACGGCGTACCTGGTCCGGCGCGACCGGCTGGACGACGCCGACGCCACGGTCGCCCGGCTGCGGGAGGCCGCCGCCGGCAGCGCGAGCGTCGAGTACGTGGGCCCGATGCCCGTCTACAGCTTCCTGGACGACGTGGTCGTGGGTTCGCAGCCCGCACCCCGTTCGCGATGGGGGTGGTGAGGGAAAGCAGCACACCGTCGGTACGGGGGCCGGCGGCAGTCGATCGACCAGGTGCACCGGGGACCGGGTCCCTGGTGGGAGAAGAGGACCACTGTGACCGAGAGTCCCACCCCGTCCGTGCTCAAGCTGGGGGCCGCCACGCTCGGTGGCTACCTGCTGGGCCGCATGAAGAAGGGCCGGGCCGCACTCAGTTTCGCCATGTGGGTCGCCGGCTCGCAGTCCGCCCTGGACCCCAAGCGCCTCCTGCGTGAGGCCCTCCTGTCCGTCGCCAGCAGCAACGAGGCCAAGGAGCTGCTGACCCAGCTGCGCGGTCCCCTGCTCCAGGCCGGCAGGAGCGCGGCGACGGCCACCTTCGACACCCAGCTCGCGGCGCTGACCAAGGCGCTGGAGCAGCGCACGGCCGCCCTGAACGAGAAGGCCGGGAAGGCCGCCGACACCGTGGGCGAGGCGGCGCTCAAGGCCACCGACACCGCCGGCGAGGCCGCTTCCACGGCCACCGACACCGCCGGCAAGGCGGCCGGCGCCGCGGGCGGCGCCGCGGGCGGCGCGGCCGAGTCGGGCACCGGCGTGCTGCGCCGTGGCCTCCGGGCGATCACCGGCAAGGGCAAGGGCCAGGAGGAGGACACCGCCGAGGACTCCGGCAAGGCCGGTGACGAGGACACCGCCGGGTCCGCGGACCAGGACACCGCGGACCAGGACACCGAGGACCAGGACACCGAGGACCAGGACACCGAGGACCAGGACACCGCTGAGGACCAGGACACCGAGGCGGACGAGTCCGAGGACGCCGGGGTCGCGGAGGACACCGGCGAGTCCGAGACCGCGTCCGACGAGGACCAGGCGGAGTCCGACGAGGACGAGGCGGAGGACGAGGCGGAGGACGAGGCGGAGGACGAGGCGGAGGACGAGGCGGACGAGGACCTCACCGCCGAGGACGACACGGCCGACGAGGACGCCGAGTCCGACGAGGACGACTACGAGGACGACGAGGACGCCTACGACGACGAGGAGGGCGACGAGGACGAGGCGGAGGACGAGGCGGAGGACGAGGGGGACGAGGACCTCACCGCCGAGGACGACACCTCCGACGAGGACGAGGAGTCCGACGAGGACGAGGGGGACGCCGAGGACGAGGCCGAGGGCGACCTCACCGCCGAGGACGACACCTCCGACGAGGACGAGGAGTCCGACGAGGACGAGGAGTCCGACGAGGACGAGGCCGAGGGCGACACCGGCCTCACCGCGGAGGGCGACAGCTCCGACGAGGACGAGGAGTCCGACGAGGCCACGGCCGAGGACGCCACGTCCACGGAGGACGAGGGCGAGGACGAGGGCGAGGACGAGGGCGACAGCGAGGACCGCACCCCCGACCCCGGCCACGCCGACGTCGACGTCGACCCGGGCCAGGCCGGTGGCTCGCCGGGTGATGACACCGCCGAGTCGGACAGCGCCGAGTCGGACAGCGCCGAGTCGGACGACGCCGGCACCGGCGAGGACGAGACCCCGCAGGAGACCCCGCTGCCGCCGCGCCGTGGGGCCCGGCGTCCGCAGAGCCGCCAGGAGGGTGGCCGGGCCCGCGGGGCCAAGGGCGACCGGGGGCAGCAGCCCGCCGATGCCCCCCGCCGACGGTCCCGGCAGACCGGCGAGGCCGCGTCCGGCGGCGGCCAGGAGGCCGCCGGCCGTGACGAGGGCCGCCAGAACGAGGCCGAGCCGGCACGCCGCGCCCGGCCGCAGGGCCGCTCACCCCGTCGTCCGCGCACGGAAGGAACCCGGGCATGACCAGCACGGAGAACCAGGAGAACCAGGACACCGGCGGCGGCGGTGGCGGAGGTGGCGGGGGCCTGCTCGGCGGGCTCGCCAGCAACCCCGTGATCGGCCGCCTCGGTGACGCGGCGAAGGACTACGCCAAGGCCCGCGCCACCGACGCGGTGAAGTCGCTCGGCAGCAAGGTCGGCGGCGTCACCGACAACCTCAAGGAGAAGGCCGAGGGCGGCGGCTTCGTCGCCCCCGCCGCCACCGGGGCCATCTCCCGGCTGGCCGAGGGCGACAGCCCGGTCAAGGCGGTGCTCGGCGGCGTGGGCTCCGGCATCAAGGAGAAGATCAAGGGCGTCTTCCGCAAGGGCGGCGGGGCCGGCGGCAACAAGAAGTTCGTCAACATCGTCGAGGACGTCTACGTCGGCGTCCCGGTGAACGTCGCCTACGACCAGTGGACGCAGTACCAGGAGTTCGCCAGCTTCATGAAGGGCGTCGACTCGGTCGACCAGGCCGACGAGGTGTCCAGCAACTGGCGGGTGAAGGTGTTCAAGTCCCGGCGGAACTGGAAGGCCACCGTCACCGAGCAGATCCCGGACCGGCGGATCGTCTGGACCACCGAGGGCGCCAAGGGCACGACCAAGGGCGTCATCACGTTCCACCCGCTCGCCGACGACCTCACGCAGGTCCTGCTGGTCATGGAGTACTACCCGCAGGGCCTGTTCGAGAAGACCGGCAACATCTGGCGGGCCCAGGGTCGCCGCGCCCGGCTGGACCTCAAGCACTTCCGGCGCTTCATCATGATGCGCGGCGAGGCCACCGGCAGCTGGCGTGGGGAGATCCGGGACGGCGAGGTGGTCCGCGGACCCGACGAGCCGGAGCCGGACGAGACCGGTGCCGAGTCCCCGGAAGAGGCCGAGGACCAGGACGAGACCGGCTACGACGAGGAAGCCGGGAACGACGAGGAGGAAGCCGGCGAGGAGGAAGCCGGCGAGGAGGAGGCCGGCGAGGAGGGCGCTGAGGAGGAGCCCGAGGAGGAGGAGGCTCCCGAGGAGGCCCCGGAGGAGGCTCCCGAGGAGGAGCCGGTCCCCGCGGGGGCATCCTCCGGCGACGGATCCGGGGGCGGCGCGCCCCCGCGGCGACGGGCGCGGCGGGCAGCACCCGCCGGGACCCGCTGAGAGGAGGCGACGGTGTCGCAGACCGAGAACGGCGAGGTCCCCGCGTCCCTGCGTGAGGCGGCGATCTCGCTCAGCGTCCGGGAGGAGGTCCTCGACGTCCTCCTGGAGAAGATCGAGACCGACCACTACCCGTCGGCGACGATGATGGACGACGTCGAGGCGCTCCTCACGCCGTGGCGCAAGCAGGAGTACGCGGAGATCCTGCTGGACAAGATCCGCCAGGACCGGTTCCCCAGCCGGTCGCTGATCCAGCGGCTGGTCCGCCTGTCCAGCTGAACCGACCGTCACCGGCCGGCGTCGGGGCCCTCACGGCACCCGGCGCCGGCCGGTGGCGTCTCCGCGCTCAGGAGGGTCCGCGGAACCACGACCCCGGCGGGTGGAGCCGGGCGCGCGCCGGCCGGTTAGCGTCGGGGCACGCCGACGGACCGGAGAGGTGCGGATGATCGACAAGCGGGTCGGGTCACTGGCCGACGCCGTCGCGGGCATCGAGGACGGCGCGACCGTGCTCATCGGCGGGTTCGGCGCCTCCGGCGTCCCGGTGGAGCTGGTGCACGCGCTGCTCGACCAGGGGACCACCGACCTCACCGTCGTCACCAACAACGCCGGCTCCGGCGAGACCGACGTCGCGGCGCTGCTGCGCGAGCGGCGGGTGCGCAAGATCGTCTGCTCCTACCCGCGCTCGGCCGGCTCGGTCTGGTTCGAGGAGCGCTGGCGCGCCGGCGAGGTGGAGCTCGAGCTGGTCCCGCAGGGCACGCTCAGCGAGCGGATGCGCGCGGCGGCCGCGGGCCTCGGCGGGTTCTTCACCCCGACCGGTGCCGACACCCGCCTCGCCGAGGGCAAGGAGGTGCGGGTGATCGACGGCCGCCGGCACGTCTTCGAGGAGCCCCTGCCCGGCGACGTCGCCCTGGTCCGGGCCGCGCGCGCCGACCGCTGGGGCAACCTCGTCTACCGCACCGCCGCGCGGAACTTCGGCCCGACGATGGCCGCGGCGGCCGCGCTGACCGTCGTCCAGGTGGACGAGTTCGTGGAGCTGGGTGCGCTGGACCCGGAGGTGATCGTGACGCCGGGGATCTTCGTGGACCGCGTCGTGGAGGTGGGCGAGGCGTGAGGCTGGACACGCGGGACGTCGCACGGCGGATCGCCCGGGACATCCCCGACGGCGCCTACGTGAACCTCGGCATCGGCCTGCCCACGCTGGTCGCCGACTGCGTCGGGGACGACCGGGAGGTCGTCTACCACTCGGAGAACGGGATCCTCGGCATGGGTCCCGCCCCGGCACCGGGCGAGGAGGACCCCGAGCTGATCAACGCCGGCAAGCAGCCGGTGACCCTCCTGCCCGGCGGGGCGTTCTTCCACCACACCGACGCGTTCCTCATGATGCGCGGCGGCCACGTCGACCTGACCGTGCTCGGCGCCTTCCAGGTCTCCGAGCACGGCGACCTCGCCAACTGGGCCACCGACGACGCCTCGCACCCGCCGGCGGTCGGCGGCGCGATGGACCTCGCCGTCGGCGCGAAGCGGGTGCTGGTGATGACGACGCACACGACGAAGGCCGGCGAGCCCAAGCTCGTGCCGCGCTGCACCTACCCGCTCACCGCCGCCGGCGTGGTCGACCGCGTCTACACCGACCTCGCCGTCCTCGACGTCACCGCCGAGGGGTTCCTCGTGCGCGAGATGGTGGCCGGGCTCGGCCGCGACGACCTGCAGGGCGCCACGGCCGCCCGGCTGTCCTTCGCCGACGACGTCGGGGTGCTGGTGCCGGGTCAGCGGGAGTAGTACTCCACGACCAGCTGCTCCTCGCAGACCACCGGGACCTCCTCGCGGGCGGGCACGCGCTCCACCCGGGCGGTGAGGTCGGCCAGCCGCACCTCGAGGTAGGCCGGGGCGGTGGCGTGCGCGCCGGACGCGGCGACCTGGAACGGCTCCCGGGTCCGCGACCCCTCGGCGATCGAGATCCAGTCGCCCGGGCGCAGCCGGTAGGACGGGCGGTCCACCCGGCGGCCGTTGACCAGCACGTGCCGGTGGGTGACGAACTGGCGGGCCTGGTAGATGGTCCGCGCGAACCCGGCCCGCAGCACCGTGGCGTCCAGCCGCGACTCGAGGTCCTGGATCAGCGCCTCGCCGGTCTTGCCGCCGGTGCGCCGGGCCCGGTCGAACGCCCGGCGCAGCTGGGTCTCGCTGACGTCGTACTGCGCCCGCAGCCGCTGCTTCTCCAGCAGCCGGGTCGAGTAGTCGCTCTGCTGCTTGCGCTTGCGGCCGTGCTCGCCCGGCGGGTACGGGCGGCGCTCGAAGTAGCTCACGGCCTTCGGGGTGAGCGGCAGGCCGAGCCGGCGGCTGAGCCGGACCTTGGGGCGCGGGGTGTTCAACGGGACCTCCGTCGTCGAGTTAGGTTAGGTTCACCTTACCCCCATCCCGACACCCGAGGTGATCGATGACCGCCGGCCCCTCCTCCCGCGCCGGTTCGGGCACCACCGGCATCCCGCAGCCCTCCCCCGCCGAGCGCGCCCGCACGGTGGCCGCCCGGGCCTCGGCGGCGCTGCACGCGGTCGGCGTCGGCGCGGTCGAGGTCACGGTCACCGGGACGACGGCGTCCGGGCAGGTGCTCGTCGTCGTCCCCGCGGACGGGCGCCTGGCGACGGCGCTGCGGACCTCGCCCCTGGGCGACCTGCCGGCGCGGCTGACCGTCACCGACCGCACGCCCTTCCCGGTGCAGCACCCGGTGCGCGGGCAGGTGGAGCTGTCCGGCTGGCTGACCCCGGTGCACCCGGCCGGCGTGCAGGCGGCCCTGCTCGACCTCGCCGACGTCCGCCCCTCGGACGCGCTGCTCGACGTCGGCCTGGGCGCGGTGCTGCTGCGCCTGGACCTCGCCGAGGTGCTGCTCACCGACGCCGGGACGTCGTCGGAGGTCGAGCCCGAGGAGTTCGCGGACGCGCGGCCTGACCCGGTGAGCGCCGACGAGTCCGGCCTCGCCACCGTGCACGCCGGTGCGCTGGACACCCTGCGCGGCCGGGTGCGGGCCTGGGCCGGCCCGCGCGACGACGTCCGCCTGCTCGGGCTGGACCGGCACGGGGTGCGGTTCCGCGTCGAGGCGCGGCACTCCTGCCACGACCTGCGCGTGCCGTTCCGGGCCCCGCTGACCGGCGGGGAGGGCCTGGCCGCCGCGCTGGACACCCTGCTCGCCTGCGGCCCGGCCTAGCGGTCCCGCGGGATCTCCGGTCAGCGGCGGGCGAACCAGCTGTCCTCCGGGATCTCCGGTGGGGAGGGCGGCAGGTCGGGGCCGCGCCGTCGAGGGGGCTCCCAGGGCCACAGCGTGACCGCCCGGTCGGCGGCCTCGCGGATCGCCGTCCCGTCGAGCACCGTGCTGGTCTCCGGGACACCGAGCTCCGGGCACCGCACGACCACCGTCAGCGGCCCGGCCGGCGGCAGCGGGGACAACCACCAGGAGTGGTCGACGGAGTTCTCACTGCCCGAGCCGCTCCCCTGGGTGAGGACGACGTCCCCGCCCTGCCCGGGCTCGCCGACGTTGTCCACCCGCGTGCCGTCGGCCAGCTCGAGCCCCAGGAGCAGCGGTGGCACGCCGGGCCGCCAGAGCACCTCGTGGAGCTCGGCCCCGGACAGGCTCCCCGGCCGGATCCGGACGCCGAGGTCGAACGCCAGGCCCGTCGAGTAGACCTGCATCCCCAACAGGGCCACCACGGCGTCGTCGGTGCGGGCGAGCAGCACGTTCTGCGGCAGGGCCACCGGCATCTCGTTCTGCGGCGCACCCGTCCGTCGCAGGGCGTCGTCCGGTCCGTCGTCCGGCCGGGCGCTGGTCCCCATGCGCCGCAGCCTGGCCGGTCCCCGCCGGGCCCGGCAAGCGGGACCCGGGTCAGGCCGCGGTCGCCGCGCGGGCCTCCTCGGCGAGGGCGGCCAGCGCCTGCTCGAAGCACTCCCGCGGCGGCTGCACGAGGCCCGCGCCCACCTGACCCGTGCCGGCCACCCGCCCGGCCATGCCGGTGTTGATCTGCGGCAGCCAGCCGGTGCGGGCCACGGCGAGGACGTCGATGCCGGTCGGGGCGCCGCGGAAGCCGAGGATGGGGATGGCCATCGCCGGGTTCTCGGCCAGGGTGAGCTGGTACATCCGCTCGGTCGTGGCCAGCGCGTCGGGCACGGTGCCCCCGACGAACCGCACGATCGCCGGCGCGGCGGCCATCGAGAACCCGCCGACGCCGTAGGTCTCCATGATTGCGGAGTCGCCGATGTCGGGGTTGGCGTCCTCGGGGCCGTAGTCGCCGAGGAACAGGCCGACCGGCGTCTGCGCGGGGCCGGTGAACCAGCGGTCGCCGGTGCCGGCGGTCTGCACGCCGAACTCGGTGCCGTTGCGCGCCATGACGGTGACCAGCGTCGAGCCCGGGACGTCGCGGGCGGCGTCCATCGCCAGCTTCGCCGCCGGCATGCCGAGGTTGAGGAAGAAGTGCTCGTTGCCGCCGATGAAGCGCAGCGCCGCCGCGACGTCGTCCGACGGTGCGTCGAGGGCGACCAGCGCCGGGGACAGCTCGCGCAGGGTCATCAGCGATCCGGCGCGGTTGCGGTTGTGCCCCTCGTCGCCCATCTGCAGCATCTGCGCGAGCACGGCCTTGACGTCCAGCGGCTCGGCCATCGAGCGCACCGCGCGGGCCAGCAGCGGGCCGAGGACGTCGCGCATCCAGGCCAGCCGGGTGAGCACCTCCTCGCCGAAGGCGCCCATCCGCAGCACCTTGCCCAGGCCCTCGTTGAGGTTGCAGTAGGCCCGGCCGCCGCCCACCGGGTCCTCCAGGCACCACGCCCACATCGACGGCGAGGTCACCCCGGCCATCGGGCCGACGGCGGAGCGGTGGTGGCACGGCTCGAGCTCCACGCCGCCGGACGCGAGCAGCGCCTCGGCGTCGGCCACCGTGGACGCCCAGCCCTCGAACAGGCAGGCGCCGATCAGCGCCCCGCGCATCGGCCCCGACGCCGCCTCCCAGGTCAGCGGCGGGCCGGAGTGGAGCAGCGTGCGCCCCTCGAGGCCGAGCACCTCCCGGGCCGGGCGGACGTCGACCAGCACCGACCCGGCGGCGAGCACCCGCTCGACCGCCGTCCGGTTGGCCGCCGCCCGTCGCGGGTCCAGCGCCAGCGCGGCGAGGTCGCCGGCGTCGCCGAAGCCGGGTGGCCGCCAGTCGACGTCGGCCACCGACGCCCCCTGGGCGCGCAGCGCGCCGGAGAAGACGTCGACACCCGCGGCCACCACCGCCGGCGGGCCGTCCAGCAGACCACCCAGGCTCATCGCTGCGCTCCCAGCAGGTCGAGGGCGTACCGCGTGGCCGCGGCGTTGGAGGCGAAGACCGCGGCACCGGCCGCGGCGAGGGCGTCGGCCTGCCGGCTCCAGCCCTGGGGGTCGGCCTCGGTGCCGACCAGCGCGACCACCACCGGCAGGTGCGCGCGCTCGCGCGCGGCGGCCAGCGCCGGGGCGAGGGCCGCCGCCGGGTCGGCGTCGGCGCCGTGGCCGAGGACGACGTCGAGCAGCAGCACGGCGGGCTCGCCCGAGGCGGCCAGCCGCTCGATCGCCTCCAGCCGCAGCGTCGGGTCGATCATCGGGTGGGCGCGGCCGACGGTGAGGGCGTCGTCGCCGAAGTCGACGACGACGTGGCCGCGGGCGGACAGGTCCGTCCCGAGGTCCAGCTCGGGCCGCAGCGGGGTGTTGGACCGGACGTCGCCGAGCACGGGGGCGGCGAGGAGCATCGCCTCGTCGGCCAACGTGCCGCCGGAGTAGAGGCCCTTGAGCACCGCCCCGGGCAGCGCGGCCTCCGCCGGGCCGGGCCGCGAGGGCCAGACGGGGACGTCGAGGCCCATGTCGGTCAGCAGCGCCTCGACGGCGGCGGTGAGGTCCGGCGTCTCCGGCGACAGGGCGGCCGACCGGACCGGCGTGGACAGCCCCGCGGCGGCCCGCTCCACGGCCTCGGCCACCGACCGCGCCGGCGGCTTGGAGACCACGAGCACCCGCTCGGTGGCCGGGTCGGCGTCCAGCGCCGCCAGCGCGTCGAGGGTGGCCAGGCCGCCGACGGCCTCGGACAGGTCGCGCCCGCCGACGCCGATCACGTGCGAGACGCCGACGCCGGCCGCGTCGAGCAGGCAGGACACCTGCTGCGCGCCGGTCCCCGACGCCGCGACGACGCCGACCGGCCCGGGGCGCACCACGTTGGCGAAGCCGAGCGCGACGCCGGACACGATCGCGGTGCCGCAGTCGGGGCCCATGACCAGGACGCCGGCGGCGTGCGCGGCGCGCTTGAGCGCGACCTCCTGCTCGACCGGGACGCCGTCGGAGAAGACCAGCACGCTGCGGCCGGCGGCGATCGCGTCGGCGGCCTCGAGCGCGGCGTACTGCCCGGGGACGCTCACGATCGCCAGTGCCGGGGTCCCCGGCTCGAGGTCGTCGAGGCCGGCGCCGATCGTGCGGGCCGGCTGGGCGTCGGCGGTGGCGCGGGAGCGCTCGCGCTCGGCCAGGGCGGCGTCGACGGCGGCCACCGCGGCGGCCAGCGCGTCGTCGTCCACGGCCCGGACGGCGATGAGCAGCTGGTCGGGCGCGGGGGTCTCCGCGGGCGCCAGCCCCATGCCCGCGGCGAGCTCGACGTTGAGCGGCGTGGCCATGGCGACGAGGACGGCGGTCACCCCCTCCCGGGCGCCGACGTCGCGGCTGACCTGCATCAACCGCACCGAGTCGGCGTAGACGCCGCTGCGCAGGGAGACGTGCCGGACGCCCTCTCCGGGGCCTGGATCGCTCACCCCGCCGACCGTACCGGGAGATCCCTCAGCGGTGAGATATCGGCGGCGCAACGATCTTGTTTCCGGTCGAACATTTAGCGCTGAGGCACTTTCGCGCCCGCGTGTCGCGTGACACTGTGACGGCCTCCCGGGGGTGGCGGCACCTCCCGGCCCGCATCGGCTGTGCCTCGCGAGGAGGACCCCATGGCGTTCGGTTGGAAGCTCTACGGCGACGGCAAGACGCCGCCGCTGGGCGAGGCCGTCGCGCCCGACGAGCGGCTGTCGTGGCCCCGCACCATCGGCATCGGCGCCCAGCACGTCGTCGCGATGTTCGGGGCGACCTTCGTCTTCCCGATCGTCATGGGGCTCGACCCCAACCTCGCGATCATGATGAGCGGGATCGCGACGATCATCTTCCTGCTCATCGTGAACGGGAAGGTGCCGAGCTACCTGGGCACGAGCGCCTCGTTCGTCGGCGGCGTCGTCGCCGTCCGGGCGCAGGGCGGCGACTCCGGCGACGTCGTCGGCGCGATCCTGGTCTCCGGCGTCGTGCTGGCGCTGGTCGGCGTGCTCATCCACTTCGCCGGGGTCCGGTTCCTGCACGCGATCCTGCCGCCGGCGGTGACCGGCGCGGTCGTGCTCCTGATCGGCTTCAACCTGGCCCCGGTGGTCGCCGGCATCTACTGGCCCCAGGACCAGTGGGTGGCGCTGGCCACGATGGCCTTCGTCATCGTCGCCTCGCTGCTGCTGCGCGGCTTCTGGGCCCGCATCTCGATCCTGCTCGGGCTGGTCTTCGGCTACCTGCTGTCGATCCTGCTCGACGCGACCGCCGGCCAGATCACCTCGCCCGACGGCACCGGCGAGGTCGTCACCCGCGACCGGATCAACTTCGACACCGTCGGCCAGGCCGACTGGTTCGGCCTGCCGGACTTCACCGCGCCCAGCTTCTCCCTGAACTTCAGCCTCCTGGTGCTGCCCGCCGTCATCGCGCTGGTCGCGGAGAACGCCGGCCACGTCAAGGCGGTCGCCGAGATGACCAAGCGCGACCTCGACCCCTACATGGGCCGCGCGATCGCCGCCGACGGTGTCGCCACCGTCGTGGCCTCCTCGGTCGGCGGCTCCCCGACGACCACGTACGCCGAGAACATCGGCGTCATGGCCGCCACCCGCGTCTACTCGACGGCGGCCTACTACGTGGCGGCCCTCGTGGCGATCCTGCTCGGCCTCTGCCCGAAGTTCGGCGCCCTGATCAACATCATCCCGGGCGGCGTGCTCGGCGGGATCACCGTCGTCCTCTACGGGATGATCGGCCTGCTCGGCGCGAAGATCTGGAAGGAGAACCGGGTCGACTTCGCCAACCCGATCAACCTGGTGCCGCTCGCCGCGGGCATCATCATCGCCATCGGCAACGTGAACCTGCAGATCACCGACACCTTCTCGCTGGGCGGCATCGCCCTGGGCACCATCGTGGCGGTGCTCGGGTGGCACGTGGCCCGTGCCCTCGCGCCGGCCGAGATGAAGGCGGCGCTCGTCGCCGAGCGGGAGTACGCCGGCGGCACGGGTCCCGCGCTCGGCCACGCCGGGGCGCACGACTACACCCCCGGGGCCCGCGAGTACAGCGCCGACCCGTCGTCGGTCGACCAGGTGGGCCGCCCCGGCACCGACCGACGCAGGGACATGCTCGAGAAGTGAAGCCCGCCCCCTTCCGCTACGCCGACCCCCGGTCCCTCGACGAGGCACTCGACGTCCTGGCCGCCGAACCCGGCGCCAAGGTGCTCGCCGGCGGGCAGTCGCTGCTGCCGCTGCTGGCGATGCGCCTGGCGGCGCCGGCCACGCTGGTGGACGTCAACCGGGTGCCCGGCCTCGACGCCGTCGAGGCGACCGGGGACGGCGTGCGGGTGGGAGCCCTGGTCCGGCACGCGCACCTGCTCCGCGACGGCGCCGCCGCCCGGGTCCAGCCGCTGCTGGCCCGGGCGACGGCGAACGTCGCCCACCCGGCCATCCGCAACCGCGGCACGACGGTCGGCTCGATCGCGCACGCCGACCCCTCCGGCGAGATGACCTCGGTGCTCGCCCTCACCGGCGGCTCGGTGACCGTGGCGACGCCCTCGGGCCGGGAGACCGTCGGCTGGCGGGACCTGTTCGTCGGGCCGCTGGAGACCTCGCTGCCCGGCGGCGCGGTCGTCGTCGACGCCTTCTTCCCCGCTCTGCCCGAGCGCTCGGGCACCGCCTTCGCCGAGATCGCCCGGCGCAAGGGCGACTACGCCGTCTGCGGGGCCGGCGTCGTCGTGACCCTCGACGCGGACCGCCGGGTGGCCGCCGTCCGCGCGTCCTACCTGTCGGTCGGGCTGGTGCCCGAGGTGCACGACCTCACCGAGGCCGTCGCCGGCAAGCCCGTCGACAGCGCCGACTGGGCCGCGGCCGGCGCCCTGGCCCGCACGCTGGTCGACCCCGACACCGACATCCACGCCAGCGCCGACTACCGCCGGCTGCTGGTCGGCGTGCTCACCGAGAGGACGCTGGCCGACGCCGCCCGCGAGGCGGCCGAGAGGACCGCTGCATGACCTCCGTCGACACCCCCCGGATCGACACGGAGCGGACCGTCCGCGTGACGGTGAACGGCGTCCCGCGGGAGGTGACCGTCCCGGTGCGCCGCGTCCTCGCCGACGCGCTGCGCGACGACCTCGGCCTGACCGGCACGCACGTCGGCTGCGCGCACGGCGTCTGCGGCTCGTGCACGGTGCTCGTCGACGGCGACCCCGTGCGCTCCTGCCTGGTGCTCGCCGTGCAGGTCGACGGCGCGGAGGTGACCACCGTCGAGGGCCTGACCCGCGAGGACCACCAGGGCGGGCAGGTGCTCCACCCGGTGCAGGAGGCCTTCCGCGAGTGCCACGCCCTGCAGTGCGGGTTCTGCACGCCGGGCTTCCTGGTGACGATCGCCGCGGGCCTCGAGGCCCGGGACGCGGGCACGGAGATCACCGAGGAGGAGGTCGACGAGCTCGTCGGCGGCAACCTCTGCCGGTGCACCGGCTACGCCAACATCAAGAAGGCCGTCCGGCACGCCGCCGCCGCGATGCGGGAGGACGCCCGGTGACGACCAAGCTGTTCGGGGAGCCGGTCCGCCGGCGCGAGGACGCCCGCCTCATCACCGGCCGCGGCCGCTACCTCGACGACATCGGCGCCGGCGCCCTGGCCGCCGCGTTCGTGCGCAGCCCGCACGCGCACGCCCGCGTCGTCGACGTCGACGTCGAGGCGGCGCTGGACGTCGAGGGCCTGGTCGCGATCTACACCTACGAGGACCTCACCGGCCCGATGGCCGAGCCGCTGCCGGTGCTCATCCCCCACCCGCAGCTGCACGCGCCGCGCACCGGGTACCCGCTGGCCAACGGCGAGGTCAACCACGTCGGCGAGCCGGTCGTCATGGTCGTGGCCACCGACCGGTACGTGGCCGAGGACGCCGCCGAGCGGATCGTCGTCACCTACGAGGAGCTGCCGGTCGTCGTCGGGGTGGACGCCGCCCGCGAGGCGCGCGCGGCCGTCCACGACGAGATCCCCGACAACGTCGCCGCCCGGCACCACCAGGAGACCGGCGACGTCGAGCCGGCGCTGGGCGCCGCCCCGCACACGCTGTCGTTCACCCAGTACATCGAGCGCAGCGCCTGCACGCCCCTGGAGGGCAAGGGCGTGCACGCCCGCTGGGACGCCGACGACGGCAGCCTGCGCGTGCACTCCAGCACCCAGGCCTCGACGTCGGTGCGCGCGGCGATCGCCGCCAAGCTCGAGCTGTCGCTGGACCGCGTCGAGGTGATCGCGCCCGACGTCGGCGGCGGCTTCGGCGTCAAGATCGTGCACCCGTGGCCCGAGGAGCTGCTGGTGCCGATGGCGGCGATCCGGCTCGGCCGCGAGGTCAAGTGGGCCGAGGACCGGCGCGAGCACTTCGTCTCCAGCGCGCACGAGCGCCAGCAGCGGCAGGAGATCACCGTCGGCTACGACGACGACGGCCGGATCACCGCGCTCGACGTGCACGTCTGGCACGACAACGGCGCCTACACGCCCTACGGGATCATCGTCCCGATCGTGACGGCAACCCAGCTGGTCGGCCCGTACGTGATCCCCGTGTACCGGGTGGTCGTCGAGAGCGTCTACACCAACACCGTCATCGTCACGCCCTACCGCGGGGCCGGGCGGCCGCAGGGCTGCTACGCGATGGAGCGGACGATGGACCGCATCGCCGACGCGCTCGGCCTCGACCGCGCCGAGGTGCGCCGCCGGAACCTGATCACGCCCGACCAGTTCCCCTACGACCACCGCCTGACGTTCCAGGACGGCCGGCCGGTGATCTACGACTCCGGCGACTACCCGGGGCTGCTGGACAAGCTGGTCGCGCTGGTCGGCTGGGACGAGGCCGCCGCCCTGCGCGCGGACGCGCAGGCGCGCGGGAGGCTGCTCGGCGTCGGCATGGCGCTGTACGTGGAGGGCACCGGGCCCGGGCCCTACGAGGGCGGGCACGTCCAGGTGCTCGGCAGCGGCAAGGTGCTGGTCTCCACCGGGCTCACCTCGCAGGGCCAGGGCCACGAGACGGTGTTCGCGCAGATCGTCGCCTCCGAGCTCGGGGTGCCGATCGAGGACGTCGAGGTGCACACCGGCGACACCCGCCGCTTCGGGTACGCCGTCGGCACCTTCGCCTCGCGCGCCGCGGTGATGAGCGGCAACGCCGTCGCGCTGGCCGCCCGCGGGGTGCGGGAGAAGGCGCTGCGCATCGCCGCCGAGGTGCTCGAGGCCAACCCGGAGGACCTGGAGATCGACGAGGGCCTGGTGCAGGTCAGGGGGACGCCGGGGGCGTCGGTCCCGCTGCGCACGGTCGCCGTCCTGTCCAACCCGCTGCGCTACGCCTTCGACGAGGCGGCCAAGCAGGCCACCCAGTTCGCCACGCACGACGACAGCAAGCCGCCGGTCGCGCCCGGGGACGCACCGGGCCTGGAGCACCGCGACTACTACTCGCCGATCCGCTCGACGTTCGCCTCCGGCGCGCACGCCGCCGTGGTGGAGATCGACCCGCAGACCTGGGAGATCGACGTCGTCCGGTACGCGGTCGTGCACGACTGCGGCAACGTGGTGAACCCGATGATCGTCGAGGGCCAGGTGCACGGCGGCGTCGCCCAGGGCGTGGGCGGGGCGCTGTACGAGCGGATGGCCTACGACGGCGACGGGCAGCTGCAGAACGCGTCGTTCATGGACTTCCTCATGCCCTACGCCTCCGAGGTGCCCGACGTGGTCATCGACCACCAGGAGACCCCGTCGCCGCTGAACCCGCTGGGGATCAAGGGCGCCGGCGAGGCGGGGGTCATCCCGGGGACGGCCGCGATCGCCTCGGCGATCGAGGACGCCACCGGACGGCGGATCGCGTCGATGCCGATCTCGCCGACCGAGCTGTACGACCTGATGAGAGACGAGACGGCGGAGCGGACCCGGGCGTCCCTCCAGACGGGAGTGCCCGCGTGAACCTCGACGGCTCGGCGGTGCTGCACGGCACGCCCGAGGAGGTCTGGAGGGTCGTCACCGACCCGGCCGTGCTCGCGCGGACCATCCCCGGCTGCGAGTCGCTGCAGCGCACCGGCGAGGACGAGTACCGGATGGACGTCTCGGTCGGCGTGGGCGCCATCCGCGGCACCTACGCCGGCGAGGTCCGGCTGACCGACCAGCAGCCACACTCGTCCTACGTCATGCACGCCTCCGGCGCCGGCGCCCCGGGCAACGTGCGGGCGAAGGTGACCATCGACCTGGAGCCGCACGAGGAGGGGACGACGCTCAGCTACTCGGCCGACGCCGTCGTCGGCGGGCCGGTGGCCGGGGTGGGGCAGCGGATGATCTCCGGCGTCGCCAAGCGGATGGCCGGGCAGTTCTTCGCCGCGATCGACCGCGAGCTCACCGAGGGCGCCCCCGTGGCCGCCGCGCCCGCCGCCGCCCGCGCGACCTCGGCGGCGGTGAGCTCCACCGAGGCGCCCGCGGCCGTCCCCGCGGGGACGCCGGCCGCCCCGGAGCCGCAGGTCTTCCGGCGCGCCGAGGCCCCGGCCGCGGCGCCGTCGTCGGACGTGCAGACCCTCGCCGTCGGCGCGCTCGGCGGTGCCGGGCTCACCCTGCTCGGCGTCCTCGTGGGCTGGCTGCTGGGCCGCCGGACCCGCTGACGGGGGTCGTGGCGCCGGGGGCGCCGGCCACGGGTCAGACCGGGTAGGGCTCGCCACAGATGTCCGCCGGGAGGCCCGTGTCGCAGCGGTTGCCCTGGAACTCCAGCCCCCCACCGGGCGGGAGCGACGGCAGGGCGGAGGGGTCGCCGACGAAGACGTCCATGTCGACGGCGACCGACCCGGTCGGCGGCGTGCCGACGGGCAGGAGGCCGTGGTTGTCCCCGAAGTAGTTGTTGGACACCCGGACGTCCTCCACGGGCCCGGCGTCGGACCCGGGCAGCGTGGTCAGCACCAGTCCGGCGGCCGGGTGCGTCGGCGACGGCACCCCCGCCGGCAGGTCGGCCGTGTTGTCGGCGATGACGTTGCCCGCGACCGTGACGTCGTCCGCGTCCACCACCTGCACGCCGATGCCGGAGACGTAGGACTCGACCTCCCTGCCCTGGAGGCAGTACCGGTCGTTGTCCGTCGAGGTGTTCCCGGTGATGCCGAACCCGCCGCTCGGGACCTCCGTCGCGACGTCGTCGGCGAGCAGCAGGCCGATGCAGTTGCCCGTCAGGGTGTTCCCGGTGACGCGGCCGCCGCGCGCCTCCCGCAGCGAGATCCCGACGTCGTAGCCCTCGACGTGGTTGCCGGAGACCGTCGCGTCGGCACGGGCGGAGTCGACGACCGCGACACCGGCGGTGCCCGAGTCCGGCACCCTCGCCGTGCCGCGGTCGAGGCCGACCTCGCGGTTGTCCGTGATCCGGACCGCCGTCGAGTCGACGGCGACGACGCCGTAGCGGTCGTGGGCGAAGCCCGACGTGCCGGCCACCCGGAAGCCGTCGGCTCCCCGCGCGACGATCCCGCTGGCGGGGTGGTGGTGGGTCGACAGGCCACCGACCAGGACCGGCCCGTCCGGATCGAGGAAGAACAGACCGGAGACGTCGTCGGCGAGCGTGTCCGGGTCGCCCTCGGCGTCGGCGCGCTCCTGCGCCTCCCAGCAGGGGGTCGAGGGGACCGCGGGCAGGTCCCGGACGGTCCGCCACTCGGGCCACACGACGTTGGTCACCCCCGCGCCGGCGCCGCGGACGGTCAGGCCCTTGCCCTGGACGCAGACGGCCTCGTGGTAGTCCCCGGGTGCGATCCGGATGGTGTCGCCCGAGCGTGCCGCGTCGACGGCGTCCTGGATCCGGGTGTACTGCTGCCCCGGCCCGACGTGGAGCGTGTGGGGGCCGACGTGGGCCGAGGCGGCCCCGGCCGGGAGCGCCGCGACGAGCAGGACCCCCGTGGCGGCGGCGGCCGCGAGACGGGCGGCACCGGAGCGGGTCCGCCTCCTCGTGGAGGGGTCCATGCGGTGGCCTCCCTGGTCTGCGGGCGCCGGGCGCAGCGCCGCAGGTCGCCCACCCGCGGCGGGGACGGGACGGCGGGCTGCGCCGTCGTCGTCCGCGCTCACGCCGCCGGCGAGCGGTCCCGGTTCACGAGGATGGCCAGCTGGGTCCGGCCGCGGACGCCCAGCCGCCGCATGGAGGCGGTGAGGTGGCTCTTCACCGTCGCGAGGCTCAGGAACAGCCGCCGCGCGATCTCCTCGTTGCTCAGCCCCTGCGCCACCAGCTCGGCGACCTCGCGCTGCCGGTCGGTGAGCCGGTCCAACGGGCGGCAGGGGACCTCGGCCGGTGGCGTGGGGTCGGTCAGGTAGCGCACCAGCTGGGTGGTCGCCGAGGAGTCGATGGCCGGCTCGTGCCGGGCCAGCGCGCGCACGGCCTCGACCAGTCGCGCGGCGGCCGAGCAGCGCGGCAGGTAACCCCGGACGCCGGCCCGCAGCACCTGCACGAGCTCGGGACCGGCCTCCTCACGCGGCTCGGCGAGCACGAGCACCGCGGTCCCCCGGCGGCAGAGCTCACGCAGGAGCGGCAGCGTGGCCCCCTGCACCAGACCCTGGCGGGCGACGACGACCTGGGCGGGCACGTCCTCGATGGCGGCGAGCGCCCCGGGCAGGTGGTGGGTCTCGGCGACGACGGCCATGTCCGGCTGCGCCTCGAGGACCTCGCGCAGCCCCAGCCGGAAGACCTCCCGGTCCTCGCAGAGCAGCACACGGACCAGGCTGGACGGCGGCCGGATGGCCAGCGGGCGCGCGGGCCGCAGGACCGGGCGCGGACGCGGCTGCGTGCTCCGTCCCCTGACCGGCACGCCCGGTGCCGGGCCGACCGGTCGCCATGTCCCGCGTGCCGCGGGGCCCGGGCCCTGCAGGACGTCGTCGGAACTCATGCGTTCCTCCTGTCCGGGTGGCGCTGACGGGGCTCCGGGCGGGATCTCCGCCCGGGGGGACCCGTCCGTCTCAGTCGGACGCGCCGAACGGTAGCGCGCAACCGTCCGGCGTTGCCAGGTAATGTGCACGCCCTTCACAGGTCCCGTCCAGGTTCGTGTGCGCAGGGCGCGGGAGTCCCCCGGCGTGTACGCCGGGCCTGCACGGAGAGTGGCGAACCGGGTACGGAGGTCAGCCGCCGACGGGGCCGGCCTCCCAGCCGGGGCCCGGCCGGGCCGTGCGGTTGACGTGGATGGCCAGCTGCGTCCGGTCGCGCAGACCCAGCCGGCGCAGGGCGACGGTGATGTGGCCCTTGACGGTCGCGCGACTGACCTGGAGCCGCGCCGCGATCTCCGCGTTGGTCAGGCCCTCGGCCACCAGCTCGGACACCGCCTGCTGCCGGGCGGTGAGCGGGTTGCGCCCGCCGGTCTCGTCGGTCCCCGCCGAGCTCCGTACGCCGTCGAGGTGGTGCAGCAGCTCGCCGGTGACGGCGGCGTCGAGCAGCGTCTCGCCGCGGACCACGGAGCGCACGCCCTCGACCAGCCGGTCGGAGCTGACGGTGGTGTACACGTAGCCGCGGGCGCCGGCGCGCAGGGCCTCGACCAGGTCGCCGCCGTTGCCGGCCTCGCCGAGCAGGACCACCCGGGTGCCGGTCGCGGTCAGCGCCCGCACCAGCTCGGTCATCGCCGGCCCCTGGGCGCCCAGGCCGAGCAGGGTCACGTCGGGGTGCAGCTCGGTGGCGAGCTCGAGCGCCCGTGCCGCGTCGGCCGCCTCGGCGACGACGAGGAGGTCGGGCGCCCAGCGCAGCACCGCGCGCAGCCCGTGCCGGAGCACCTCGTGGTCGTCGCAGATCAGGACGCGGGCCGGGGGCCCGGGAGGCCGGAGACCGTCGTGAGGCGGTGGAGGCCGGAGACCGTCGTGAGGCGGTGGAGGTCGGAGACCGTCGTGAGGCGGCGGGACGGTTCCCTCCAGCTCGCCACCCATGCGTCTGCTCCGCTCAGGTCCGATGCACGGCGCCCGGCGCCGCTGGTCCCAGGACCCGGAAGTTAGCGACGGACGGTCACCCGCCGCCACCGATCAACGACGCGGTGAGCGTGATCGGCCTCCGGTTTCATACCCGAGTCGCGGTCTCCCGGTCCGGAAGGTGGGCGTTGCCCCCGTCCCCGGGCGCTGGACCCCGGGACGGGCCACCCATCCCGCCGGTGCGCACCCTCGCGACCGGGCGTCCCATCCCCGGGACGGGCGCGACGGATCCGACCCGTGGCGCTGTCGGACGGCCGTCCCGCCGCCCTAGCGTCCTCGGGCATCCGTCCCGGCCCGCCGGCCGCACCGGTCCGCCGGCTCCCTGCCGGCCCACAGCGACGCTGGAGTGCCCGTGCACCAGACGATGATCATCGCGAGGATGACCCCCGCCGACGCGGACAAGGTCGCCGACGTCTTCGCCCGCTCCGACGCGACGTCGATGCCGTACGAGATCGGGGTGCGGCGCCGGCAGCTGTTCACCTTCCACGACCTCTACGTGCACCTGATCGAGTTCGACCGCCCCGAGCAGGAGGCCATGGCGGTCGCCCAGTCGCTGCCGGCGTTCCGGGCGGTCAGCGAGGAGCTGCGGCCCTACATCGTCGCCTACGACCCGAACTGGCGGTCGCCGCGGGACGCCATGGCGCGCCGGTTCTACGAGTGGTCGGCGGAGCGGTCGTGACCGCGACGACGCCGGCCCGGCCGCACGCCGCGGCGCCCGGGTCGGTCGACTGGGTGAGCTGCCCCAGCTGCGGCTGGCTGCTCTACCGCAAGCGCCTGGACCGCAACCTGTCGGTCTGCCCCGAGTGCGACCACCACCTGCGGCTGGGCGCCCGCGCGAGGATCGCGCTGCTGGCCGACGACGGCAGCTTCGACGAGCACGCCTGCCCGCCCGGGCCCGCCGACCCGCTGGACTTCACCGACCTGCGCGACTACCGCGACCGGCTGCACGAGGCCGCCGCCCGCTCCGGCGAGAGCGAGGCCGTCGTCCTCGGCACCGCCCGCATCGGCGGCACCCCGGTGGTCCTCGCCGCGATGGACTTCGGCTTCCTCGGCGGCAGCATGGGCATCGAGGTGGGCCGCCGCGTCAGCGCGGCCGCGGACCTCGCCCTGCAGCGCGGCCTGCCCCTGGTGACCGTCTGCGCCAGCGGCGGCGCCCGCATGCAGGAGGGCGTGTTCTCGCTGTTCCAGATGGCGCGGGTCAGCCACGCCTTCGCCCAGCTGCACGAGTCCGGCCTCCTGTCGGTCTGCGTGCTCACCGACCCCACCTACGGCGGGGTGTCGGCGTCGTTCGCCACCCTGGCCGCCGTCCTGGTCGGGGAGCGGGGCGCGCACGTCGGCTTCGCCGGCCCGCGGGTGGTGCAGGAGACCATCCGGGCCGAGCTGCCCAGCGACTTCCAGACGGCGGAGTTCCTGCTGGCCCACGGCCTGGTCGACCGGGTGGAGAGCCGCGCGGAGCTGCGCCCGCTGCTGGTGCGGCTGCTCGAGCTGCACGGCCGCCGTCCCGCTCCTCCCCCGGCCGCCGCCCCGGTGCCGGCGCCGGAGGTGCCCCGGGACGACGCACCGGCGGGCGACGGCGCCGAGGACGCGGACGCCTGGGACGTCGTCCAGCGGGCCCGGGTCGCGGGCCGGCCCACGACGCTGGACTACCTGCACACCGTCTTCGACGACTTCGTCGAGCTGCACGGCGACCGCGCGTTCGCCGACGACCCGGCCGTCGTCGGCGGGGTCGCCGTCCTCGACGGGCGCCCGGTCGTGGTGATCGGCCACGAGAAGGGCCACTCGGTGCGCGAGCGGGTGGCGCGCAACTTCGGCATGCCGCACCCCGAGGGCTACCGCAAGGCGATGCGGCTCATGGCGCACGCCGAGACCTTCGGCCTGCCGGTGGTCACGCTGGTCGACACCCCCGGCGCGCACCCCGGGCCGGCGGCCGAGGAGCGCGGCCAGGCGCACGCGATCGCCGAGACCATCATGCGCAGCAGCCGGCTGCGGGTGCCCGTGGTCGCGGTGCTGACCGGCGAGGGCGGCAGCGGCGGGGCGCTGGCGCTGTGCACCTCCGACCGGCTGCTGGTCCTGGAGAACGCCTACCTGTCGGTGATCAGCCCGGAGGGCTGCGCCGCGATCCTCTGGCGGACGGCGACCGCCGCGCCCACCGCCGCACGGGCCATGCGCCTGGGCGCGGCGCACCTGCGGGCCAGCGGCATCGCCACCTCGGTGGTGCCCGAGCCACCTGGCGGCGCGGACGCCGACCCGCTCGCGGCCGCCGGCCTGGTCCGCGCCGCGCTCGTGCGCGAGCTCGACGAGCTCGCCCGGCTCGACGTCGGCACCCTGCTCGGCACCCGGGCCGCCCGGCTGGCCCGCATCGGCGGCGACGGCGACCGGCCGCTGCGCGTCGTCGGGCCCGCGCCCGAGGGAGGTGGCGGGGATGCGGCCCGCTGAGCTGCCGGCGCGGCCGGGACAGGCGGCGGAGGAGCCCGTGGCCGGGGACGAGACCAGTGGCCTGCACCACGAGGTGGTCGAGCTCGCCCGCGCCCTGCCCGGGCCGCTGCGCCGGCTGACCGTCCGCAGCGGCGACCGCGCCGTCGAGGTGGAGTGGGCGGCCGACGCCGTCCCCGCGGCCGCCGCGCCGGCCCCGGTGCCCGGCGGGCTGCAGGCCGTCGCCGCGCCCTCCGGGCCGGCCGCGGTCCCGGAGCCGGCGGGCGAGGAGCCGGAGGTCCCCGAGGGCACGATCGCCGTCCGGGCGCCGCTGGTGGGCACCTTCTACGCCGCGCCCTCCCCCGGCGCGGAGCCGTTCGTGCGGGTCGGCGACGAGGTCGAGGCCGGCCAGACGCTCGGGATCGTCGAGGCGATGAAGCTGATGAACCCGATCGTGGCCGACGCCGCGGGCGCGGTGGCGGAGATCCGGGTCGGCGACGCCGAGTCGGTCGAGTACGACCAGGTCCTGGTGCTGCTGCGCCCGTCCGGGGGACCGAGGTGATCGGCCGGCTGCTGGTCGCCAACCGCGGCGAGATCGCCGTCCGGGTCGCCCGCGCCTGCCGGGAGCTCGGCATCGAGGTCGTCGCCGTGTACTCCACGGCCGACCGGCGCTCCGCCGTCGTCGAGATGGCCGACGAGGCCGTGCACATCGGCCCGCCGGCGCCGCGGGCCAGCTACCTGCACGTGCCCAACGTCGTCGAGGCGGCGCTGCGCAGCGGCGCCGACGCGGTGCACCCCGGCTACGGCTTCCTCT
Organism: Geodermatophilus arenarius; assembly: GCF_042654585.1. Classification (NCBI taxonomy): domain Bacteria; kingdom Bacillati; phylum Actinomycetota; class Actinomycetes; order Geodermatophilales; family Geodermatophilaceae; genus Geodermatophilus; species Geodermatophilus arenarius. The sequence continues at coordinate 33,856 of NZ_JBHSGR010000019.1, forward strand.
CCGAGGACCCCGACTTCGCCGAGATCTGCGAGGCCGAGGGGCTGACCTTCGTCGGCCCGCCGCCGGAGGTCATGCAGCAGATGGGCAACAAGGCCACCGCGCGGCGGCTGATGGCCGCGGCCGGCCTGCCGCTGCTGCCCGGCGTGGTGGACCCGGTGCGCACCGCCGAGGAAGGCCTGGCCGTCGCCGCGGAGATCGGCTACCCGGTGATCATCAAGGCCGCGGCCGGCGGCGGCGGCCGGGGGATGACGGTGGTGCACGACCCCGCCGACTTCGCCGAGGCGTTCGCCACCACCCGCACCGTCGCCCGGGCGGTGTTCCGCGACCCCACCGTCTACGTCGAGCGCTACCTGTCCGGCGCCCGGCACGTCGAGGTCCAGGTGCTCTGCGACGCCCACGGCAACGGCGTGTACCTCGGCGAGCGCGACTGCTCGCTGCAGCGGCGGCACCAGAAGCTGCTGGAGGAGGGCCCGGCCGGGCACCTCACGCCCGAGCAGCGGGCCGGGCTCGGCGAGATGGCGGTCCGCGGCGCGCTGTCGGTCGGCTACAGCGGCGCCGGGACCGTGGAGTTCCTCGTCGACGACGCCGGGCGCGCCTACTTCATGGAGATGAACGCCCGCATCCAGGTCGAGCACCCGGTCACCGAGCTGCTGACCGGCGTGGACCTGGTCCGCGAGCAGCTGCTGGTGGCCGGCGGGGAGCGGCTGGGGCTGCGGCAGGAGGACGTCGTCGTGCGCGGCGCGGCGATCGAGTGCCGGATCAACGCCGAGGACCCCGCCCGCGGGTTCGCCCCCGCACCCGGCCGGCTCGACGTGCTGCGCGTCCCCGACGGCCCGTGGACCCGCTTCGACACCGGCTACCGCCAGGGCGACGAGGTCAGCCCGCACTACGACTCGCTGCTGGGCAAGCTCGTCGTCTGGGCGCCCGACCGCGAGCAGGCCGTGCGGCGGATGGACCGGGCGCTGGCCGAGCTGCGCGTCGAGGGCCCCGGCGTGCACACCACCGCCGCCCTGCACCGCGCGCTGCTGCGCGACCCCGACGTGCGCGCCGACCGGCACGACGTCCAGTTCCTCGACCGCCGGCTGCCCGACCTCGTGGCCCGCGCCACGGCCATCGCCGCGTCCCGGGAGCCGGCCCTGCCCGCCGCGCGCGGCGCGCTGCACCTCGTCCCGGCCGGCGACCCCGCCGGTCCGGTGCCCGTCCCCCACTCCCGTCCCGAGGAGGACCCTCCCATGTCCGCTGCCCCGTTCACCCAGGCCGACCTCATGCAGCTGCTCACCGAGAAGGCGGGCCTGCCGGCCGAGGCGCACACCGACGACCCCGACGCCCGCTTCGCCGACGTCGGCCTGGACTCGCTGGCCTTCCTGTCCATGCAGACCGAGCTGCAGGACCGCTTCGGCACCGCGATGCCCGACGACAGCCCCGACAACTACACGTTCGGCGAGATCGTCCGGGCCGTGTCCGCGGCCCAGGCGCAGCCGGCCTGATCCCCCGTCCCGAACGGAGCGCCCCCATGAGCAGCACCGTCGAGCCCGGCCTGACCGTGGGCCACACCGACAACTCGATCCTCATCCACGCCGACCTCGACCACGTCTGGTCGATGACCAACGACCTGCGGTCCTGGCCGGACCTGTTCACCGAGTACCGCAGCGTCGAGATCCTGGAGTCCACCGACACCTGGTTCCGGTTCCGGCTGACCATGCACCCGGACGAGTCCGGGCGGGTGTGGAGCTGGGTGTCCGAGCGGACCCTCGACCCGGCCACCCACGAGGTGCGCGCGCGCCGCGTGGAGCCCGGCCCGTTCGAGTTCATGGACATCCACTGGAGCTACACGGCCGAGGACGGCGGCACCCGGATGCGCTGGGTGCAGGACTTCCGGATGCGGCCGGAGGCACCGGTCGACACCGAGACGATGACCCGGCGGATCGACGCGAACAGCAAGGTCCAGATGGGGATCATCCGGGACAAGGTCGAGGCGGCCGCGACCCGGGGAGCGGTGGGGTGACCGCGCCGCGGGGTCCCGCGGTCGTCCTGCCCGGGGAGGAGGGCTCCCGCCCGGGCATGGTCGACCCGTGGCTGGCCGACCCGGTGGCCGCGGCCACCGTGTCCGAGGTCGACGCCGTCGTCGGCCGCGACGTCGCCGCCTGGTGGCGGGACCCCGCGACCGCCCCCGACCCCGTCGCGGCGCACCTCGAGGTCGTCGTGACCGGGGTGGCCGGCTTCCGCAGCCTGACCGCCCGCGGGCTGTTCCCGGCGGTCGTCGCCGGGCACGGCGTGGGCGAGTTCGCCGCCCTCGTCGCCGCCGGCGCCCTCGAGCTCGACCAGGTCGTCGAGCTGGTGCACTGGCGCGCCGAGCTGCTGTGCCTGGCACCCCGGCCCTCCTGCGCGGGCCTGGCCGCCGTCCTCGGCCCCGGCGCCGAGCAGGTGGCCCGCGCCGCCGTCGCGGCGGTCGGCGACGACGGCCCGCTGTGCGTCGCCGCCCTCGACGCCCCGCAGCGCACGGTGCTCTCCGGCGGCCGCACCGAGCTCGCCCGCGCGGCCGAGGTCGTCCGCGAGGCGGGCCTGGAACTGGTCCGGCTGCCCGGCCGGGCGCCGTGCCACGGGCCGCTGATGGAGCCGGTCGCCGCGCACCTCGCGACCGCGCTGGCCGACCTGGACTGGTCGGCCCCGCTGGTGCCCGTCGTCCCCAACGCCGACGGCGAGCCGACCCGTGACCCCGGTCGGCTGCGCTCGGCGCTGCGCCGCCACCTCACCGCACCGGTGCTCTGGGAGGCCACCTCCCGGGCGCTGGCCGGTGCCGGCGCGACGTCCGTCGTCGAGATCGGCGCCGTCCCGGTGCTCGGGCCGCTGGTCGCCCAGGTGCACCCGCACCTGCCCGTCCACCTGGCGGCGGGGCCGGGCACCCCCGTCCCCACCGCCGTCCCGGGTCCCGCGCTCGCGGGCTCGGTCCCCACCTGACCCGCTCCCGAGGAGAGACATGACGACGATCCAGCACGCGCCGGCCACCCCGACGCGCTGCGGCCCCACCGTCCACCGCGCCGACACCGCGCCCAACCGCCGCCGCGGCGGGGACATCCGGGTGCTGCTGTCCCCGGCCAGCGTCGGCTCGACCGCCGGCTTCATGGGCACGCTCACCCTCGAGCCCGGCGAGGTCGTGACCGAGCACTGGCACCCGTACTCGGAGGAGTTCCTCTACTGCCAGGAGGGCGACGTCCTGGTCACCCTCGACGGCGAGGAGCGCCGCCTGGTCGGCGAGTCCGCCGTCCACATCCCGATCGGCGTGCGGCACCGGATCGTCAACGACACGGGCACGACGGCGACGTTCGTCTTCCTGTGCGGTCCGCTGGCCCCGCGGCCGGAGCTGGGCCACGTGGACACCGAGCTGCCCCCGGGCGTGCGGTGAGCGCCGACCGGCGCCGGGTCGTCGTCACCGGGATCGGGGTGGTCGCCCCCGGGTCGATGGGCCGCGAGGGCTTCTGGGACATGCTCACCGAGGGGCGGACGGCGACCCGTCGGATCACCTTCTTCGACCCGTCCCGGTTCCGCTCCCAGGTGGCCGCCGAGGTGGACTTCGACGGCCGCAAGCTCGGCCTGACCGCCCACGAGGTGTACCGCAACGACCGCTTCGTCCAGATGGCGATGGTCGCCGCCGACGAGGCGGTCGCCGACAGCGGGCTGCGCTTCGGCACCGACGACGGCCCGGACGGCGACCGCGTCGGCGTGACGCTGGGCAGCGCGGTCGGCGCGACGATGCGCCTGGAGCAGGAGTACGTGCAGGTCAGCGACTCGGGACGGCTGTGGGAGGTCGACCCGCGGTACGCCTCGCGGTTCCTCGCCTCCGCGCTGGTGCCGAGCTGCGGCGCCACCGAGCTCGCCGTCCGGTTCGGCGCGCACGGGCCGGCGACCGTCGTCTCCACCGGCTGCACGTCGGGCATCGACGCGGTCGGCTACGGCGCGCAGCTGGTCGAGGACGGCGACGCCGACGTCGTCATCGCGGGGGCCAGCGACGCCCCGATCTCGCCGATCTCGATGGCCTGCTTCGACACCATCCGGGCGACCACCGACAGCAACGACGACCCCGAGCACGCCTCCAAGCCCTTCGACGCCCGCCGCAACGGGTTCGTCATGGGCGAGGGCGCGGCGGTGCTCGTGCTCGAGGAGCTCGGGCACGCCCGCCGCCGCGGCGCGGAGGTGTACTGCGAGATCACCGGCTACGCCAACCGCTGCAACGCCTTCCACATGACCGGGCTCAAGCCCGACGGCACCGAGATGGCCGAGGCCATCACCCGGGCGCTGGACCAGGGCCGCATCGCCCCGGACGAGGTCGGCTACGTCAACGCGCACGGCTCGGGGACCAAGCAGAACGACCGGCACGAGACGGCGGCGGTCAAGAAGAGCCTCGGCGCCGCCGCCGGCAGCGTGGCGATGAGCTCGATCAAGTCGATGGTCGGGCACTCGCTGGGCGCGATCGGGTCCATCGAGATCGCCGCGACCGCGCTGGCGGTGCAGCGCGGCGTGCTCCCCCCCACGGCCAACTACGAGGTGCCCGACCCCGAGTGCGACCTCGACTACGTGCCGAAGGTGGCGCGGGAGCAGAAGGTCGACGTCGCCATCTCCGTGGGCAGCGGCTTCGGCGGGTTCCAGTCGGCGATCGTGCTGGCCGGCCCCACGCGGAGGGAGTCGTGACCGGGCTGCTCGTCACCGGGATCGGCGTCGTCGCCCCCACCGGGGTCGGCGTCGAGGAGCACTGGGCCTCGCTGGTCCGCGGGGAGCCGGCGATCCGGCCGCTGGAGGGCTTCGACGCCGCCCGCTACGGGGTCCCGCTGGCCGGGCAGGTGCGCGACTTCGTGCCCGCCGACCACGTCTCGCCGCAGCTGATGGTGCAGACCGACCGGTGGACGTGGATGTCGCTGGCGGCGGCCACCCTCGCGGCGCAGGACGCGGACTACACCGCCCCCGAGGACGACGTCTACGCCACGTCGGTGTTCCTGGCCTCGGGCTCGGGCGGCAACGAGTTCAGCCAGCACGAGATCCAGGGGCTGTGGGCCAAGGGCCCCCGGTCGGTGGGCGCCTACCAGTCGATCGCCTGGTTCTACGCGGCCTCCACCGGCCAGGTCTCCATCCGCGACGGCTTCAAGGGCCCCTCGGGCGTCGTCGTCACCGAGGGCGCGGGCGGGCTGGACAGCATCGGCTGGGCGCGGCGGGTGGTCCGCCGCGGCACCCCGGCGGTGCTGGTCGGCGGCACCGAGGCCGGGCTGTGCCCGTACGCGGTGCTGTGCCAGGCCACCGGCGGCCGGCTGTCGGGCGCCGGGCGCCCGGAGGACGCCTACAAGCCCTTCGACCGGCGGGCCAACGGGCACGTCGTCGGCGAGGGCGGGGCGATCCTGCTGCTGGAGGAGCCCGGCGCGGCCGCGGCCCGCGGCGCCCCGAAGGTGTGGGGCGAGGTCGCCGGCTACGGCGCCACCCACGACGCCCACCACCACGAGGACCCGGCGCCCGACGCGACGCAGTACGCCCGGGCGATCCGGCTGTCGCTGGCCGACGCCGGCGTCTCCCCGGACGAGGTCGACCTGGTGGTGGCCGACGGCGCCGGCGTCCCGGAGCTGGACCGGCTGGAGCTGGAGGCGATCGGCGCGGTGTTCGGCGGGCGGGCGGCCCCGGTGCCGGTGACCGCGCCGTCGTCGTGGACCGGCCGGCTCATGGCCGGCGGGTCGGCGCTGAACGTTGCGACGGCGCTGCTGGCGATGCGGGACGGGATCGTGCCCGGCACCGCCTTCCTCGACGACCCGGTCGAGACGCCGCCGGGGGTCGACCTGGTCCGCGCCGGCCGCGTGCAGGACCTGGCCACCGTGGTGGTCCTCGCCCGCGGCGCCGGCGGCTTCAACAGCAGCCTGGTGCTGCGCCGGCACCGCGCGGAGGAGGCCGCGTGACCGCCGCGGGAGAGCGGGCCGGCATCCGCACGATGCTGCGGATGCGGACGCGCGAGGGCTGCGAGGCCGCCTTCGAGGCGGCCTGGCGGCGGGCGGCCGCCGAGATCGCCCGGGTGCCGGGCAACCTGCGCCAGGAGCTGGTGCGCGACGCCGACGACCCGCGCACGTTCGTCATCACCAGCGACTGGACCGACCGCGCCAGCGTCGACGCGTTCGGCCGCAGCAGCGCCCGGGAGACGCTCACCGAGGCGCTGCGCGACCTGCGCGAGGACGCCGCCCGCAACACCTACGAGGTGCTGGCCGTCGTCCCCGGCGCGGGGCGGCCGGTGGAGGCCCCGGCATGACGGCACCGGGGACCGGGGGGAGGGCGACCGCCCCCGGGGTGCGGACGGTCCTGCGGGTGCGCGCCCGGGAGGGCTGCGAGGACGCCTTCGCGGCGGCCTGGCAGCAGGCGGCGGCCGCGGTGGCCCGGGTGCCGGGCAACCTGCGCCAGGAGCTGGTGCGCGACGCCGACGACCCCCGCTGGTTCGGGTTCGTCAGCGACTGGACCGACCGGGCGGCGGCGGACGCCTTCGAGGGCAGCGCCGCGCGGGAGGACCTCACCGCGGCGCTGCGCGACCTGCGCGAGGACACCGCCCGCGAGACGTCCACGGTGCTGGCCGTGCGGCCGGCCGAGCCGCGCCGGCCGGTGCGCATCGACTTCTCCACCAGCGTCGCGCCCGGCGAGCAGGTGGCCTTCGAGCGCGCCTACACCACCGTCACCCAGCGGATCGGCGACTCGCGCGGCTACGTGCGCGAGGAGCTGCTGCGCGACGCGAGCGGGCTGCGCTACCACATCTTCGCCGAGTGGGAGTCCGAGGACGACTTCGTGCAGTGGGTCGAGGACCCCTCGCACATGGCGGCCGGCGCGCCGCTGGCCCGCTGGCACTCGGTGGAGTTCCGGCGCGAGGTGCTCGAGATCCGCCAGCGGACCGATCCGGACGCGGACTTCCCGCCGCTGCCCCCGCCCGGTGGGGACGTCGAGGTGGCGCGGGTGCGCGTCGACTCCGCCGTCGCCGTCGAGCCCGGGGAGCAGGAGGCCTTCGAGCTGGCCTACCTCGCCGCCGCGCAGCTGGCCCGCAGCGCCCCCGGCCACGCCCGCGAGGAGCTGCTGCGCGAGTCCGACGGCCGGCGCTACCACGTCGTCGCCGAGTGGGAGTCCGAGCAGCACTTCACCGACTGGGCCGCGGAGCCGGGCAACTGGGCCGCCGGGCCGCTGGGCCGCTGGCTGGCCCGCGGCGAGGACCGCCGGGTGTTCGCGCTGCGCGTGCGCCCGGAGCCACCGTCGGCGACCCCCGTCCCCGCCCCCGTCCCCGCCGCCGTCCCCGTGGCGCCGGAGCCGGACCTGGAGGCGGTGGCCGGGCCGCCGGTCACCACGGTGCCCAGCGCCAGCGTGCAGGAGTTCGTCGAGAAGCCCGACGACGAGCACGCGGCCGCCGCGGCGGCGCTGCCGGTGCCGGCCGACCTCGGGGACGCCTCGCGCACCCCCGGACGCGCGGTCGAGGTGCTCGTCGTCGGCGCCGGGCCGGCCGGTCTCACCCACGCCATCGAGCTGGCCCGCCGCGGCGTCGCCGTCCGGGTCGTGGACAAGCGCCCCGAGGCCTCCACCCAGGCGGACAAGGCGATCGGCATCCACTGCCGGACGATGGAGATCTGGGAGGACCAGGGCATCGTCACCGAGGCGATGGACGCCGGGATCTGGCTGCACGGCCAGACCGTGTTCGTCAACGGCGTGCAGACCCACCAGGTCGACTGGGCCGGCCTCGACGAGCTGCCCTACGCCCACCTCGGGCTGCCGCAGTACGAGACCGAGCGGCTCCTCGGCGCGCGGCTGACCTCCCTCGGGGTGGTCGTCGAGCGCGGCGTCGAGCTGGTCGCCTTCTCCCAGGACGACGAGGGCGTCACCGCGCGGCTGCGGCACGCCTCGGGCGAGGAGGAGACCACCCGGGCGCAGTACCTGGTCGGCTGCGACGGGGCGCACAGCGCCGTCCGCTCGGGGCTGGGGCTGGCCTTCGAGGGCGGGCTGTCGATGTTCCCGCAGCTGTTCATGCTCGGGGACGTCGACGTCGACTGGGACCTGCCCGCCGGGCACCTGGTGCGGTTCGTGCGCATCGAGAACGAGGACGACTTCACCGGCATGCTCGTCTGCGTCCCGCTCAAGGGCCGCAACCGCTACCGGATCGCCACCCTGGCCCCGCAGCGGTGGCAGGACGCGGTCGGCTCCGGCGTCGTCCCGCCCGGCTTCTGGCAGGAGTACGAGCCGCCGACGCTGGCCGACATGCAGGCCGCGATCGACGACCTGGGCCCGCCCGGGACGACGGCGAGCAACCTGCGCTGGTCGTCGATCTTCCGGATCAAGCACGGCATCGTCGACCGCTACCGCGAGGGGCGGGTCTTCGTCGCCGGCGACGCCGCGCACCTGCACCCGCCGGCCGGCGGGCAGGGCATGAACACCGGCATCCAGGACGCCTGGAACCTCGGCTGGAAGCTGGCCCTCGCCGTCCGCGGGCTGGCCGCGCCGGGGCTGCTCGACAGCTACGACGGAGAGCGCCGTCCCGCCGGGAAGATGATCGTCGACCGGGCCGTGGCCATCGCGTTCACCGACGAGATGGACATGGAGGACGAGAAGGCGCAGTTCCTGCTCGAGATGCAGATGACCATGAACTACGCCGGCAGCCCGCTGGTGGGCGAGGCGGCCCCGGGCGGCTTCCCCGCCGGGCCCGAGCCCGGGCACCGCGCGCCGGACGTGCACGGGCTGCGGCGCTTCGGCGTCGCCCACCCGCTGCGGCTGTTCGACCTCACCCGCGGCACCCGCTCCACGCTGCTGCTGTCGGTCGACGCCGGCGCGTCGGAGGAGCAGGTGTCGGACCTGGAGAAGCTGGCCGTCGGCGTGCGGCAGCAGACCCGGGGCGAGGTGGGCGCCTACCTCGTGGCCGCTCCCGACGCCCGGGTGCCGTTCCTCGTCGACCTGCCCGTCGTCCGCGATGCCGAGGGTTCCTTCGCCGCCGCCTACGGCACCGCGGGCGCGGGGACGGCGGCCTACCTGGTCCGTCCCGACGGCCACGTCGGCTTCCGCTGCCGCCCGCTGGACGAGGCCGCCCTGCTCGACCACCTCGCCGGCGTCTTCGCCCCCTGACCGCCACCCCCAGGAGCCGACATGACCCAGACCGCGCAGCCCCGACCGGCCGCACCCCCGGACACCGCGCCCCCGGACGACGTCGTCCCGGGCCAGGAGATCTACACCCCGGAGTTCCGCGCCGACCCCTACCCGGTCTACGCCCGGCTGCGCGCCGAGCGCCCGGTGGTCAAGGTGCGCACCCCCCGCTTCGACTCGTTCCTGGTCACCCGGTACGCCGACGCCCGCCAGGCGCTGTCGGACCCGCGGCTGTCCAAGGACCTGTACCGGGCCGGCGACACCTACCTCGCGGTGTTCGGCGAGAAGGCCCGGCAGATCAACACCAACATGCTCAACTCCGACCCACCCGAGCACACCCGGCTGCGCCGCCTGGTGACCCAGGCGTTCACCCCGAAGCGGATCGAGGCGATGCGCCCGCGGGTCGAGCAGATCGTCGCCGGGCTGCTCGACCGGATCGCGCCGCGCGGGTCCACCGAGTTCGTCGACGAGTTCGCCCTGCGGCTGCCGCTGGCGGTCATCGGCGACCTGCTCGGCATCCCCGAGGCCGACCACGAGGAGATCCTCGCCGGCACGCAGGTGATCCGGACCGTGGGCACCGGCGGGCGGAGTCCGCAGGAGGACCGGGCGGCGATCGGCGCGGCCCAGGAGCGGCTGCACGCCTACTTCACCGGCCTGGTGGCGGCCAAGCGCGCCCGGCCCGGCGACGACCTGGTCAGCGGTCTGATCGCCGCCCGCGACGGCGACGGCCGGCTGTCCGAGGCGGAGCTGGTCTCCACCTGCTTCCTGCTGCTGTTCGCGGGCTACCAGACGACGTCGGACTTCCTCGGCAACGCCGTCGTCGCGCTGCTGACCCACCCCGAGGAGCTGGCCGCGCTGCTCGCCGACCTCGACCGGGTGCCCGACGCCGTGGAGGAGCTCCTGCGCTTCGACGGGTCGGTGCCGGTGTCGAGCTTCCGGTTCGCCACCGAGGACCTCGAGATCGGCGGCGTGACCATCCCGCAGGGCTCGATCGTGACCGTCGTCCTCAGCTCGGCCGACCACGACCCGGCGCTCACGGAGGACCCCGACCGCCTCGACCTGGGGCGCGGTCCCACCCAGCACCTGGCCTTCGGCCACGGCATCCACTACTGCCTGGGCACCGCGCTGGCCCGGCTGGAGGCGACGACGGCGTTGCGGCAGGTGCTGCTGCGGCTGCCCGACCTGCGCCTCGACGTCCCCGTGGAGGAGCTGCAGTGGCTGCCTGCCGCCTCGGCCTTCCGCGGTCTGCTCGCACTGCCGCTGCGCTTCACCCCCACACCCACCCCAGGAGGCACCCGATGACCCAGACCACGCCGCCGGCGACGCCCTCGGCAGACCCCGCCGCCGACGCCACCTCGACGCCCACGGAACCGCCGTGGGCGAACGACACGGTCGAGTTCGCGACCACGGCCACGGCCCCCGCGAGCTGGTCCTCCGGCTCCTGGCGGCCGTTCCGCAACGTCATCGTCTGCCGGATGGTCCCCGGCAGCGAGGACAAGGTGGGGCCGGTGTTCGCCTACTACGACCGGACGACCCGGCCGCAGGACCTCGGCGTCGTCGGGCGGATCCTGCTCTCGTACGAGGGCCTGTACCTGCACGTCATCGAGCGCAAGGAGGACCCGGAGGTCTCCGGCCAGCGCCGCGGTCTGCCGGCGTTCCAGCAGATCGCCGAGGTCATCGCGCCCTACGTGACGCCCTACCCCAGCTACTGGCAGAACCCGTCGCACTCGGTGGCCAAGCACTTCTACACCTGGCTGCCCGAGGGCGAGGTCTCCCCCGACCGGGAGATGACCGTGATCGTCCAGCGGATGCGGCCGGGCACCGAGGAGGACATCGCCCGCGTGTTCGCCGCGTCCGACGCGGGTGGGCTGCCGACGGAGACCGGCGTCACCGGTCGCTGGCTCTACTCGATGGAGGACGTCTTCGTGCACCTCCTGGAGCAGGACCGGGTCAAGGCCGCGGCCGTGCGGGAGAACCACGAGTCGATGCGGCCCGCCTTCGCCAAGGTCATGCAGGACCTCGCCCCCTACGTCAGCCCGTACCGCCCGGAGACGTGGCAGAGCCCGCGCGACTCGGTGGCCCGGGTGTTCCACCGCTGGACGGCACCGGACTGGGCGCCCGGGGACCCGGTGCCCACGCCGCGGGAGGGGACGGCGTGAGCCTGCGCGGGATCGCCACGCTCACCTACTGGGCCGAGGACGTGGCCGCGGCCGTCGCCTGGTACACGGAGCTGCTGGGCTCGGGGCCCCGCTTCACCCGGCCCGGCCCCAGCGGGCGGCCCAGCTACGCGACGTTCACCGTCGACGGGGGGACGTCGCTGGCGATCGCCGACCTCGCCTTCGCCCCGCCGGGCATGACGCCGGGCACCGGCGGCGCGGTCGGGTACTGGCGGGTCGACGACCTCGAGGCCGTCCTCGACCGGCTCACCGCGATGGGCGCCAAGGAGTACATCCCGCTCACGCCGCACGGACCGATCGTCAGCGTGGCCGTCGTCGACCCGTTCGGCAACGTGCTCGGCATCAGCTCCGACCGGCACCCCGCCGCCGACTTCCCGTCCGGGGGTGCGCGGCGGCCCGGCTGACACCCGGCGCGAGCAGCACGGTCCGGGACCCCGGGTCCCCTCCCAGGAGCGGAGGGGGACCCGGGGTCCCGGTCCGTGCGGCGTCTCAGCCGGCGCGCAGCGCCGGGTAGTCGGTGTAGCCCTCGGCGCCGGACGCGTAGAACAGGTGCGGCCGGATCTCGTTCTCCGGGTGCTCGCCGGCCCAGCGCTCGACCAGGTCGGGGTTGGCGATGACCGCCCGGCCCACGGCGACGACGTCGGCGTGGGCGGCCTCGATGAGCGCGAGCGCCTCCTCGCGGGTGGTGACCGAACCGAAGCCGCTGTTGGCCATCAGGTGCCCGCCGAACCGGCTGCGCAGCTCCTGGACCAGGTCGCCGGCCGGCTCGCGGTGCAGCACGGAGAGGTAGGCCAGGCCCAGCGGGCGCAGCTGGTCGACCAGCGTGCCGTAGGTCGCGCGCACGTCCTCGCGGTCGGTCTCGAGGGCGTCCTGGATGTCGTGCTCCGGCGAGATGCGCAGCCCCACGCGGCCCGCGCCGATCGCCTCGGACACCGCGGTGACGACCTCCACCACCAGGCGGGCGCGGTTCTCCGGGGAGCCGCCGTACTCGTCGTCGCGGACGTTGGACGCCGGGGACAGGAACTCGTGCAGCAGGTAGCCGTTGGCGCCGTGGATCTCGACGCCGTCGAGGCCGGCCTCGACGGCGCGCTCGGCGGCGCGGACGAAGTCGCGGACGACCTGGCGCACCTCGTCGGTGGTCAGCGCGTGCGGCACCGGGTAGGGCTGCTTGCCCTTCTCGGTGTGCCCCTCGCCCTGGATGGCGATGGCGCTGGGGGCGACGACGCGGCGGCCGCCGTTGACGTCGGGGTGGGTCACGCGGCCGCCGTGCATCACCTGCACGACGATCCGGCCGCCGCGGGCGTGCACGGCGTCGGCGACGCGGCGCCAGCCGGCCACCTGCTCGTCGGTGACGATGCCGGGCTGGCCGACGAACGCCTGGCCCTCGTGGGTCGGGTAGGTGCCCTCGGTGACGATGAGGCCGATCGAGGCGCGCTGCGCGTAGTGCTCGACGACGAGGTCGCCGGGGACACCCTCCTTGCCGGATCGCATGCGGGTCAGCGGCGCCATGGCCACGCGGTTGGCGAGCTCGAGGTCGCCGAGCTTCACGGGAGAGAACAGGTCCACGGGTGTTCCGACACCCCGCGGGACCGGGCCATTCCGGGATGCGGGCGGCGTCACAGGCGGCGCTGTGCCCTCGGCCGGTGACCCGGCACGATGACGCCGTGTCCCTCCTGTCCGACGCCGTCGCGGGCTGGTCCCCGGGCCCGCTGACCGACGCCGCGCCGGTCCTGCCCGGACCCGCGGCCGCGTTCGCCGCCGTCCTCGACCGGCCCGCGCCGCCCCTCGCCGACGGCGACCCGCTGCCGCCGGGCTGGCACTGGTTCACCTTCCTCGACCGGCCGGCCACCGCCGACCTCGGCGACGACGGCCACCCCCGCGACGGGCACTTCCTCCCGCCGCTGCCGCACCGGCGCCGGATGATCGCCGGCGGGCGGATGGAGGTCGCCGCGCCGCTGCGGGTGGGCGCCGTCGTCGAGCGGACGTCGTCCCTGGCCCGGTGCGAGGTCAAGGCCGGCCGGAGCGGGGAGGTGCTGCTGGTCACCGTGCGCAGCGAGTACCGGGCGGACGGCGCGTTGCTGGTCACCGAGGAGCAGGACGTCGTCTACCGCTCCCAGGAGGCCGGCGCGTCCCCCGCCCCGGCGGGCGCCGGGTCGCCCGCCGTCGACGGCGACCACGTGGTCGAGGTGCTGCCCGACCCGCCGCTGCTGTTCCGGTTCAGCGCGCTGACCTACAACGCGCACCGCATCCACTACGACCAGCCCTACGCCACCGGCGTCGAGGGCCACCCCGGCCTCGTGGTGCACGGACCGCTGCTCGCCCTGCTGCTGCTCGAGGTGCCGCGCCGGCACACCCCGGACCGGTCCGTCACGTCGTTCGGCCACCGGCTGACCCGGCCGGCGTACGCGGGCACGCCGGTGCGGGCGACCGGCCGGCTCGACGGCGACCGGTTCGCGCTCACCGCGGCGGCGGTGGGGCAGCCGGCGTCGGTCACCGGGACCGCGGTGCTCGCGGAGGCCCGCCGGTGACCGCGCTGAGCCCGGAGGAGCGGGACGTCGTCGCCACCGTGCGCGCCTTCGTCGACCGCGAGGTCCGGCCGGTGGCGCGCGAGCTGGAGCACGCGGACGAGTACCCGGAGGCCCTGATCGGGCGGATGAAGGAGCTCGGCGTCTTCGGCCTGGCGATCCCGGAGCCGTGGGGCGGGGCGCCGGTGTCGATGCCCTGCTACGCGCTGGTCACCGCGGAGCTCGCGCGCGGGTGGATGTCGCTTGCCGGGGCGATGGGCGGGCACACCGTCGTCGCCGGGCTGCTGCGGGCGTTCGGGACGCGGGAGCAGCAGGACCGCTGGCTGCCGCGGATGGCCACCGGCGAGGTGCGCGCGACGATGGCGCTCACCGAGCCCGGCGGCGGGTCGGACCTGCAGGCGATGCGCACCGTCGCGCGGCGGGACGGCGAGGGCTGGGTCGTCGACGGCGCGAAGACGTGGATCACCAACGCGCGCCGGTCGCAGCTGGTGGCGCTGCTGTGCAAGACCGACCCGCAGGCGCAGCCGCGGCACCGCGGGGTGTCGGTGCTGCTGGTCGAGCACGGTCCCGGCCTGACCGTGTCGCGGGACCTGCCCAAGCTCGGCTACAAGGGCGTGGAGAGCTGCGAGCTGGTCTTCGACGGGTACCGGGCACCGGCCGACGCCGTCCTCGGCGGGGTGGAGGGCCGCGGGTTCGCGCAGATGATGACCGGGCTGGAGACCGGCCGGATCCAGGTGGCGGCGCGGGCGCTCGGCGTCGGGCAGGCGGCCTTCGACGACGCGCTGCGCTACGCCCAGGAGCGGGAGAGCTTCGGGCGCCCGATCTGGCGGCACCAGGCGGTGGGCAACCTGCTCGCCGACATGGCCACCTCGCTCACCGCCGCCCGCCAGCTGGTCCTGTACGCGGCCGAGCGCCACGAGTCGGGGCAGCGGTCGGACATGGAGGCCGGCATGGCCAAGCTGTTCGCGTCCGAGACGGCGATGAAGGTGGCGCTGGACGCCATCCGGGTGCACGGCGGGCACGGCTACTCCACGGAGTTCGACGTCGAGCGCTACTTCCGCGACGCCCCGCTCATGATCGTCGGCGAGGGCACCAACGAGATCCAGCGCGACGTCATCGCCCGCCAGCTCGTGGCCCGCGGCGGCCTGGACTGACGGCGCTCCCGCGGGACGCGAGCCGCGCCGCTCAGCGCGCGAGCAGGCGGCGGGTCTGGCGGGCCCGGGCGACCAGGGAGCCGTCGACGGCGCGCAGCTCGGCGTCGTCGACCGCGACGTCGGCGTCGGCCCAGGTGGTGACCTGGTCGATCCGCACCCACGCGCCGGTCCCCGGCGGCGGGCCGGCCAGGTGCGCGGTGAGCTCGACGGTCGGCATCACCGCCGGCGTGGTGCGGACGGCGAACAGCGACGGCGGCAGCGCGTCGAGCAGCACGCCGAGCTGGACCAGCGGCTCGAGGTCGCCGTCGATGCGCACCCACGCGGACAGCCGCGGCTCGGGCCCGCCGGCCAGCGGTCGGGAGGTGCCGAGCGCGCGGATCTCGGTGTGGTCGGCGATCGGCACGAACTCCCGCGGCAGCCGGAACGGGACGCCCTCGCGCACGGTCGGCCCGGGCGCCGGCGGGGCGCTCTCGGAGACCGGGGAGGCCGGGCGGGCCAGCGTGAGCACCTGGGCGACGGCGAGCACCCGGCCCCGCTGGCTCATCGTGGCCCGCACGCTGCCGGTGGTGCCGGTGCGGTCGGGGACGGCGTCGACCGCCGTCTCCACCCCCGGCTCCACCCCGGCGAGCAGGTGGGCGGTGACCGCCCGCGGCGCGGCGCCGGTGCGGTCCGCGGCGGCGGCCATCAGGTGCCCGGCCACCAGGCCGCCCTGCACGTGGGTGAACGACCGCCAGGACGGGTCGAAGACGAGCGGCGCCTCGAGAGCGACGACGGTCACGGGTCCCTCCTCCCGTCCCGGTTGGATTGTCCAACCGAGACGGGAGGACCGTACACCCGTGAGTACGGATGTCAAACCGTGGTGTCCGCGTCCTCCAGCGCGAAGGAGCCGGTGGCCACCTCGCCGGTGCGCCGGTGGGCGGTCATCACCGCGCCGGTCGAGGTGGTCGTCGAGGAGACCAGCTCCCAGGTGCGCGGCGCGGCGCCGCCCTCGAACAGCCGCTTGCCCGTGCCGAGGACCACCGGGAAGACGATGGTGCGCAGCTCGTCGACCAGGTCCTCCGCCAGCAGCGTCTGCACGAGCCCGATCGAGCCGTGCACCTGGAGCTCACCGCCGTCGGCGGCCTTGAGCTCCCGGACGGCGGCCGGCACGTCGGTGCCGAGCAGCCGGGCGGTGGACCACTCCAGCGAGGTCAGCGTCCGGGACGCGACGTGCTTGGTCTTCGTCTGCAGCGCCTGGGCCACCGGGTCACCGGTCGCGTCCACGTGCGGCCAGTGCGCGGCGAAGATCTCGTACGTCGTCCGGCCCAGGAGGAAGTCCTCGGCCGGACGGAACCAGGCGTCCATCTGCTCCCCCATCGCCTCGTCGGCGAAGGGCACCAGCCAGCCGCCGTAGGGGAAGCCGCCGGACGGGTCCTCCTGCGGCCCGCCGGGGGCCTGGGTGACGCCGTCGAGGGTCAGGAACGTGGTGACGGTGAGCGGGCGCATCGGTCTCTCCTCCGGGGTGGTGCGGTCGGAGGTGCAGACGGCGGGCGGCGCCGGGACTCATCGGTCCGGGTGAGTCCCGTCGGGCCCGCTCCAGTTGTGCACGACCGGCGCCGATGGGAGGTCGTCACCCCCACCGGACGAGGAGCACCCGATGACCCGTCAGCGCACCGACGCCGAGCAGCAGATCGCCGACCTGCTGCGGACGGCTCGCACGTCGCTGCACATGAGCGTGGCGTTCCTCAGCCGCCTGGACGGCACCACCCAGCACCTGGAGGTGGTCGACACCCGGGTGCCGGTGCTCGTGCGGGAGAAGGCGCAGATCGCCCAGGACACCTCGTTCTGCCAGGCGATCCTCGACGGGGAGCTGCCCGCCGTCATCGACGACGTGACGCGCTACCCGCTGGCGATGTCGCTGCCCTCGGCGCGCATCCCCCGCATCCGCAGCTACGTCTCGACGCCGGTCACGCTCTCCGACGGCAGCCTCTACGGCACCTTCTGCGCCTTCGGCTTCACCTCGGACAAGGAGCTCACCCGCCGCGACGAGGCGCTGATGCAGGTCCTCGCGTCGGCGGCGTCGGTGATCATCGAGCCCGAGGTCCGCGAGCGGCAGCGCCGCGACGACATCGACGGCCGGCTCGACCCGCTGGTCGCCGCGGGCGGCCCGGACGTCGTCCTGCAGCCGATCGTCGACCTGGTCACCGGCGCCCGCGTCGGCGCTGAGGCGCTCAGCCGCTTCCCCCGCGAGTGGGGCAAGGGGCCCGACGTCGTCTTCGAGGAGGCCCACAGCGTCGGCCGCGGCTCCGAGGTGGAGCTGCTCGCCCTCCGCGGCGCGGCCGCCCACCTGGACCGGGTCGGCGGCTACGTGGCGATGAACGTGTCCCCGCAGACCCTGCTCACCCCGGGGTTCGCCACGCTGCTCGGCGACCTGCCCCACGACCGCGTCCTGCTCGAGCTCTCCGAGCACGACCCGGTCGAGGACTACGACGCGCTCACCACCGCGCTGGTGCCCTTCCGCGCGGCCGGCATGCGGCTGGCCATCGACGACGTCGGCGCCGGCTTCTCCTCGCTCCGGCACATCGTGGTGACCGACCCCGACGTCATCAAGATGGACCGCAGCATCGTCAGCGGCCTGGACACCGACCCGGTGCTGTCCAAGCTGGTCGAGTCGCTGGTGACCTTCGGGCACGGCTGCGGCGTGACGGTGGTCGCCGAGGGCATCGAGACGGCGGAGGAGGCCGTCCGGCTGCGCGACCTGGGCGTCGACCTCGGCCAGGGCTGGTACTACGGCCGCCCCGGCCCGCCGGAGGCGCTGTCCCCGGTGGGCCCCGCCGTCCCCGCGCCCCGGGCCGCGGAGCACCAGCCCGCCTGACCCTCAGGCGCCGGGCGGCCGGCGCAGCGGGTGCGGCCGTCGAGCACGCCACCACCAAGGGCGCGGGCACCCCCGACGGGGGATGCGCGCGCGAGCAACCGGTCCCCCGAGCCGATGAAGGGGGGACAGAACCCTCCCGAGGAGATCGACCGTGCACGCATCCCGACGGCCGTCCCCGTCCGGCGGCACCCCGCGGACGGCGACGGTCTCCGTCACCCCCACCGCCCTCGACGGCCTGGCCCGCGCGGCCGTCCAGGCGACGGCGGCCCTCGTGCTCGTCTGCGACGGCGACGGGCGGGTCCTGCTGGCCAACCCCGCCTTCGAGCGCTTCACCGGCCGCAGCGCCGCCGAGCTGGTCGGCGTCCCGTTCTGGGAGGTGGTGACCCTCCCCGAGGAGGTCGAGCTGGCCCGCGCCGCGGTGGCGATGGTCCTGTCCGGCCGGCCGGCGATCCCCGGCGAGGTCGACTGGCGCACCGGCGACGGCCGGCAGCGCCGCGTCGAGCTGCAGACCAGCGTGCTGACCCGCGCCGACGGCACCCCCTACGCCGTCGCCTTCATCGGCATCGACGTCACCGCGCACCGCGAGCGGGAGGCGCAGGTGCGGCAGCAGGCGGTCACCGACCCGCTGACCGGCCTGGCCAACCGCAGCGCGCTGTTCGCCGTCCTCGCCGCCCGCCTGCACGTCGAGACCGGCGACGGGTGCAGCCTGGTCTTCTGCGACCTCGACGGCTTCAAGGCGGTCAACGACCGCTTCGGGCACGCGGCCGGTGACCGGCTGCTGGTCGCCGTCGCCGGGCGGCTGCGCGCGCTCGCCGGCCCGGACGACGTCGTCGCGCGCCTCGGCGGCGACGAGTTCGTCGTCGTCTCCCGGGGCATCGACCCCGGCGCGGCCGCCGCCCGGGCCCACCGGATCGAGGCGGCGGTGCGGGAGCCGTTCGACGTCGCCGACGGCGAGGTCCGGGTGGGCGTGAGCACCGGGACGGCGACCGGCGGCCCCGGCGACGACCCCGACACCGTCATGAACCGCGCCGACATGGCCATGTACGGCGTGAAGAGCGTCCGCCGCGGCCGGCGCTGACCTCCCGGCCGGGAACACCCCGTCCCGCGGCGGCGCTGTCGCCGGCATGCCCAAGACCTGGTTCATCACCGGCGCGTCCCGCGGCTTCGGCCGCGAGTGGGCGATCGCCGCCCTCGAGCGCGGCGACTCCGTCGCGGCCACCGCGCGGGACACCGCCGCCCTCGACGACCTCGTCGAGCGCTTCGGCGACGCCGTCCTGCCGCTGCGGCTCGACGTCACCGACCGCGAGGCCGGCGTCGCCGCCGTCCGGCAGGTCGCCGAGCGGTTCGGCCGCCTCGACGTCGTCGTGAACAACGCCGGCTACGGCCAGTTCGGGATGATCGAGGAGGTCTCCGAGGCCGAGGCCCGCGCCCAGTTCGAGACCAACCTGTTCGGCGCGCTGTGGATCACCCAGGCCGCGCTGCCGGTCATGCGGGCACAGGGCTCCGGGCACGTCCTGCAGGTCTCCTCGATCGGCGGCATCAGCGCCTTCCCGAACATCGGCGTCTACAACGCCTCCAAGTGGGCGCTCGAGGCGTTCAGCCAGTCGCTGGCCGCCGAGGTCGCCGACTTCGGGATCAGGGTGACGATCATCGAGCCGGGCGCCTACGGCACCGACTGGGGCGGCTCGTCGGCGAGGCACGCCGAGCCCCTCCCCGCCTACGACGCCTTCCGCGAGAAGGCCGCCGAGCAGCGGAGGGCCCGCGCCGGGAACCCGGGTGACCCCGTCGCCACCCGCGACGCCGTCCTGCAGCTCGTCGACGCCGACGAGCCGCCGCTGCGGGTGTTCCTCGGCGACGGCCCGCTCGCCATCGCCACCCGCGACTACGAGTCCCGGCTCGCCGAGTGGCGGCGCTGGGAGCCGCTGTCGGTCGCCGCGCACGGCCGGCGCGACTGACCTCCCCGGCCGGGGACGGACCGTCCGTCCCCGGCCGGCCCTAGGGTCCGCGGCGTGCCGACCGCGACCGCCGACGACGTCCTCGCGTACCGCGTCACCACCCAGCAGCTCGACCGCGACGCCGGGACGGCCGCCGACACCGCCGTCCTCGACCTCGGCGTCCAGGACACCGGGCCCGATGGCGGCCTGTGGGCGCTGGCGATCCGCGGCGTCGTGCCGGACGACGCGGAGCTGGCCACCGCGTGGACGCTGCGCGGCGCCCCGCACCTGTACCGCCGCGCCGACCTGCCCGCCGTCGCCGCGGTCACCGCGCCGTTCTCCGAGGCCGACGCCGCCAAGCGCGTCCACGACGCCGCGAGGCCGCTCAAGGCGGCCGGCATCCCCGTGCTCACCGCCCTGGACACCATCGCCGGGCGGATGCGCGAGATCGTGACCGCGCCGACGGTCAAGGGCGAGGTGTCGCGGGCGGTGTCCGACGCCCTGGCCCGCGACGACGACCCCGGTCCCTACAACCGGTACTGCCGCCCCTGCGACGCGGTACACCTCTACGAGCAGCCGTTCCGCCTGGCCGCGCTGCGGGCCGGCCTGGAGCTGCAGCCGGGCACCTCCCCGCCGGTGCTGCAGCCGGTGCCCGGCCTCGCGCCGCAGGACACCGTCCCCGACCGGCTCGACGTCGTCCGCGCGTACCTGCACCTGCTCGGGCCGGCGACGCCGCAGCACGTGGCCGGCTACCTCGACGCGCCGGTCGAGGACGTGAAGGCGCACTGGCCGGACGACGTCGTCGAGGTGGAGGTGGACGGGCAGCGCCGCTGGCTGCCGGCCGACGACGCCGGCCGGCTGGGTGCGCCGACGCCCCGGGGCGTACGCCTGCTCGGCCCCTTCGACCTGTTCCTGCAGGCCCGCGACCGCGGGACGCTGGTCCCCGACGCCGGCCACCGGAAGGCGATGTGGCCGGTGCTCGGCCGGCCCGGCGCGGTGCTCGCGGACGGCGGGATCGCCGGCGTCTGGCGGCCACGGACGGCCGGGAGGACGCTGACCGTCGCCGTCGAGCCGTGGACCCGCCTCTCCCCCGCCGCCCGGGCCGGGATCGAGGAGCAGGCAGAGCGGCTGGCCGCCTTCCGCGGCGTCCCGCTGAAGGCGGTGGAGACCGCCTGAGTCAGGCGGCGAGCAGGTCGTCGGCGGCGTCGCCGGCGGCGACCAGCCCCGCGTAGCGGCCACCGCGGGCCACGAGCTCCGCGTGCGTGCCGGACTCCACCACCCGGCCGGCCTCGAGGACGACGATCCGGTCGGCGTGCCGCACCGTGGACAGCCGGTGCGCGATCGTGATCGTCGTCCGGCCACGGCGCGCCTCGTCCAGCGCCGCCTGCACCGCCCGCTCGGTGGCGGTGTCCAGGGCGCTGGTGGCCTCGTCGAGCACCAGGACCCGCGGGTCGCGCAGCAGCGTGCGGGCGATGGCCAGCCGCTGCTTCTCCCCGCCGGAGAACCGGTGCCCGCGGGCGCCGACGACGGTGTCGTAGCCGTCGGGCAGCGCGGCGATCACGTCGTGCACCTGGGCGCGGCGGGCGGCGGCCTCGATCTCGGCGTCGGTCGCGGTGGGCCGGGCGTGCCGCAGGTTCTCCCGCACCGTGGCGTGCAGCAGGTACGTCTCCTGCGAGACGACGCCGACCACCTGCGCGAGCGTGGCCAGCCGCAGGTCGCGCAGGTCGACGCCGTCGATCGTCACGCGGCCGGCGGTCGGGTCGGCCAGCCGGGCGACCAGCGAGGCCATCGTCGACTTCCCCGAGCCGGTCTCGCCCACCAGCGCCAGCGTCGTGCCCGCGGGGACGGCGACGTCGACGCCGGCCAGCGCCGGGCGGGCGCCGTCGGGGTAGGTGAAGTCCACGCCCTCCCAGCGGACCTCGCCGCGCACCGCCGCCGGGTCCAGCTCGACCGGGGACGCCGGGTCGTCGATCTCCACCGGCAGGTCCAGGTACTCGAACACCCGGCTGAACAGCGCCATCGAGCTGGTGACCGAGACGCCGACGTCGAGCAGGCCCATGAGCGGGCGGAACAGCGTCCCCTGCAGCGCGGTGAAGGCGACCAGCGTGCCGATGGTCATGCCGCCCGAGGTCGCCGGCAGCCCGGCGAACAGGTAGACCAGCGCGGGGATCCCGGCGAACACGACGCTCATCGAGGCCATCCGCCAGCGGCCGGCCAGCTGCGAGCGCACCTCGAGGCCGACCAGGTCCGCCGACGTCGCGGCGAACCGGCGCGAGGCGGCGGGGCCGGCGCCGAGGGTCTTGCCCAGCAGCACGCCGCTCACGGACAGCCCCTCCTCGACCTGGCCGTGGAGGTCGGCGAGGTGCCGCTGTCGCTGGGCGGTGACCGCGCGGCGCATCCGCGCCACCTTGCGGGTCAGCGCGATCGCCGGCGGCAGCACGACCAGGGAGAGCAGGGACAGCCGCCAGGACAGCGCCACCATGGCGGCCACCGTGCCGACGACGGTGGTGGCGTTGGCCGCCAGCGACGTCGCCGTCGAGGTGACCACCGACTGCATGCCGCCGATGTCGTTCGTCAGCCGCGACTGCACCTCTCCCCCGCGGGTGCGGGTGAAGAAGCCCAGCGACTGGCGCTGCAGGTGGCTGAAGACGGCGGTGCGCAGGCCGTGCATGACCCGCTGCCCGACGGTCGTGGACAGCCACGTCTGCACGACGCCGAGGACGGCGGTCACCCCGGTGACGGCCACCATGCCGGCGACCGCCCGGACCAGCAGCCGCACGTCCTGCCGGGGCAGGGCCTCGTCGATGACCAGCCGGACGAGGAACGGCGTCGCCAGCGCGACGACCGAGGAGGCGACGATGAGCGCCACCACGGTCCCGACCTGCCAGCGGTACGGGCGGAACAGCGCCGCGACCCGGCGCAGCGAGACCGGCGCGCGCTCCAGCTGCGCCCGGTCCGCGGGATCGACGGTCCGCCCGGACCCGCCCCTCCCGCGTCCACTCCCCGTCTCCTCGATGGTGACCACCTCCGTGGTTGCTGAGGCTACCTCACGTTCCGGTAACCACACTGTCATCGGTAGCATTCCCCCGTGGACGACGAGGGCGTCGAGCTCGGCGAGCTGGTGATGCGCGCCGCCCGCACCCAGCGCCGGCGCTGGCGGGACGTCCTGGCCCCGTGGGCGCTGTCCCCTCACCAGGCGCGGGCCCTGCGCGTGGTGGTCCTCCAGGAGGGCGTGCGGCTGTCCGACCTGGCCGAGGCGCTGCACATCGCGCCCCGCTCGGCGACCGAGGTGGCCGACGCCCTGCAGGAGCGGGGCCTGGTGGAGCGCACGCCGGACCCGACCGACCGCCGCGCCGTGCTGCTGCGGGCGACCGCCGACGGGCGCCGGGTGCAGGGCGAGGTGGACGCCGCCCGCCGCGCGGACACCCGTGAGCTGTTCGCCCGGCTGTCCGCCGCCGAGCGCGCGGAGCTGGCCCGCCTGCTGCGCGCCGTCGCGGAGTGAACGGTCCACCGCTCGACGGACCCCGCGGGGCGTCCGGCGGTGCCACGATCGGGCGCATGGGCGAGCCGGTGCGGGCCGAGGAACTGCGGGTCTCCGACGTCGAGCGGAGGGCGGTGCAGGACCGGCTGCACCGGGCGGTCGGCGCCGGCCAGCTCGACCTGCACGAGTTCGACGAGCGGGTGGCGGCGGTCTGGGCCGCCCGCACCCGCGGCGAGCTGGAGCGGACCACCCGCGACCTGCCCGAGCCGCCGTCCCCGCCGCCCCCGGCGCCGCGGCACCGGGTGTTCTCCGACACCGGCGGCGGGACGGCGATGCGGGTGCTCACCACCGTGTGGGCGGCCGCGGTGGCGGTGAACGTCGTCGTCTGGCTGCTGGTCTCCCTCGGCAACGGCGACCCCGCCTACCCGTGGTTCATCTGGTTCGCCCCGTCCGGGGCGGTCCTCGCCGTCCTCTACGCCACCGGGATCGGCCGGCCCAGGGGATAGGGCTCCTCCGGCCCCGCCCGGAGGCTCGCCGCGGGCCTGCGAGCGACGACAGGGACGGTGTCCCTCACCGCTCCGAGCGGCGGCGCTGGCGGGTCTTGGCGCCGTACATCGCGCGGTCGGCCCGGGCGATGACCTCGTCCGGCGCGGCGCCGGGCCGGCCCAGCGCCCCGCCGACGCTGACGCCGACCACCACCGGGCCGGCCGCGGTGGGCACCGGCGCGCCGACCCGCTCGCGCACCGCGGCGGCGAGGTCGTCGAGCGCGGTCTCGTCGCAGCCGGGGCGCAGGACCACGAACTCGTCCCCGCCGAACCGGGCGACGACCCCGTCGGGTCCGGCCTCCGCACACAGCCGGGCGGCGACCTCGACCAGCACCGCGTCGCCCACGGCGTGCCCGTGCACGTCGTTGACCACCTTGAACCCGTCGAGGTCGCAGAACAGGACCCCGCAGTCGCGGTCGGCCGCCGGCTCCAGGCGGGCGGTCAGCTCCTCGAAGAACGCGCCCCGGTTGAGGATCCCGGTGAGCCGGTCGGTGCGCGCCCGCTCCGACAGCACCGCCTCCCGCCGCCGCTGGTCGGTCACGTCGATGCCGACGCACGCGACCGCGTAGGGGCGGCCGTCGGCGCCGGTGAGCACGTTGTTCTGCATCGAGATCAGGCGGCGGGTGCCGTCCGCGGTCAGCCAGTCGCCCTCCTGCGGGAACGCCCGGCCGGTGGCGACGGCCCGCCCGACGGCGTCCACGGCCAGGGCGCGGTGCTCCGGCACCACCCACACGTCGGCGAACGAGCGTCCCACCAGCTCGTCGAGGGTCCGCCCGGTGAACCGCTGCAGCGCCGGGTTGGCGAGCAGGATGCGGCCCTCCCCGTCCACGACGCAGACGAGGGCGTCGGTGCCCTCCACAAACTCGTGCGCCAGCCGGGCGTCCACCCGGTCGCTACCGGACCCCGGAGGAGCCGTCCCCGCAGCCGCCGTGCACCCCGGGCCCCTCCCTCCCCGCGCCGGCGGGACCGGGCGCCCCGCACAGGCGATCACAACACGACCTGCCGACAACCGTCGATCGGTACGGTCCCGGACCGTCCGGTTCCGCGACCGCCCCGGATCGCTCACCGTCCCCCGACACGGTCTCCCGACCCGCCGCGCGTCCCTTCCCGCCGAGATCCCTCAGCGCTAAGGTATCGACCCATGGCAGCGGCGCGCCGGGTGCGGATCGGGATCGACACCGGGGGCACGTTCACCGACGTCGTCGCCGTCGACGAGGAGACCGGCCGGACGACGACCACCAAGACGCCGTCCACCCCGGCCGACCCCGCCGAGGGCTTCCTGGCCGGCGTCCGCAAGGTGCTCGGCCTCATGGGCCTGGACGGCTCCGCGGTGACGGCGGTCAGCCACGGGACGACGGTCGCCACCAACCAGCTGCTCGAGGGCCGGCTCGACCGGATCGGGTTCGTCACCACCGAGGGCTACGAGTCGGTGCTCGAGATCGCCCGCCAGTCGGTGCCCGACGGCTACGGCAACAGCTACTTCTGGGTCAAGCCGCCGCGGATCGTCCCGGCCGACCTGGTGCGCACCGTGCGCGGGCGGCTGGACCACACCGGCGCCGAGGTCCGGCCGTTCGACGAGGACGACGCCCGCGCCGCCGCCCGCTTCTTCCGCGACGCCGGCATCACCACCATCGGCGTCTGCTTCCTGCACGCCTACGCGGACGACGCCCACGAGCGCCGCATGCTCGACGTGATCCGCGAGGAGCACCCGGACGCCGTCGTCAGCATCAGCTCGCAGGTGCTGCGCGAGTACCGCGAGTACGAGCGCTCGGTGACCACGCTCGTCGACGCCGCCGTGAAGCCGAGGGTCGGCGCCTACGTCACCAACATCCGCACCCGGCTCGACGAGATCGCGCCGGGCGTGCCCTTCTACGTCATGAAGAGCAACGGCGGCGTGCTGTCGGCCGGCGAGGTCGTGCACCAGCCGATCACCACGATGCTGTCCGGCCCCGCGGCCGGCGCCCTGGGTGCCGCGCTCATCGCCGGGACGGCGGGCTTCGACCGGGTGCTCACCTGCGACGGCGGCGGCACCTCCACCGACGTCACGGTGGTCGTCGACGGCGAGCCGGCGCTGACCACCGAGGGCTCGGTCGGCGACTACCCGAGCAAGATCCCGATGATCGACGTCGTCACCGTCGGCGCGGGCGGCGGCTCGATCGCCTGGCTGTCGCCCGAGGGCACGCTCAAGGTCGGCCCGAGGTCGGCCGGCGCCGACCCCGGCCCGATGTGCTACCCCGGTGGCGGCGACCAGCCCACGGTGACCGACGCCCACGTCGTCCTCGGCCGGATCCCCCCGCACCTGCTCGGCGGCGAGATCCCGCTGTCGGTCGAGGCCGCGCGCGAGGGCCTCCAGCGGCTCGGCGGGAAGCTCGACATGGACCTCGAGCGCACCGCGACCGGGATCCTGGAGATCTCCGCCTGGAACCAGGCCAACGCGCTGCGCCAGGTGACCGTCGCCAGGGGCCTCGACGTCCGCGACTTCACGCTCACCACGTTCGGCGGCTCGGGCTCGCTGCTGGCCTGCCGGCTCATGGACGTCCTCAACCTGCCCCGCACGCTGGTGCCGCCGAACCCGGGCAACGTCAGCGCGTTCGGCCTGCTCACCGTCGACGTCCGCAACGACTACGTGCAGACCGTCGTCTCCAAGCACCTCGACCTGGACCTGGCGCGCGTGCAGGCGGTCTTCGGCGACCTCGAGGCGCAGGCGCGGACCGCCCTGGACGGCGAGGGCTTCGGGCGCGACCAGCAGCGGATGCAGCGGACCGCCGACCTGCGCTACGTGGGCCAGGCGTTCGAGGTCCGCGTCCCGGTGGCCGACGGCGAGCTCGACCGCGCCGCCGCGGAGGACGTCGCGCAGGCCTTCCACGCCGCGCACCGCCGGCTCTACGGCTACGACTTCGCCGACGACCCGCGCCAGGCCGTCGAGTGGGTCAACCTGCGCGTCAGCGGCATCGGGCCGATCCGCCGCCCGGACATCGTCCGGCTGCCCGAGCGGGAGGGCGGGACGGACCGGGCCGTCACGGGGTCGCGCCGCGTGTTCTTCGACGACTGGGTGGACACCCCGACCTACGACCGCACCCGGCTGGGCGCCGGCGACGTGGTCAGCGGCCCGGCGATCGTCGAGGAGTTCGGCTCCACCGTCCCGGTCCACCCCGGCTTCGCCGCCACCGTCGACGCCTACGGCAACCTGCTGCTCACCAAGGAGTCGGACCGATGAGCCTCAAGAACGGCACGGTCGAGGCCGACCCGGTCCTCGTCGAGATCGTCGCCGGCACGCTGGCCGCGATCGAGAAGGAGGTCGAGACCTCCATCGGGCGCACGTCGCGCTCGCCGATGATCCGCGACGCCCACGACTTCCGCGCCGGCATCCACGACCGGCAGCTGCGCAAGCTCACCGGCCGCTCGTACTCGGCGCTCGTGCACCCGGTGGTGCGCGACTACCCGATCGAGACCATGAACGTCGGTGACGTCTTCTTCCACAACGACGTCTACCTGTCCGAGGGCGGGATCGGCCACCTGCCCGACCTGTGCGTGACCGTCCCGGTGTTCGCGGCCTCCCCGGAGACCGGCGAGCCCCGGGTGGTCGCCTTCATCCAGGCGTTCGGCCACCACGACGACATCGGCGGCGCGGTGCCCGGCTCCATGCCGAGCGCGGCCACCAGCGTGTACGAGGAGGGCCTGATGGTCCCCCCGATCAAGCTGTGGGACCGCGGCGTGCCGAACGAGTCGGCCCTGAAGATCATGACCCGCAACTCGCGGATGCCCGACTCGCTGGCCGCCGACCTCGACGCCGAGTGCTCCGCGTGCCTGGCCGGCGCCCGGCGCCTGGGCGAGCTGTTCGACCGGTACGGCGTGGCCGCCGTCGAGGCCTGCTTCGACGCGATCCTGGCCAACTCCACCGAGGTGTACCGGCGGGAGATCCTGTCGCAGATCCCCGACGGCACCTACGTCTGGGAGGACTACGCCGAGCACGACGGCGTCGAGGAGCCCAAGCTCCACCGCCAGCGGATCACGCTGACCATGGACTCCACGCGGGAGACCCCGCTGGTCATCGACTTCACCGGCACCGGCCCGCAGGCCAAGGGCCCGATCAACCACTGCGGCGACTACGCCGACGGCAACTTCCTCAAGAAGTGGCTGGCGCCGATCCTGCGCAACCTCGCCGAGACGCCCGAGCGGATGGCCGAGCTCGACGTCAACGAGGGCGTCGTCCCGCTGATCGAGATGCGCTTCCCCGAGAAGGGCACGCTGCTCACGCCGGTCTTCCCGGCGCCCACCAACGCGCGGACGTTCGTCATCCTGCGGCTGCTCGGCGTGCTGGCCGGCGTGCTGGCCAAGGCCACCGGCGGCCGGATGCCCGCCGACCAGGAGACGATCCGCTACACCGGCGTCTACGGCACCGACCTCGACGGCAACCCCTACCTCATGCGCGAGGTGCTCGGCGGCGGCTCGGGCGGGCGGTACTACGCCGACGGCGAGGACACCATCCACGTCGTCCCGGACTCGCGGAACCTGCCGACCGAGTTCACCGAGTCCCGCTTCCCGCTGCGGGTCGAGCGGCTGGGCCTGGCGCTGGACTCCGGCGGCCCGGGCCGGTACCGCGGCGGCTGCGGCTACGAGAAGCACATCCGGGTGCTGCGCGACGCGCACTTCATGTCGATCGCCGACCGCTCGATCCTGTCCTGCTGGGGCGTCAACGGCGGTCGCGCGGGACGGCCGTTCCAGGTGACCGTCGACCCCGGCGGCCCCGACGAGCACGACGTCGACGCGCTGGCCGACGCCGAACCGCTGCCGGCCGGCACGGTGGTGCGGATCCGCACCACCGGCGGCGGCGGCTGGGGCGACCCGCTGGACCGGCCGGTGGAGGAGGTCCTCCGCGACGTCGCCTGGCGCAAGGTGAGCGTCTCCGGCGCCCGCGAGGACTACGGCGTGGTCGTGCTCGAGGACGGGTCGGCCGACGAGGCTGCCACCGCCGTGCTGCGGGACGAGATGCGCGCGGCCCGCACCGGGGACGAGCCGTTCTTCGACCGCGGCCCCGGCTACGCGCTGCTCTCCGGCGGCGCGACGTCCAACGAGTTCGACGTCCTGTAGGCCGTGCTCCGGGTGGCGGGAACGGCCGTTCCCGCCACCCGGACCGGTCAGGTGACGGGGTCGGTGCTGCCGGCGCCCGGCTTGGCGCTGTCGCCGGTCTGGCCCTCGTCGCCCTGCGTGGAGGTGTCCTCCTCGACGCCCTCCGGCCGGATCGGCGTCTCCTCCAGCACCTGCTCCTCGGCCTGCTCGCGGTCGGTGCCCGGCACCTCGGTCATGGTCGGCCTCCCTGGTCGTCGTCGCGTGCCGGTCCCCTACCCCGCCACCGCCCGGGCAGGCGCGGGTTCGCCGCCGGTGAACGGGGCGCGCAGGGCCGCGGCGGTGGCCTCGTCGGCGGGGAGGAACGCCTCGACCGACAGCTCGGCCGCGGTGAGGTCGACGGCGGTGCCGAAGGTGGTCACCGTGCTGAGGAAGGACAGCACCGTGTCGCCGGCGCGGATCCGCAGCGGGACGGCGATGCCGTCGGGCGTCGAGCGGTCGGTGCCGCCGGGGAGCGCGGCCAGCTCGCGGTGCAGCGCGGCGAGCTGCGGATCGCCGGTCAGGTGCGCCTCGCGGCCCAGCCGGTGCAGGACGTGCGCCCGCCACTGCGGCAGGTTGGCGATCCGCAACGCCAGCCCCTCGGGGTGCAGGCTCAGCCGCAGCACGTTGACCGGCGGCTCGAGCAGGTGCGCGGCGGCGCCGTCGAGCAGCGGCGCCACGCTCGCGTTCGCGGTCACCAGCTCCCACGACCGGTCGACCACCAGCGCCGGGAAGGGCTCGTAGGCGGCGAGCACGAGGTCCAGCGCCCGGGTGACGGCGGCCATGTCCGGGGAGTCCAGGCCCCGGCGGCCGTAGGCGGGGGCGAAGCCGGCGGCCAGCAGCAGGTCGTTGCGCTCGCGCAGCGGCACCTCCAGCCGCTCGGCCAGCCGCAGCACCATCTCCCGGCTCGGCCGCGACCGGCCGGTCTCCAGGAAGCTCAGGTGCCGGGCGGAGACCCCGGCGTCGTTGGCCAGGTCCAGCTGGGACAGCCGGCGGCGCTGCCGCCAGCCGCGCAGCAGCTCCCCGACGTCCGGGCGCACCGCGGTGGTCACGGCGCGGACGCTAGCGACGACCGCGCCCCGCGTCGCCTACCCGCGAGGTAATCGACGCCCTTCCCCGGGAGCGCCACGGTCGTCGCCATGACGAACACCGCCATGACAACGACCGTTCCCACCCGCCGTCCCCTCGACCTGCTCCGCGTGGCGCTGCGCCTGGACGCCGTCGTCACCGGCGCCAACGGCCTGGCCTACCTGGCCGCCGCGCCGCTGCTGTCCGACCTGCTCGGCGTCCCCGCCGGGGCGCTGCGCGGGCTGGGCGCCTTCCTCGCCGTCTTCGCCGCCGGGGTCGCGCTCGTCGCCGCCCGCCCGCGCGTCCCGCGGGGCGCCGCGGAGGTCGTCGTCGGCGCCAACGCGCTGTGGGCCGCCGGCAGTGTCGTCGCCGTCGTCGCCGGCCGCTTCGACCTCACCGCCGCGGGGACGGTCTGGGTGCTCCTCCAGGCCGCCGTCGTCGCCGGGTTCGCCGCCCTGCAGCTCACCGCCCTCCGCACCCGCTGACCCCACGAGAAGGAGACCACCGTGACCGCCACGCCCGACCTCGCCGACCGCTACCTCGCCGCCTGGAACGCGACCGACCCCGCCGCGCGGCGGGCGCTGGTCGAGGCGCTGTTTACCGAGGACGTCACCTACACCGACCCGCTGGCCGACGTCGCCGGCCGCGACGGACTGGACGCGACCATCGCCGCCGTCCAGGCACAGTTCCCGGGCTTCGTCTTCCGGCTCGCCGGCCCCGCCGACGCCCACCACGGCCAGGTGCGTTTCACGTGGCACCTCGGTCCGGAGGGCGCCGAGCCGCCGGTCACCGGGTTCGACGTCGCCGTGACCGACGGGGACGGCCGCATCCGCACCGTGCTCGGCTTCCTCGACCGCGTGCCCTGATCTCGCGAGGGACTCAGCGCCGCCGCTGCCACCAGCGGCGGCGCTGCGGCGTGGGCGGCACCTGGGCGGCCGGCGGCTCGGGCGCCGGCGGCGGGCGGTCGCGGCGCCAGCCCTCGACCAGCGCGTCGACGTCCGCCAGGCCCGGCACCGGCGACCAGCGGCTCTCCGCCGGCCGCCGCCAGAAGGCCTCGACCCGGGCGTTGTAGTCCTCGGCGACGGCGCGCACGGCGTCCTCCGACGGCAGCGCGGCCACCCGCGCGGGCAGTTCGTCGCGCTCCCGGCGCAGCGCCAGGCCCGGCGGCAGCATGTCCGCCGGCGCCACGCCCTCGCGGCGGGCCTTGGCCACCGCCCAGTCGTAGGCGGTCTCGTTCGGGTCGAAGGCCGGCAGCGGCCTGCCGGCGCCGCGCAGCCCGGTGAAGTCGCCGCGGTCCTGGGCCTGGCCGATCTGCCGCTCGACCCAGGTCTCGAACGACACCCCGGGCGGCTTCCGCTGGGTCACCCCACCACCTCCGCCTCCATGCTCCGCCTCTGGGAGGCTGCCGCGCATGCGGACGACGGGCAGCCGGGAGGTCTACCGCAACCCGTGGATCCGGGTGCGCGAGGACACCGTGGAGCGGGTGGACGGCTCCACCGGCGTCTACTCCGTCGTCGAGAAACCGGACTTCGCCGTCGTCATCGCGGCCGAGCGGGACGGCTTCTGGCTGGTCGAGCAGTTCCGCCACCCGGTGGGCCGCCGGGCCTGGGAGTTCCCCCAGGGCACCTGGACGGCCGGCAGCAGCGGGACGGCCGAGGAGCTGGCCCGCGCCGAGCTGGCCGAGGAGACCGGGCTGCGGGCCGGCCGGCTCGAGCACCTGGGCCACGCGGACCTCGCGCCGGGGCTGTCCACCCAGGAGTTCGACGTCTGGCTCGCCACCGACCTCACGCCCGGCCCGACCGCCCGCGAGGTGACCGAGGCCGACATGGTGGCGGCGTTCACGCCGGAGGCCGAGCTGCGGGCGATGGTCCGCGACGGCCGGTTCACCGACGGCCCCTCGCTCGCCGCCTGGGCCCTGCTCCTGCTCCGCCGCAGCTGACCCCGGCCCCGCTGCCGGGGCCCGCCGCGGGCGTGCGAGCGGTGGGGGGCGGCGGGGTCCTCCGTCAGGCGGCGCGGAGGGAGCGCAGGGCGGGGGTGACGCGGGCGAGCTCGTCGAGCATCGCCTTGCCGCCGGCCTCGAGCTCGGCGTTGGGCACGAACTCGTCCTGGTCGTCGAGGAACTGCGCGAAGAACGGCACGGAGATCGCCTCGGGGACGGTGTGCAGCCGCAGCGCGCCGAGCACCGGCTTGACCGCCGACGACGCCCGCAGGCCCGCCGAGACGCCGCCGTAGGTGACCAGCGCGGCCGCCTTGTCGGCCCACTCGACCGACAGGTAGTCCAGGGCGTTCTTGAGCGACGCCGGGAAGGAGTGGTTGTACTCCGGGGTCACGAAGACGAACGCGTCGGCGCGGGACACCGTCGCGCTCCAGTCCTTCGTGTGCTGGTGGGTGTACCGCTGCAGCCGCGGGTGGTCGGGCTCGTCGAACACCGGCAGGCCCACCTCGGCGAGGTCGACCAGCTCGACGTCGAAGCCGCCGTGCTCCTGCGCGAGGCGCTGCACCCAGCGGGCGACGGCGATGCCCCGGCGGCCGGGACGGGTGCTGGCGGCGATGACCTGCAGGACGGGACGGGACACCGGGACCTCCGGGACGACGACGGGACCGACTCGTTGAAGACTCAACCGTTGTGGCGGTCAACCGCTTCCGCCCTCGTGGGTGACGAGCACCGCACCGACTCGACCCTCACGTGAGGGGAGGGTGCTGGCAGGATCGTTGCAGAGTGCACCGGCCCGACGACGCGCGCGCGTGCCCGCCCCAGCGCCCGCCTGCCCGAACGGACCCGATGTCCTCCCCTGCCCTGCGCCCGTCCCGTCCCGCCTGGCTGACCTCGGCCCGCGTCGCCCGCACCGAGGTGCTGGCCGGTCTCGTCGTCGCCCTGGCGCTCATCCCCGAGGCGATCAGCTTCTCGCTCCTCGCCGGCGTCGACCCGCAGGTGGGCCTGTTCGCCTCGTTCACCATGGCCGTCGTCATCGCGTTCACCGGCGGCCGGCCCGCGATGATCAGCGCGGCCACCGGGGCGGTCGCCCTCGTCGTCGCCCCGCTCGTGCACGACCACGGCCTGCCGTACCTGCTCGCCGCCGTCGTCCTGGGCGGGGTGTTCCAGGTGCTGCTGGCGGTGGCGGGCGTGGCCCGGCTCATGCGCTTCGTGCCGCGCAGCGTGATGGTCGGCTTCGTCAACGCGCTGGCGATCCTCATCTTCGCCGCCCAGGTGCCGCACCTGGTCGGCGTGCCGTGGCTGGTGTACCCGCTGGTCGCCGCCGGCCTGGCGGTCATCGTGCTGCTGCCGCGGCTGACCACGGCCGTCCCGGCGCCGCTGGTGGCGATCGTGCTGCTCACCGCGGTCACCGTGCTGGCCGGCTGGGACCTGCCCGACGTCGGGGACGAGGGCGCCCTGCCCGACAGCCTGCCCGGGTTCGCGCTGCCCGACGTGCCGCTGACCTGGGAGACGCTGCGGATCGTCGCGCCCTACGCGCTGGGCGTCGCCTTCGTCGGGCTCATGGAGTCGCTCATGACGGCGCGCCTGGTCGACGACCTCACCGACACCCGCTCGGACAAGACCCGCGAGTCGTGGGGCCAGGGCGTGGCCAACGTCGTCACCGGCCTGTTCGGCGGGATGGGCGGCTGCGCGATGATCGGCCAGACGATGATCAACGTGCGCTCCGGCGCCCGCACCCGGCTGTCGACCTTCCTGGCCGGGGCTCTGCTGCTCGTGCTGGTCGTCGTCCTCGGTGACGTCGTCGCGGTGATCCCCATGGCCGCGCTGGTCGCCGTCATGGTCTTCGTCTCCGCGGCCACCTTCGACTGGCACAGCCTCCGCACGCTGCCGCGGATGCCGCGCAGCGAGACGGCGGTCATGCTCGCGACCGTGGCCGTCGTCCTCGCCACGTCCAACCTGGCGATCGGCGTGGGCGTCGGGGTGCTCGTGGCGTGCGTGCTGTTCGCCCGCCGGGTGGCCCACCTGGTGCGGGTCACCCCGGATACCGCGCCCGACGGCACCCGGGTGTACCGCGTCTCCGGCGCGCTGTTCTTCGCCTCCAGCAACGACCTGCTCGACCAGTTCGACGTCGCCGGCGACCCGGACCGCGTCGTCGTCGACCTCTCCGCCGCCTCGGTCTGGGACGCCTCCACCGTGGCCACCCTCGACGCGCTCACCCAGCGGTACGCCGGGCACGGCAAGACCGTGGAGATCACCGGGCTGGACCCCCACTCGGCGGCCCGCTACGAGCGGCACTCGGGGCAGCTGGCCGGGGCGCACTGATGGGACGGCTGCTGCAGATCGGTCAGGTGGCCGAGCGGACCGGGCTGAGCCTGCGCACCATCCGCTTCTACGAGGAGAGCGGCCTGGTGCTGCCCTCCGGCCGCACCGAGGGCGGCTTCCGGCTCTACGGCGAGGACGCCGTGGCCCGGCTGGAGGTGGTCAAGCGGATGAAGCCGCTGGGTCTCACCCTCGACGAGGTGCGCGAGCTGCTCACCCTGCTCGACGACCTCGCCGCCCGGCCCGGGGACACGGTGCTCACCGGCCGGCTGCGGGTGTTCCACGAGGCCGCCCTCGCGCGGGTGGAGGCGCTGCGGGCCGAGCTCGCCGTCGCCGAGGACTTCGCCGGCACGCTGGCCGCCCGGCTGGAGGCCACCCGGTAGGGCGTTACCCGATCGTGCCTGGACGGCGGGACCCCGGCCGTGCCGCCGCCCGGAGCCGTCGCGCAGGGTGGCGACCCACCCTGAACGGGTGAGTTCGCAGCTCAGGGGCCTGCGCCGGGGGCGCGCACCCCCGACGCTGTCCCGGTGCCGCTCTCCGCTCCCGGGCTGCCGGACCTGCCGCCGGACCTCGCCGGGCCGGTCGCCGTGGAGCTGGCCAGGCCGGTGCGGGACCTCCCGGTCGCGTCCGCGCTGCCCGGCGGCTGCCGCTACGAGCCCAAGTGGGACGGCTACCGGCTGGTGGTCGTCCGCGGCCGCGCCGGCACCCGGCTGTGGTCCAAGCAGGGCCGTGACCTCACCGACCGCTTCCCCGACCTCGCCGCGGCCGCGCTCGCCCAGGTCCCGGCCGGGACGGTCCTCGACGGCGAGGCCGTCGTCTGGAACGGCGAGCGGCTGGACTTCGGGCTGCTGCAGCGCCGGATGGTGACCGCCCCCTCCCGGATGGCCGCCCTGGCCGCCGCGCACCCCGCCTCCTACGTCGCCTTCGACCTGCTCGCCGCCGGCAGCTCCGACCAGCGCCGCCGGCCGTTCCGCAGCCGCCGCGCCGCCCTCGAGGAGCTCGCGCGGCGGTGGGCGCCGCCGTTGCAGCTCTCGCCGGTCACCGCCGACCCGGAGGAGGCCCGCGGCTGGGCCGCGGACCTGCGCCCGCTCGGCGTCGAGGGCCTGGTCGCCAAGGGTGCGGCCACCCGGTACGCGGGCGGGCGCCGCGAGTGGCTGAAGGTCAAGTCCTGGGAGACGACGGAGGTGCTCGCCGGCGGCGTCATCGGGCCGGTCGACCGCCCGAGCCAGCTGGTCGCCGGCCGCTGGCGGGACGGGGAGCTGGTCGTCGTCGGCCGCACCGGTCCCCTCTCCCCCGCGCAGTCGGCGGAGCTGGCCGCCGTCCTCACCCCCGCCGGCGACGACCACCCCTGGCCCGAGCGGATCGGCACCGGCCGCTTCGGCGGCGGGCGGCTGTCGGTGGCACTCACCCGCGTGCAGCCGACGGCCGTCGTCGAGGTCAGCGCGGACGCCGCGCTCACCGCCGGGGTGTTCCGGCACCCGCTGCGCTACGTCCGGGTCCGCCCCGACCTGCGCCCCGCGGACGTGCCGCCCGCGGGCTAGGGCCGCTGCGGCACCCGGCCCAGCGTGACGAGGAACCGGCGCAGCAGGCAGGCCAGCTGCGCGAGCTCGTCCTCGGACAGCCCGGCCAGCAGGCCGCGCTCGGTCTCCAGGTGGTCGGGCAGGGCCGCGTCCAGCGCCGCCCGCCCGGCGTCGGTGAGCGTGACGACGACGGCCCGCCCGTCGGCCTCGCTGCGGGTGCGGGTGATCAGCCCCTTCTCCTCCAGCCGGTCCAGCCG
The DNA here is from genome assembly GCF_042654585.1 of Geodermatophilus arenarius. Classification (NCBI taxonomy): domain Bacteria; kingdom Bacillati; phylum Actinomycetota; class Actinomycetes; order Geodermatophilales; family Geodermatophilaceae; genus Geodermatophilus; species Geodermatophilus arenarius. The sequence continues at coordinate 69,855 of NZ_JBHSGR010000019.1, forward strand.
CTGGGTGATCGCCCCGGAGGTGACCAGCGCGGTGCGCATCAGCGCCGTCGGCGTCAGCTGGTAGGGCTCCCCGGCCCGCCGGAGCGCGGCGAGGACGTCGAAGGACGGCGCGTCGAGGCCGTGCCGGGCGAAGGTCGCGCGCTGGGCGAGGTGGACCTCCCGCTGCAGCTGGGTGATCCGGCCGATGACCCCCATCGGCGAGCAGTCGAGGTCGGGACGCTCCCGGGCCCACTGCTCGAGGATGAGGTCGACCGCGTCCTCCACGCAGGTACCTCAGCAGTGAGAGAACGGCAGCGTCAAGCCGCGCCCCGCCGCGACACGGGGTCGGCCAGGCCGGCGGCCAGCCGGACGGTGAGCCCCGCGGGGCCGGGCACCAGGTCCACCGAGTCCCACAGCTTGCGGGCCAGCCACAGGCCCATGCCGCCGGCGGCGAGGTCGTCGCCGTGCGCCGGCACGAAGCCCGCGAGCGGGTCGGCGAAGCCGGTGCCGGAGTCGGTGATCGTGACCACCAGCGTGTCGCGGTCGGCCCACACGCGGGCCGAGATCGGCCGCCGGCCGTGCCGGAAGGCGTTGGCCGCCACCTCGCTCACGCCCAGGTGCAGGTCGGCGCGCTGGTCCTCGTCGGGGACGACCTCGCCGAACACCCGCCGCAGCTCTCCGCGCAGGCCGGCCAGTGCCGGCGCCCCGTCGACGGCGTACACGGGCTCCCCGGCCTCGACCGGGTCGCGGCGGAGCGCGAGCTCGCGCAGGAACTCCGCCGGCTGCCGGAACTCCGAGCTGCTCACCCGGACCCCGCCCATGACCAGCTCCGGATGGGTGCGGCGGGCACCGGCCACGACCTCGTCGGGCAGCCACCGCCGGTCGTAGAGGCACAGCGCCGTCAGCGGTGCCGTGGCGAGCAGGGCGTTGGCGGCCGACTCGTAGCGCTCGCCCTCGCGCCGGCTGCGGGCCGTGGTACCGAACTGCACCTCACCGAGGACGCGCAGCCGGCCCGAGCCGGTGGCGCGCGCCCGGTCCAGCAGCCGGCGGGTCACCACCATCGCGTCGGGTGTGCGGACACCGAGCAGGCAGATCCGCGCGTCCTCCTCCACCGCGCCGGCGCGCTCCCCGAGCGCGTCGCGGACCAGCGCGGCCGTCCGGGGGGACGCGGCGACGACGGGGAGGTCACCGTGGCGCAGCCCCTCCTCGAGGAAGGACGCGGCGACGGCGGTGGTCTCGTCGTCGGAGCGGACGAGGGCGGCGGTGTGCGAGTGGCGGACCACGGGCGCGGGCGACGGCGCGTCGTCCAGCTCCGCCTGCGTGGCGGAGACTCCCGTCCCAGGTTCCACTGGCCCCTCGACCGCCTCCGGTCCGGAACTGCTCCGGCCCATCTCCCCTGATTGTGGGACACGGTGCGGGGGGTCCGCTCGCGGGGTGCCCGGTACGCCCCCGTACGGGTGGGCCGGCGCCACTACGGCGCGGCCACCGGGACGGCGGGCACCCCGGCGAGGACGAGCACGCGGGCCGGCGCGGAGCCCTCCGCGGTGCGCACCTCGGGGACCGCGCGGCGCTGCTCGGCCAGCCGGAGCAGCTCGAGCACCAGCCCGACGCCGGCGCTGGCCAGGTAGGGCACCTGCCGCAGGTCCAGCACCACCCGTGTCCCGCCCGCGACGTCGCCGAGCGCCCGCAGCGCCTCGGCGCGCAGGGCCGGGGTGGCGGCCAGGTCGACGTCGCCGGCGAACTCCAGCCGCACGCCGCCGGGCCCCCGGTCCACGGTCAGGCGGGCCGGGCCCGCGTCGGTGCGGGCGGCGGCGCGCCGGGTCACCGGCTCGTCCCGCCCGGGGCCGGCCGGGACGAAGCGGAAGCGCACCGTGGTGCCCGCGCCCTCCGTGCCGCTCGCGTCGACCGAGCGGCCCACCTCGACGTCGTCGGCCAGCGCCGAGATCAGCTCCAGCCCCCGGCCGCGGTACCCCCGGTCGGCCGGCGCCGGGCGCCACACGCCCTCGTCCCGCACGCAGACGTCGACGCTGCCGTCGGCGGTCCGCTCGAGCCGGTACTCGCAGCGGCCCTCGCCGGCGGTGGTGGCGTAGGCGTGCTCGACGGCGTTGGCCAGCGCCTCGCCGAGAGCCAGCTGCAGGTCGTCGAGGGAGTCCCCGCCCATCCCGGCTGCCCGGGCCCAGGCGGTGACGGTGCGCCGCACCCCGCGCAGCCGGGACGGGTCGGCCGGCAGCACCTCGTGCAGCGGCGGGGGGACCAGCCGGGCCGCGATGACCGCGACGTCGTCGGGGAGGGCGTCGGCGTCGAGCACCTCCGCCAGCAGCGCGCGGGTCAGCCGGCAGGGCTCGACGTCGGACAGCCGGGCCGCGGCGTCGGCGACCCGGCGCAGGCCGGTGTCCAACGGCTCCCGGCGGCGCTCCACCAGGCCGTCGGTGTAGAGCAGCAGCGTCGTCCCGGGGGTGACCGGGGCGCTGCCCTCGGTGTAGGGCCGCCGGCCCGGGGCGCCGAGGACCGCGCCCGCGCCCTCCTCGAGGAAGGTCGCCGCGCCGTCGGCCACCAGCAGCGGCGGCGGGTGGCCGGCGCGGGCCCACCGCACGGTGCCGGCGGCCCAGTCGAGCACCAGGCAGGCCGCCGTCGAGGCCAGGGCGCCGGGCAGCCGCGCGGCGAACCGGTCCAGCAGCTCCAGCGCCTCGGCCGGGGAGCTGCCCTGCAGCAGCGCCGTGGACAGCGCGCTGCGCAGCTGCCCCATGACGGCGGCCGCCGCCGGGCCCTGCCCCACGACGTCGCCGACGGCGATCGCCACCCGGCCCCGGCCCAGCTCGACGACGTCGTACCAGTCGCCGCCGGCCGAGGTGCCTGCGGCGCCGGGCAGGTACTCCGCGGCCAGCGCCAGCCGCTCCAGCCGGGGCACCGCGGCGGGCAGCAGGCTGAGCTGGATCGTGGAGGAGATGTCCTGCTGGGCGCGGTAGAGCCGGGCCCGCTCCAGCGCCGAGGCGCACTGCTCGGCGACGGCCAGGAGCATGCCGCGCTCGACGGCCGGGAACCGCTGGGCGGCCGGCGCGCCCACGCCGACGACGCCGACGACGCGGCCGGCGACCAGCAGCGGCAGCGCGACCACCGCGCCGGGACCGCCGGGCGGGGGCGCGGTGTCCGGCGAGGCGGCGGTGTCCTCGATCCACACCGCCCGCCGCTCCGCGGCCGCCCGGGTGACCGCCAGCGACGCGCTGAGCGGGACCTCCGACCACTGCTGCGCGTCCTGGTCCGCGGCGTTGCTCCACAGCAGGCGCAGCGCCCGGCGGGCGTCGTCGACCTCGTAGACGCCCACGGAGCTGCCCCGGCCGGTCAGGACCTCGACGTGCCGGGCCGCCGCCTCGGCGACCTCCACCGGCGTGGTGGCGGCCGACAGCTCGGCGGTGACGCGCTGCAGCAGCCCCAGCCGGCGGGCGGTGGCCCGCTCGTCGGCCAGCAGCAGCGCGTTGTCCAGGGCCAGCGCGGACCGGGTGGCGATCTCCTCGGCCAGCGCGCGGTCGTCGTCGTGGAACGGCGGGGCGTCGTCGCGGCGGCCCATCGCCAGCACCGCGCGCACCCGGCCGCGGACGGTGAGCGGCACGACCAGCGCCGAGCGGAGGTCCAGCCGGACGCCGCCGTCCCCCACCCCGGACAGGCGCGGCCGCAGCACCGGCTCCCCGGTCTCGAGCACCTCGCGGCCCAGGCCGCCGTGCGGCTCCAGCCCGGCGAGCTCCACGCGGACGTCGCCGTCGACGCCGGCGCGCCCGGCGTAGCGCAACCGCCCGTCCTCGCCGACCACGCGGACGGTGCAGACGTCGGCCAGGCGCCGGTCGACCAGCAGCCGCGCGAGGCCCGCCAGCTGCCGCTCGGCCTCGGTCTCGCGGTCCAGCGCCGTGCCGACCTCGGCGAGCAGGGTCTGCCGCTCGGTCTCCCGGTACCGGGCGTTGATGTCGGTGCAGCTGCCGACCCAGCCGCCGGCGGTGCCGCCGATCGGCACGGCGCGCTCGAGCAGCCAGTGGTAGGCGCCGTCGGCGCGGCGGAGCCGGAACTCGACCTCCCAGCCCTCCCCGGCGGCGACCGCGGCGGCCACGGTGCCGGCGTACCGCTGCGCGTCCTGCGGGTGCAGCCCGGACCGCCAGCCCTCGCCGAGCTCCTCCTCGACCGCGCGGCCGGTGAACGCCGTCCACCCGGCGTTGAGGAACTGCCGCCGGCCGTCGTCGCCGGCGACCCAGATCAGCGCCGGCGCGAGGTCGGCCATCGTGGTGAACCGCTCCTCCGCCTCCCGGCGGGCGCGGCCGAGCTGCAGGTGGGCGTCGACGCGGGCGAGCAGCTCCTGCGCGGAGAACGGCTTGACCAGGTAGTCGTCGGCGCCGGCGGCCAGGCCCTCGACGGCGGCCTCCTGGCCGGCGCGGGCGGAGAGCAGGACCACCGGCACGCGGGAGGTGCGGGCGTCGGCGCGCAGCGCGGCCAGCAGCTGCATGCCGTCCAGCCGCGGCATCATCACGTCGCTGACGACGAGGTCCGGCGGGTCGGCCAGGGCCGCCTCCAGCGCCGCCTGCCCGTCGCCGACCGCGCGGACCTCGTGCAGCGGCGCGAGCAGCCGCACGACGTAGTCGCGCATGTCGGCGTTGTCGTCGGCGACCAGGACCCGCCCGGCGCGGCCGCCCTGCGCGCCGGGTGCCGCCGCGGGGGCGTCGTCGGACTCCCCCGGCAGCCAGCGCAGCGCCTCGGCGACGAACGGGGTGGCGCCGGGCGAGATCGCCGGCGCCTCGGCCGCCGCGGGGGCGAGGCGGTCGGCGGGCAGGTGCGCGGTGCCCAGCGGCACGCGGACGGTGAAGACGGTGCCGACGTCGGGCGCGCTCTCCACCTCGATCGACCCGCCGTGCAGGCCGACCAGCTCGCGGACCATCGCCAGCCCGATGCCGCTGCCCTCCCCGGACCGGCTGCGCGCCCCGGAGACGCGGGAGAACCGCTCGAACAGCCGCGGCAGCTCCGCGGCGGGGATGCCGGTGCCGGTGTCGGCGACGGTGAGGACGGCGGTGCCGTCGTCCTCCCGCAGCCGCACGGTGATGCCGCCCGCGAAGGTGAACTTCAGCGCGTTGGAGAGCAGGTTGAGGACGACCTTCTCCCACATGTCCCGGTCCACGTGCACCGGCTGGGACAGCGGCGGGGTGTCGACGGTGAGCCGCAGGCCGGCCCGGTCGACGGCGGAGCGGAAGACGCTGGCCAGCTCCGCGGTGGTCGCGGCGAGGTCGACCGGCTCGAACCGGGCGTCGATGCGGCCGGCCTGGATGCGGGAGAAGTCGAGCAGGGTGTTGACCAGCTTCTGCAGCCGCAGCGCGTTGCGCTCCACGACCTCGAGCTCCTCGGCGACCCGCGGGTCGGCCGTGAGCACCGGGGAGGACCGCAGCTCGGCGACCGGGCCCATGATCAGCGTCAGCGGCGTGCGGAACTCGTGGCTGACGTTGCTGAAGAAGTCGGTCTTGGCGCGGTCCAGCTCGGCGAGGGCCTCCGCGCGCCGCCGCTCGGCCGCGTGGCTGCCCGCGTTGGCCAGGCCCGAGGCGATCTGGCCGGCGACCAGCTCGAGGAAGCCGGTGTAGGCCCCGTCGAGGACGCGGTGCGGGTTGAGGCCGACGACCAGGAAGCCGGCGACGCCGGCGGCGTCGGGCAGCGGGGAGGAGATCGGCACGGCCAGCGCCTGCACCGGCGGGCGGTCCCAGGCGCCGGTCGGCAGGCCGGGGAGGCGGTCCAGGCCGTCGACGACGACCTGCTCGCCCGCGCGCAGCCGGGACAGCGGCCACACCGCGTCGTCGGCGAGCGTCCCCGGCGCCGCGGCCGAGCCCGGCGTCAGCCCGGTGGCGGTGCCCAGGCGGGCGGTGCCGTCCTCGTCGACCAGGTAGGTGGCGGAGAAGGGCAGGTCGGCGTCGTTGCGGGCGAGCTGCTCCCCGACGGCGGCCAGCACGTCGGCCTCGGTGCGCGTGACGGCCACCGCCGTCGCGAGGTCGCGCAGGCTGGCCATCCGCCGCTCGGCCAGCACCCGGTCGGTGTTCTCGGTGACGACGCAGAGCATCCCGGCCGTGCGGCCGTCGTCGTCGGCGACCGGGCTGTAGGAGAAGGTGTGGTAGGTCTCCTCGCGGTAGCCGCTGCGCTCGAGGAACAGCAGCAGGTCCTCGTCCCAGGTGGCGATCCCGGTCTCGAGGACCGACCCGATCCGGGGGCCGATGTCGTCCCAGATCTCCGCCCACACCTCGGACGCCGGGCGGCCCAGCGCCCACGGGTGCTTCCCCTGCAGGGTGTCCCGCTGGTAGGCGTCGTTGTAGAGGAACGAGAGCTCGGGACCCCAGGCGGCCCACATGGAGAACCGCGACGTGAGGACGATCCGCACGAGGTTGCGCAGCGACGACGGCCACCGCTCGGGCGGTCCGAACGGCGTGCCGGACCAGTCGCGAGCGGCCATCTCCCGGCCCACCTCGCCACCACCGGAGAAGAGCGAGGCGAGCGCGTCCTCGGTCACCGCGCCACCACGGAGGGCAGCCTAGGCGCTGCTCCCGGGACCCGCCGCGCCCCGCCCGGCCAGGGTGTCGAGGGCGGCGCGGTCCAGCCCCGTCGCGGCGGCGGCCTCGGCCGGGTCGACGGCGCCGCAGTCCAGGCCGCGCAGCACCACGCCGGCCAGCGCGCGGGCGGTGGCCGGCTCGTCGAGGACCCCGCCGTCGACCCGCTCGACGTAGGCCGTCAGCCGCGCGGCCGCGGCCGGCAGGGCGCCGCGGAAGAAGGCGTAGGTGGCCGCGTACCGGGTGACCAGTTGCGCGGGGTGCAGGTCCCAGCCCTGGTGGAGGCCGCGCTCCAGCGCCCGGCGGACCAGCCCGGCGTGCACCCGCCAGCCGGCGTGGACCTGCTCGCGGGAGCCGACGGGGAGGACGTTGGTGGAGCCGTCGACCGCCCGGGCGCCGGTCCCGGCGACGGCGACCTGCATGAGCTGCTTGGCGAGGTCGAGCGCCGGGTGGTCGGAGGACTGGTGCGCCGCCGCGATGCCCAGCGCCGCGCTGTAGTCGTAGGTGCCGTGGTGCAGGCCGGTCAGCCGCGGGCCGGCGGCGTGCACCATCCGCGCGAGGGTCACCGCGCCGTCGGCGCCGAGCACCGCCTGCGGGGTCTCCACCTGCAGCTCGAGGTCCAGGGCGACGCCGTGCGCGGCCTCCAGCGCGTCGAGGACGGGCAGGAAGGCCCGCACCTGCTCGACGTCGGTCACCTTCGGGAGGGTGACGGTGGCCCGCGGAGCGCTGACGGCGGAGAGGAACAGGTCGAGGGAGCGGACGCCGCGGCGGCGGGTGGGTCCCTCCAGCGACTTGGCCCGGATGCCCACCGACGGCGGCGCCGTCCCGGCGTCGAGGTCGCCGGCCACGGCCTCGGCCGCGCGCAGGACGTCGCCGTCCTCGGCGTCGGGCCGGCCGCGGTAACCGTCCTCGGCGTCGACCCGCAGGTCCTCGACCGGCTCGGCGGCGAGCTTGGCGCGCACCCGGGGCAGCACCTGCTCGAGCAGCGCGGCGTCGTAACCGAGGTCGGGCAGGCCGTGCTCGTCGAGCGCGGCCAGCGCCGCGGCGCCCCAGGCGGCGGCCAGGCCCGGGACGACGGCGTCGGCGGGCACGTAGCAGGTGTGCACCGGCTGCCGCCCCGGCCGCTCGCCGGGGTACGCGGCCGTGCGGGCGGCGTCGACGGGTGCCAGGCGGCGGTCCAGCTCGGCGTAGACGTCCTCGCCCAGGGTCACGGCGCAGCTCGGATCGGTTCGGCCCCCGTGCAGGGGCCCGTCGCGAGCTCGCGAGTGTCGGGGGGCACGGGGGTCTTCAATCGATGAGCTCGTAGGCGGGGAGGGTGAGGAAGTCGGGGAACTCGTCGGCCAGCGCGACCTGCTCGAACAGCCGCCGCGCGTCGTCGAGGCGCGGCAGCTCGCCGATCCCCTCGACCTCCTCGGCGACGACGCGGCGCACCAGCTCCCCGGTCACCGTCTCGCCGGTGTCGAGCTCCACCCCGGCGTGCACCCACTGCCACACCTGGGAGCGGCTGATCTCGGCGGTGGCGGCGTCCTCCATGAGCCCGTGGATGCCGACGGCGCCGTTGCCGCCCAGCCACGCGGCCAGGTAGCGGATCGCCACCTCGACGTCGGCCCGCAGCCCGGCCATCGTGCGCCCGCCGGGGACGCCGGCGACGTCGAGCAGCTGCGCCGCGGTCACCGACACCTCGGGGCGCTGCCGGTCGAGCTGGTTCGGGCGGTCGCCCAGGACGGCGTCGAAGGCCTCGCGGCAGACCGGCACCAGGTCGGGGTGGGCCACCCAGGACCCGTCGAAGCCGTCGCCGGCCTCGCGGGTCTTGTCCTCGCGGACCTTCGCCAGCGCCCGCTCGTTGGCCTCGGCGTCGCGCCGCGAGGGGATGGCCGCGGCCATGCCGCCGATGGCCACGGCGCCGCGGCGGTGGCAGACGGCGACGAGCTGGTCGGTGTAGGCGCGCATCATCGGCGCGGTCATGGTGACGGCGCCCCGGTCGGGCAGCACGAAGTCCGGACCGGCCTCCCGGAAGACCTTGATGACGCTGAACAGGTAGTCCCAGCGCCCGGCGTTGAGGCCGGTGGCGTGGCTGCCCAGCGCGTGCAGCATCTCCTCCATCTCGAAGGCCGCCGGGATGGTCTCGATCAGCATCGTGGCGCGGATCGAGCCCTCGGGGATCCCGAGCACCTGCTCGGCGTGGTCGAACACGAGCCTCCACAGCCCGGCCTCGAGCCGGCCCTCCATCTTCGGGAGGTAGAAGTACGGCCCGCTGCCGCGGGACAGCTGCTCGGCGGCGTTGTGGAACAGGTACAGCCCGGCGTCGACCAGCGCGCCGACGGCGGGCTGCCCGTCGACGAGCAGGTGCCGCTCGGGCAGGTGCCAGCCGCGCGGGCGGGGCACGATCGTCGGCAGGTCGCCGTCCTCGCGCAGCCGGTACTCCCGGCCCTCGGGCGTGGTGAACGCCAGCTGCCGGCGGACGGCATCGCGGAGCACCAGCTGGCCGCCGACGACGTTGCGCCAGTGCGGGGTGTTGGCGTCCTCGAGGTCGGCCAGCCACACGTTCGCGCCGCAGTTGAGCGCGTTGACCGCCATCTTCGGCTCGGTCGGGCCGGTGATCTCCACGCGGCGGTCGACCAGGCCGGGCGGCGGCGGGGGCACCCGCCAGTCGCCGTCGCGGATCTCCGCCGTCTCCGGACGGAAGTCCAGCCAGCGGGCGGCGGCGATCTCGGCGCGGCGGGTGGCGCGGGCGGCGAGCAGCGCGTCGCGCTGCGGGCCGAACCGGCGCTGCAGGTCCGCGACGAACTCCAGCGCCTCGGGTGTCAGCACCTCCCCGGACCGCTCGACGTCGGGGCCCTCCACGCGCACTCCGCTGGTGTCGAGGCTCACCGCTGGTCCCCTCTGCCGGCCGGGATGGGCTGCCATCCTGTCACCGTGTCCCGCCTCGACGAGTTCAACAGCGAGCCCGCCGACGCCGCCGTCGAGCAGCTGCGCTGCTGCAACGCCGCGCCGCGCTTCGCCGCCGAGCTGGTCACCGGCCGCCCGTTCCCCGACGCCGACACCCTCGTCCGCCGGGCCGGGGAGGTGGCCCGGTCGCTGCCGTGGGACGAGGTGCAGCTGGCGCTGGCCGCGCACCCGCGCATCGGCGACCGGGTGGAGGGCTCCTCGGCCGAGGCGGCGGCCTCCCGCCGCGAGCAGGGCTCGATGGGCGGGGCCGACGACGACACCCGCGCCGCGATCGTCGAGGGCAACCGGGCCTACGAGGAGCGGTTCGGGCACGTCTACCTGATCCGCGCGGCCGGGCGCTCGCCGGAGGAGATGCTCGGCGAACTGCGCCGCCGGCTCGGCAACGACGCCGACGCCGAGCGCGCCGAGGTGGTCGAGCAGCTCGCCCAGATCACCGAGCTGCGGGTGCGGGAGCTCGTGTCGTGAGCGTCTCCACCCACGTGCTCGACGCCGTCGCCGGGCGGCCGGCCGCCGGCGTCGCCGTCCGGCTGTTCGCGGGCGACGACCTGCTCGCCGAGGGCACCACGGACGCCGACGGCCGCTGCCGGCTCACCGAGGACGCCACCGTCGCCGGCCCGCACCGGCTGGTGTTCGCCACCGGCCCCTGGTTCGCCGGGCGCGGGGTGGACGCCTTCTGGCCGGAGGTGACGCTGACCTTCGCCGTCACCGCGCCCGCCGAGCACCACCACGTGCCGCTGCTGCTCTCGCCGTTCGCCTACTCCACCTACCGGGGCAGCTGAGGCGCGCCGGTTCCACGTGCAACACCGGCGCAGTGCAACACCGGCGCAGTGCAACACCGGCGCAGTGCAACACCGGCGCAACGGGTGTGCGGCAGGCTGCGCGCATGGCGATCGTGCTCGGACCCAACCAGTACGGGAAGGCGGAGGTCCGCGTCGTCGCGGTCGACCGCAGCTCCCCCCGGCACGAGCTCGTCGACCTCAACGTGAGCACCAGCCTGCGCGGGGACTTCACCGCCGCGCACACGCGGGGCGACAACGCGCACGTGCTGACCACCGACACGCAGAAGAACACCGTCTTTGCCTTCGCCCGCGACGGCGTCGGCTCCCCGGAGGCGTTCGGGCTGCGGCTGGCCCGCCACCTGGCCGGGTCCTACGACTGGATCACCGGCGCCCGCGTGGCCGTGGAGTCCTACGGCTGGGAGCGGATCGCCGTCGGCGGGCAGCCGCACGACCACGCCTTCCGCCGGCCCGGCGGCGAGGTCCGGACGGCGGTGGTCACCGTGGACGGCGACGACGTGCACGTGCTGGCCGGCCTGTCCGACCTCGTCGTCCTCAAGACCACCGGCTCGGAGTTCTGGGGCTTCCCCCGCGACCGGTACACGACGCTGGCCGAGACCCGTGACCGCGTCCTCGCCACCGCGGTCACCGCGCGCTGGCGGTACACCCCGGCCGACGGCGCACTCGACGGCAGGGACTGGTCGGGCCTGTACGCCGGCGTCCGGACGGTGCTGCTCGAGGCGTTCGCCGCCACGCACTCCCTCGCGCTGCAGCAGACGCTGTACCGGATGGGCGAGGCGGTGCTCGAGTCCTCCCCCGACGTCGCCGAGGTGCGGCTGTCGATGCCCAACAGGCACCACTTCCTGCAGGACCTCTCGGCGTACGGCCTGGACAACACCCCCGGCTCGGACCACCCCGTCGTCTACCACGCCGACGACCGCCCCTACGGGCTCATCGAGGGCACCGTGCTCCGCGACGACGTCCCGCCGGCCGAGGTCGCGTGGCTGGGCACGCCGGGCTTCTGCTGAGGTGGGGGCCGTGAGCGACGAGCGCGAGGTCCTGACCTACGAGCTGTTCGGCACCGCGGCGCGGGAGCTGGCGCAGCAGGTCGCCGACGACGGCTTCGAGCCCGACCTGGTCCTGTCGATCGCCCGCGGCGGGCTGTTCCTCGGCGGGGCGCTGGGCTACGCGCTCGACGTCAAGAACCTGTTCGTGATGAACGTGGAGTTCTACACCGGCGTCGACGAGCGGCTGGACCTGCCGGTGGTGCTCCCGCCGACGCTGGACGCCGTCGACCTGACCGGCGCGAACGTGCTGGTCGCCGACGACGTGGCGGACACGGGCAAGACGCTGGAGCTGGTCCGCGACTTCTGCGCGGGCTACGTCTCCGACGTGCGGACGGCGGTCGTCTACGAGAAGCCGCGCTCGGTGGTCAGCTGCGACTACGTGTGGAAGCGCACCGACCGGTGGATCGACTTCCCGTGGTCGTCGCTGCCGCCGGTGCGCACCCGCAGCACCCGCCCGCCGCACTGACGGCCGTCGAGCCCGGACCGCTCACGCCGGAGAACGTGCGGGCGGTGTGCGAGCTCCTGGTCCTGGCGCTCTGACGAGCCCGGCGGTCAGCGCCGGGTGGAGACGGTGACGGTGAACCGGCGGTCGTGCGCGGCCGCCCGGGTCGGGCCGACCAGCCGCCGCAGCGCCGCCCGGTGCGGCAGCCGGTTGTTGTAGACCGCCCACAGCTCCCCGCCCGGCCGCAGCACCCGCGCCGCGGCGGCGAACAGGCGGTCGGCGGCGGCGGTGACGACGGCGGCGCCGAGGTGGAACGGCGGGTTGCAGACGACGAGGTCCACGCTCGCGTCGGGCACGGTCGCGGCGGCGTCGTCGCGCAGGACCCGCACCCGCTCCAGCCCGGCGCGGGCGAGCGTGGCCCGCGCGGAGGCGACCGCGGCGGCCGACTGGTCGGTGGCGGTCACCTCCAGGTCCGGCCGGGAGCGGGCGAGGACGGCGGCCAGCACGCCGGTGCCGCAGCCGAGGTCCAGGGCGGTGCGCGCGTCCGGGGCGGCGGCGTCGAGCGCGGCGACGAGCAGCCGGGTGCCCTCGTCGACCCGGGCCCCGGCGAACGCGGCGCCGTGCGCGCAGACGTCGAGGTCCAGGGCGTCGTCGTGCCGGCAGCGGGGGAAGGACGGCGCGACGCCGGGTCGCGGCCCGCGGGCGACCAGCACCCGCGACTTCTGCCGGGCGAGGGTGGCCGAGACCTCGGCGAACCCGGTGCGCAGCACGTCGTTCATGCCGAGCGTCATGTGCTTGACCCGCCCGCCGACCAGCACGGTGACGTCCGGGGCGGCCGCCGCCGCGGCCAGCTCGGTCAGCTCCCGCAGCGCGTCGAAGGCCTTGGGCGCGCGGGCCAGCACGAGCGTCGCGCCGTCGAACAGGGCGGCGTCCAGGCTCCCCGGGCGGTGCGTGCCGCTCAGGCCGGTGCGCTCGGCGTTGAGGGCCAGGGCCCGCTCGCCGACCAGCAGGTCCTGGGCCACCCGGACGTCGCGCGCTCCGGCCGCGACCGCGCCGAGGGTGAGCGCGCCGTACGCGTCGTCGACGACGACCACCCGCTGCCCGGTCAGGTCCCCGGCGGTGTCGAGCAGCAGCCGGTCGGTGGCGTCGACGGCGACCAGGTCCGGCGCCTCGACGTCGGGCTCCCGCCGCAGCTGCGCGAGCACCTCGTCGGGGGTCACGTGGCGGCGACGAAGGAGGCGACGACGCGGCCCAGCTCCGGGCCGACGTCCTCCTGGAGGAAGTGCCCGCCGCCGCGCAGGGTCGTGTGCGGCACGCCCCGGGCGCCGGGCACCAGCCGCTGGAAGACGCGGTCGCCGCCGCCGGTGATCGGGTCGGAGTCGGAGAAGGCGGTGAGCAGCGGTTTCTCCCAGCGGGTGAGGACCTCCCACGCGGCCCGGTTGGCGGCCGCGGCGGGGTCGTCGGGCGCCGTCGGCACGAGGCTCGGGAAGACGCGGGCGCCGGCCTTGGACGCCTCGTCGGGGAACGGCGCGTCGTAGGCGGCGACCACCTCGGGCGGCAGGTCGGTGACCGTGCCGTTGGCGACGACCCGGCCGACGTCGAACGCCCGCGCGGTGGCGGCGAACCGCTGCCAGGCGAGGAAGGCCTCGCTCATCGGGGCGTCGCCGGTGGGCAGGCCGGTGTTGGCGACGACGACCCGCGCGAACCGGTCGGGGTGCTCCGCCACCAGGCGCAGGCCGACCAGCCCGCCCCAGTCCTGGCCGACCAGCGTGACGCCGGCCAGGCCGAGACCCTCGAACAGCGTCTGCCGCATCCACTCGACGTGCGCCGCGTAACTGTAGGCGGCCGGGTCGGTGGGCTTGTCGGAGCGGCCGAAGCCGACCAGGTCGGGGGCGACGACGCGCAGGCCGGCGGCCGTGAGCACCGGGATGACGTGCCGCCAGAGGAAGGACCAGGACGGCTCGCCGTGCAGCAGGACGACGACCTCGCCGGAGGCCGGGCCGACGTCGACCACCGCGACCCGCAGCGGCGTGCCGTCCCCGCCGTCGACGGTGACGTACGTGGGCGGGTACGGGAAGTCCGGCAGCGCGGCGAACCGCTCCTCCGGCGTGCGGACGACGTCCACGTGACCCTCCGGGGCTCAGACGCCGGGGAGGCCGACCGGGCAGCTCACGCCGGTCGAGTGCACCGGGCAGTACCCGTTCGGCACCTTGTGCAGGTACTGCTGGTGGTGGTCCTCCGCGTAGAAGAAGTCGCCGAGCGGGGCGATCTCGGTGGTGATGTCGCCGTAGCCGGCCTCGTGCAGCCGGGCCTGGAACCGGTCGCGGCTGGCGCGGGCGGCGGCCTCCTGCTCCGGCGTCGCGACGTAGACCGCCGAGCGGTACTGCGTGCCGACGTCGTTGCCCTGCCGCATGCCCTGGGTGGGGTCGTGGTCCTCCCAGAACACCGTGAGCAGCTGCTCGTAGCTGACGACGGCGAGGTCGAACACGACGAGCACGACCTCGGTGTGGCCGGTCCGCGCGGAGCAGACCTCCTCGTAGGTCGGGTTGGGCGTGTAGCCGCCCGCGTAGCCCGCGGCCGTGGACCAGACGCCCGGCACCTGCCAGAAGACCTTCTCGACGCCCCAGAAGCAGCCCGCGCCGAAGACGGCGGTCCGCATCCCCCCGGGGAACGGCGGCCGGATGCGGTTGCCGTTCACCGCGTGGGTCTCCGGGACGTGCGGCAGCGGGTCGGGACGACCCGGCAGCGCGTCCTCCGGCGACACCGGCTGGGTCTTGTACCGGGAGAACGACATGATCCGAGCCTAGGACCGCCGCACCACCCGGCGGCGCGACCGCGTCCCGACGGCGGCAGGATCAGCCGCGGACCCGGATCGACGACGCAGGGAGCGACCGTGCCGATCACCGCCCGCGAGTGGCACCTGGCCGCCCGTCCCCACGGCGAGCCCACCCCCGACGACTTCCGGCTGGTCGAGGTCGAGCACCCGGACCCGGCCGAGGGCCAGGTGGTGGTGCGGATGGTCGCCATGTCGGTGGACCCGTACATGCGCGGGCGGATGCGGCTGGGCCCCTCGTACGCGGCGCCGTGGGAGGTCGGCGAGGTGATGAAGGGCGGCGCCGTCGGCCGCGTCGTCGAGTCCCGCTCCCCCGACGTGCCCGAGGGCGCGCTGGTGCTCACCGACGCCGCCTGGCGCGACGTCGCCGTCCTCGACGCCCGCGCGGTCCGGCAGCTGCCGGCCACCGAGGACCTGCCCCTGACCTACTCCCTCGGCGTCCTCGGGATGCCGGGGCTGACCGCCTGGGCCGGGCTGTTCCGGGTGGCCGCCTTCCGGGAGGGCGACGCCGTGTTCGTCTCCGGCGCGGCCGGGGCGGTGGGCAGCGCGGTCGGGCAGTTCGCGAGGCTGCGCGGCGCCTCGGCGGTGGTCGGCAGCGCGGGCAGCCCGGACAAGGTGGCGTGGCTGCGCGAGATCGGCTTCACCGCCGCCTTCGACTACCACGACGGGCGGGTGAAGGACCTGCTCGCGCAGGCCGCGCCCGACGGCGTCGACGTCTACTTCGACAACGTCGGCGGCGAGCACCTCGACGCCGCGCTGGGTGCGCTGCACGTGCACGGCCGGGTGGCGATCTGCGGCGCCATCTCGGGCTACAACGCCACCGAGTCGGTGCCCGGGCCGAAGAACTTCAGCTCGCTGATGATCGCCAAGCGGCTCGCGGTCACCGGGCTGCTCGTCGGCGACCACACCGACCTGCACGGCGAGTTCACCGAGACGGTGTCCGGCTGGATCCGGTCGGGACAGCTCGCCGTCCGCGAGACCGTCTACGAGGGCCTGGAGAACGCCGTGCCCGCCTTCCTCGACCTGCTCAAGGGGGCCAACACCGGGAAGATGGTCGTCCGGCTGGCGCCCGACCCGGATTGAGGCGGGACGGCACCGGGAAGGGGCCGGACATGTGGCTGCTCCTCACCCGCCGGCTGCGGGTCTGGTTCATCGTGACCGTCCTCGTCCCGCTGGGCACCGGGCTGCTCCGGCGTGCCGGGCTCGCCCTCGAGCGGCGGACCGGGCCGACCCAGCTCAGCCGCGGGCTGCTGCGGGCCGGCGACCTCGGCGACCGGGCGCGGGCGCGGCTGCGCGGCGGTGGCCGACGGCGCCGGTGACCACCGCGGAGCGGGTCCCGGCACTCGACCACCTGCCGGCGACCGCGCCCACCCGCGCGGTCGCCGTCTTCGCGCACGGGGGCACGGTGGCCAGCATCGAGCCGCCGCGGGAGCGCGCGCTGTCCCTGGTGCGGATGCGGGCGATCCAGGAGGCGGTGTCCCGCGCCGCGGCCGGGCGGGGCGTGGAGACCTACCTGGTCCGCTACCGCGTGGCGGGCTGGAACGGAGCCGCCGCCGACGCGCACGCCGACGTCCGCTGGGCGCTGGACCGCGTGCGTGAGCGGCACGGCGACGTCCCGGTGGTGCTGGTGGGGCACTCGATGGGCGGCCGGGCGGTGCTGCGCGCCGGCGACGACCCGTCGGTGACCGCGGTCTGCGGGCTCGCGCCGTGGACGCCGCCGGGGGAGCCGGTCGGCCACCTGCGCGGCCGCACCGTCGTCCTCGCCCACGGCCGCGGCGACCGCTGGGTGCCGGCGCGGCTGTCGGCGGACTTCGCCGTGCGCGCGCACCGGGCCGGCGCGCGGGTCGCGCGGTTCACCCTGCCCGGGGGGCACGGCATGGTGCGCCGGGTCGGCCGGTGGCACGCGCTGGTCCGCGACGTCGTCCTGGCCGGGGCCGGTCTGGCCCCGTGGCGCGCCGACCTGGAGGACGCGCTGGGCGCCCCGGACGGGGAGGGGCTCGCCGTCCCGCTGTGAGACCCGCGGCGGCACCGGGTAGGGGCCGCCGGTGGAGGAAGTGCTGGCCGACGTCGTCGGCGTCATGGTCGCCGTCGTCGAGGCGTGCGGGGCCGTGGTCATCGTCGTCGGCGCGCTGTGGGCCTTCGCCCGCTTCCTGTGGGTGGGGCTGCGCCGCAGCGGGTCGTCGGCCTTCGTGCCGGTCCGTCTCACCCTGGGCCGGTTCCTCGCCCTGGGCCTGGAGTTCCAGCTGGCCAGCGACGTGCTGCGGACGGCGGTCGCGCCGAGCTTCCGCGAGCTCGGGCAGCTGGCGGCGGTCGCGGCGATCCGCACGGCGCTGAACTGGTTCCTGTCGAAGGAGATCGCCGAGGAGCGGCGGCAGGTGGCCGAGGAGACCGGTGCGCCGGCGCCCGACCCGGCGTCGGCGGAGCACCGCGGGCGCGGGGTGTGACCTCGCTCGGCCCCGTTCCCGGGCTGCTGGCCCTCGGCGTCAGCGGGCTCGCCCTGGTCGCGGGGGTGGTGGCGCTCGCGAGCACCCGGCGCCCGCGCCTCGCCCTCGCGGTGTTCCTGGACCTCCTGCTCGCGGCGGGGCTGCTGCGCCTGGCCACCGAGCCGACGTGGTCGTCGGTGGGCACCGCGGCCGCCGTCGTCGCGCTGCGCCGGGTGATCGGCGCGGGCCTGCGGGCGGGCGGCCGGGCCCTGTCCCCGCCCCCGTCCCGCACGACCCCGGACAGGACCCGATGACCCATCCCCTCGGCGCCGGGCTGTGCCGCGTGCACCGCCCACCACACCGGCGAGGACGCCGGCGCCGTCCCGGTGCTGGCCCGGCGGTTCCCGGAGCTGCAGCCGGTGCTCGGCGAGATGGCCGAGGACCACGTGGAGATCTCCGGCGTCCTCGCCCGCGTCGAGGAGCTGGCCGGCGAGCTGGCCGCGACCGGCTCCCCGGATCGGCGGCCGGCCTCTTGGGGGACCGGCCGCCGTCTCCTCAGGAGAACAGCGCGCTGTAGCCGTTGAGCGCGGGCTGGCCGCCGAGGTGGGCGTAGAGCACGGTCGACGACGGGTCGATCTCGCGGCGGCCGACCAGGTCGAGCAGCGCGGCCATCGACTTCCCCTCGTACACGGGGTCGGTGACCATGCCCTCGGTGCGAGCGGCGGTCTCCATGGCGCGGATCGTCGCCGCGTCGGGGATGCCGTAGACGCCGCCGTGGTAGCGCTCGTCGAGCTCGACGTCGTCGAGGGTCAGCTCGCGCTGCACGCCGATCGCCCGCGCCGTCCGCTGGGCGATGCGCAGCACCTGGTCACGGGTCTCGGCGGGCTTGGCGGAGGCGTCGACGCCGAGCACCCGCCGCGGCCGGCCGCCCTGCTCCTCGAGCAGCGCGAACCCGGCGACCATCCCGGCCTGCGTGGACCCGGTGACCGAGCAGACGACGACGGTGTCGAAGAAGACGCCGAGCTCGGCCTCCTGCTGCGCCACCTCCAGCGCCCAGTTGGCGAACCCGTGCCCGCCGAGCGGGTGGTCGCTGGCGCCGGCCGGGATGGCGTAGGGCCTGCCGCCGCGCGCCTCGATCTCGGCGAGCGCGGCCTCCCAGCTCTCCTTGAACCCGATGCCGAACCCGGCCCTGACCAGCCGCACGTCCGCCCCGGCGAGCCGGCTGACCAGGATGTTGCCGACCTTGTCGTACACGGCGTCGGGCCAGTCGACCCAGCTCTCCTGCACCAGCACGCACGACAGCCCGACGTGCGCGGCGACGGCGGCCACCTGCCGGGTGTGGTTGCTCTGCACGCCGCCGATCGAGACGAGGGTGTCGCAGCCTCGGGCGAGCGCGTCGGCGACGAGGTACTCGAGCTTGCGGGTCTTGTTGCCGCCGTAGGCGATGCCGGAGTTGCAGTCCTCCCGCTTGGCCCAGACCCCGGCGCCGCCGAGGTGTGCGGTGAGCCGGTCCAGCCGGTGCACCGGCGAGGGGCCGAACAGCAGCGGGGTGCGGGGGAAGTCAGCGAGGGTCGTCATGGGGGTCCTCCAGTTCGGACAGCAGGGCCGTCCAGATCTCGGTGGTGGTGGCGACGGCGGCGTCGACGTCGGCGGCCTCGCAGGCGGCGATCAGGCGCTCGTGCAGGGCGACGGACCCGCGGCCGTGCGCCGCGGCGAACCGGGCCCGCTCCAGGCGGCGGACGGCGGGGGTGAGCCGCTCGACGGTCGCGGTCAGCGCGGTGTTGCCGGCCCGGTCGAGCAGCACGCCGTGCAGCTCGTCGTCGGCGGCCAGCGCCGCGTCGAGGTCCCCGGCGTCCACGGCCGCGGCGAAGCGCTCGTTGGCCGCGCGCATCGCGGCGACGTCGTCGCCGGTCACCCGGCTGGCCGCCTCCCGGGCGGCCAGCTCGTGCATCGCCCGGACGACGACGGCGGCGTCGTGCACCTGCCGCGGCCGCAGCGGGGTGACCCGCGTGTGGCTCTGCGGCTTGGCCTCGACCAGCCCCTCGTCGACGAGCTTGGCCAGCGCGGCACGCACCGGCGCCACCGACAGGCCGAGGCGGGTGGCCAGCTCGGTGTCCTTGACGACGACGCCGGGCGCGAGGTCGCCGCTGACGATCGCGGACCGGATGCGGGCCAGCGCCTGGTCGCGCAGCAGCACCCGTCCGACGGGCACGAGCGGAGCGGTCACAACTGACATCTCAGATGTCAGAGATCGTGGCGTCAACCCCCGGGCGCCTTCCGCGCGCGGAAGGCGGGAAACCGGCGCCCGGTGGCAGGCGCGGGCCTCGTCGGGGCGGGGGCCGGACCGCACGATCCCGGACATGGACTGGAACACCGAACCCGCCGACGCGGCTGCGCACTTCGCCCGCCGGCTGACCGTGGAGACCGACGTGTCCGACGTCCACGCCGCGCTGCGCTCGGGTGAGCCGGGCTTCGTGCTGCTGGACAGCCGCAGCGGGGAGGCGTGGGACCAGGGGCACGTGCCCGGCGCCGTCCACCTGCCCGGCCGCGAGGTCGCCGCCCGCGCGGAGGCCGAGCTGGACCGGTCCGTCCCGGTGGTCACCTACTGCTGGGGCCCGGGCTGCAACGGGGCCACCCGCGCGGCGCTGGCGCTGGCGCTGCTCGGCTACCGGGTGCGGGAGATGATCGGCGGCTTCGAGTACTGGGCGCGGGAGGGGCTGCCGGTCGAGACCGCGGACGGCCTCACCCGCCCGGACGTCGACCCGCTGACCGCGCCGGTCAGCTGCGGGTGCTGAGGTCGGGGACGTCGTCGTCGGCCAGGCGGGCCCACAGCAGCTCGTCGTGCTTGACGCCGTCGCCGTAGCGGAACGAGCGGCGCAGCCGGCCCTCGAAGGTGAACCCGGCCTTCTCCGCCACCCGGCCCGACGCCGGGTTCTCCACCGCGTGCACCAGCTCGACCCGGTCGACCGGCAGCGCGGCGAAGCCCCAGCGCAGCGCGGCGTCGACGGCGCGGGGGGCCACCCCGCGGCCGCGTGCGGCCGGCACCGTCCAGTAGCCCACCTCGGCGTCGCCCTGGTCGAGGTCGATCGAGTGCAGGTTGACCGAGCCGAGCAGCTCGCCGCCGGCGGCGTCGACGACGGCCCAGGCGGCGATCCGCCCGCTGCTCCAGTCGGCGCGGCGGGCCACCCAGATCCGCGCGTCCTCGAGCGTTGCCACCCGGCCCGGGTTGCTCCACACGGTCGTGGCCGGGTCGGTGAGCGCGGCGTGGACGGTCCCGGCGTCGCCGGCCCGCCACGGGCGCAGGCGCAGCGGGCCGGCGGGCACCTCGACGGGGGCGGGGACGACGTCGGTCACGCCCCCGATCGTGCCGGAGGGCTCAGTCCTCCCCGGAGCCCGGCTCGGCCATCTTCCGGTTGAGCTTGGCCGCCACGTTGCCCGGCGTGATCGCCGACAGCCGGCCCATCGCCTTGCTGGCCAGCGACCCGGCGAACACCGACGCCTCGCCCTTCATCAGGCCCTCGAAGCCCTGCCGGGCGACCTGCGCCGGGTCGTCCTTGGCGTCGGTGGCGCCCAGCCGGGTGTCGGTGAGGTCGCCGCGGTCGAAGAACTCGGTGTCGGTGGGCCCGGGCAGCAGGGCGGTCACGCTGACGCCGCGGTCGGACAGCTCCTCGCGCAGCGACAGCGCCAGGTGCTGGGTGAACGCCTTGCTGGCCCCGTAGACGGCCTGGAAGGGCTGGGGCGCCTGCGAGGCCACCGACGAGGTGATGAGGATCCGGCCCTCACCACGGTTGGCCATGTCCTGCGCGACGGCCTTGCCGACGTGCACCGTCGACCCGCAGTTGAGCGCGACGATCTCCAGCTCCCGCGACAGGTCGGTGTCGGTGAACGCCCCGCCGACGCCGACCCCGGCGTTCAGCGCGGCGGCGGCCAGCGGACGACCGGCGCCGCGGACGGCCGCCACCAGCAGCTCGCAGCCCTCGTACCGCGACAGGTCGGCGCGGACCGGCGAGACGTGCGCCCCCAGGCCGCGCAGCGTCTCGGCGGCGGCGTCCAGCTCGTCGTCCTCGGCCGCGACGATCAGGTCGAAGCCGTTCTCGGCGAACTGTCTGGCCAGCTCCAGGCCGATGCCGCTGGAGGCTCCGGTGACGAGGGCGAGGGGGCGGTCGGTGGGCAGGGTCACGGGGACTCCCGGGGGTCGGTCGCGGGCTGCGGTCGCCCCGGTCATGCCCGGTCCGGCGGGGACCGACCCATCCGCTCAGACCGCGACGGAGACCCCGATCCCGCCGCGGGTGTCGGCGCCGTGGCGGGCGATCTCGGCGTCGAGGTCCAGCGGGCGGGTCGTCATGGCCTGCGCGCGGACGTCGTCGGTGACCCGGTCGGCGGGGAGCAGCCAGGAGACCTCGAACTCCAGGCCGTCGGGGTCCTGGGCGTAGAGGGCCTTGGTGGTGGCGTGGTCGGAGGCGCCGACCAGGGCCCCGGCGGCGGCCAGGGCGTCGCGGACCCGGGCCAGCTCGGCGAGCGTGTCCACCTCCCAGGCCAGGTGGTACAGCCCGACGGTCGAGCGGCCGGCCTGCGACGGCCCGGCGCCGGCCCCGGCGGCGAACAGGCCGAGGTCGTGGTCGTTGGTCGACGCCTCGGCCTGCAGGAACACCGCCCGGCCGGGGATCTCCGCCTTGACCCGGAAGCCGAGCACGTCGCGGTAGAAGGCGGTGCTGCGCTCGACGTCGCGGACGTGGAGGACGGCGTGGTTGAGGCGCTGGACCGGCATCGCGGGCTCCTGGTGCGGGGAGGACGGGTGCACCTCCGCGGAGGTGCGCACCCAGTGTGCGCGGGGATCAATGAACGTTCAAGCAGTTGCGCGGCGGGACGACGGGGTAGGGGGCCCGGCATGGACCACTCACGCGCACCCGTCCTCGAGGCCCTGCAGGAGTTCCGCCGCCGCGGCGACGTCGTCTACGGCCCGCCGGGGCACAAGCAGGGCCGCGGCGTGGACCCGCGGGTGCTGGAGGTCGTCGGTGCCGACGTCTTCCGCAGCGACGTCCTGTCGCTCAACGGGCTCGACGACCGGCGGGAGTCGCAGGGTGTGGTCACCCAGGCCGAGGACCTCATGGCCGACGCCGTCGACGCCGACCGGGCGTTCTTCTCCACCTGCGGCAGCTCGCTGTCGGTCAAGAGCGCGATGATCTCCGTGGCCGGGCCGGGCGAGACCATGCTGGTCAGCCGCAACGCGCACAAGTCGGTGGTCGCGGGGCTGATCATCAGCGGCATCCGGCCGGTGTGGGTGCACCCGCACTTCGACGCCGAGCGGCAGCTGGCCCACCCGCCGGAGCCCGAGGACGTCCGGCGCGCGCTCGACGCCCACCCCGAGGCCAAGGGCATGCTGCTGATCACCCCGACCGACTGGGGCACCTGCGCCGACGTCGCCGGCGTCGCCGAGGTGCTGCACGGGCGCGACCTGCCGCTGATCGTGGACGAGGCGTGGGGCGCCCACCTGCCCTTCCACCCCGACCTGCCGGCCTGGGGCATGGACGCCGGCGCCGACGTCGTGGTCACGAGCGTGCACAAGATGGGTGGGGCGGTCGAGCAGTCGTCGGTCTTCCACCTCCGCGGCGACCGGGTGGACCCCGACGTGCTCAAGCAGCGCGAGGACCTGCTGGGGACGACGAGCTCCTCGGCGCTGGTCTACCTGACCCTCGACGGCTGGCGGCGGCAGATGGTCGAGCACGGCCACGAGCTGCTGGGCGCGGCGATCGAGCGGGCCGGCCGGGTCGCGGAGGCGGTCCGGGGCACGGCGGGCCTCCGCCTCATGGGCCGCGAGGTCGTCGGCCCCGGGATGGCCTTCGACCTCGACCCACTGGTGCTCACGATCGACGTCCGGGAGCTGGGGATCACCGGCTACCAGGCCGGGGACTGGCTGCGCGCCGAGCGGCACGTCGACGTCGGCTCGGCCGACGCCTGCCGGATCAGCGCCCGCCTCACCCACGCCGACGACGACGCGACGGAGGCGACGCTGGTCGAGGCGCTGCGCGCGCTCGTCGACGGCGCGGGCTCGATGGAGCGCCCGCCGCGGGTCGACCTGCCCGAGCCGCGCGCCCTGGAGCTGGAGAACGCCATGACCCCGCGGGACGCCTTCTTCGGCCGCGTCGAGCAGGTGCCGATCGCGGAGGCGGCCGGCCGCGTCGTCGCGGAGATGATCAGCCCCTACCCGCCGGGCGTGCCGGTGCTCGCACCGGGCGAGCGGGTCAGCCAGGAGGCGCTGGACTACCTGACCAGCGGGGTCGAGGCCGGGATGCTCGTCCCCGACGCGGCCGACCCGACGATGAAGAGCCTGCGGGTCGTCATCGAGTGAGTGGGCACCGCAGCGGGCGCCGGCGAGCGAGGAGCGGAGCGAACGGGCCGCGGAGCGGCGGGATGAGCACCGAGTGACGGTCACGGTCGCGGTCGACGACGCCCTGCGCCCGCTGCTGCCGGCGCGGGACCGGGCGTCGGGCCGGCGGGTGCTCGCCGCCGACCCCGACGCGACCGCGGGCCACCTGGTGCAGGCCGCCGGCGTCCCGCTGACCGAGGTGGGCGAGCTGCTCGTCGACGGCGTCCCCCTGTCCCGGGACGCGCGGCCGCCGCCGGGCGCGACCGTCGTCGTCCGTCCCGTCCCCCGGCCCCAGCCGGTGCCGCCCGGGGGCTTCCTGCTCGACGTCGGGCTGGGCGCCCTGGCCCGGCGGATGCGGCTGCTGGGCCTGGACGCCGCGTGGTCGCCGGAGGCCCGCGCCCCGGACGCCGACGACGCCGAGCTGGTCGCGGCCGCCGTCGCCGAGGACCGGGTGCTGCTCACCCAGGACCGCGGGCTGCTCATGCGCCGCGCGCTGGCGGCGGGCGCCTGGGTGCGCGGCGCGGCGCCCGACGAGCAGCTCGCCGACGTCCTCGACCGCTTCCGCCCGCCGCTCGCACCGCTCACCCGCTGCCCGGCCTGCAACGGCGTGCCGGTCGCCGTCGACGCCGCCGCGGTGGCCGGCGAGCTGGAGCCGGGCACCCGGCGCACCGCGACCGACTTCTCCCGCTGCCCGGACTGCGGCCGCGTCTACTGGCGCGGAGCGCACGCCCGCCGGATCGACGCCCTCGTCGAGCGCGCGCGGCGGCTCACCGCCGGCTGACCCAGGACAGCCTCACCTCGGCCCGCGGGGGCCACGTCCTGGCCCCACCGTGACACCCGGGGCGGGCAGAGCGGGGGGCAGGAACCCCCGTCCCGTCCCCTGCGAGGCCCCCGTGTACCTGTCGAAGACCGAGGCCGCCGTCCTGCCGACGACGCTCGTCGGCACCCCCAGGACGCCCCCGCCGGCCGCCACCGGGCGCCGGCGCGTCTGGCCGCTGCTCGGCCCGGCCTTCGTCGCCGCCGTCGCCTACGTCGACCCGGGCAACTTCGCCACCAACTTCTCCGGCGGCGCCTCGTTCGGCTACACGCTGCTGTGGGTGATCGTCGCGGCCAACCTCATGGCGATGCTCATCCAGAGCCTCACCGCCAAGCTGGGCCTGGCCACCGGCCGCGACCTCGCCACCAACTGCCGGGAGCGGCTGCCGAGGCCGGTCACCTGGGGGCTGTGGCTGCAGGCCGAGGCGGTCGCCATCGCCACCGACCTCGCCGAGATCGTCGGCGGCGCGGTGGCGCTGAACCTGCTGTTCGGCGTGCCGCTGCCGATCGGCGGGGTCATCACCGCCGTCGTCGCCTTCGTCCTGCTCGGCGCCCAGTCGCGGGGGCACCGGCCGTTCGAGCGGGTCATCACCGGGCTGCTGCTGGTCATCGGCGCCGGGTTCGCCTACACGCTGGTCGGGTCGGGGATCGACGTCGGCGGGCTGGCCGGCGGCATGGTGCCCTCCTTCGACGGCCCGGAGAGCCTGGTGCTGGCCGCGGGCATCCTCGGCGCCACGGTCATGCCGCACGTCATCTACGTGCACTCCGCGCTGACCCCGGGCCGCTACGGCGACGTCGTCACCGCGGGCCGGACCGAGCAGGGACGGCGCCGGCTGCTGCGGGCCCAGCGGATCGACGTCCTGGTGGCCATGGGGCTGGCCGGGCTGGTCAACGCGGCGATGCTGGTCATCGCCGCGCAGCTGTTCACCGCCGACGACGGCATCGCGTCGCTGGAGAGCGTGCACGCGGGCCTGGGCGACCAGCTCGGCGCCGGCGCGGCGCTGGCCTTCGCCGTCGCGCTGCTGGCCAGCGGGTTCGCCTCCTCCTCGGTCGGCACGCACGCCGGGCAGGTCGTGATGGCCGGGTTCCTCAAGCGGCACGTCCCGGTGCTCGTCCGCCGGCTGGTCACCCTCGCCCCGGCGCTGGCCGTGCTCGTCCTCGGCGGCGACCCCACCACCGCGCTGGTCTGGTCGCAGGTCGTGCTCAGCTTCGGGATCCCGTTCGCGCTGGTGCCGCTGCTGTGGCTGACCAGCCGCCGCGACCTCATGGGCGGCTGGGTGAACCGGCGCGTGACCACGGTGGCGGGTTCGGTGGTCGCCCTGCTGATCATCAGCCTCAACGCCCACCTGCTGGTGGGCCTGGTCCTCTGAGCCGGCCGCGGGCCTCAGGCGGGTTCCGGGACCCCGCCGGGGTCACCGCCGGGATCGTCCGGCGTCGGCTCGACCGGCGCCGGCGGCAGGGGCTCCGGCGCGTCGGGGAGCAGCTCGCCCGGGTCGTCGGGGACCGGCTCCGTCGGGTCGATGACCGGGTCCGGTTCTGGGATCGGCGAGACCATCCGCCGAGTCAACCAGCGGGTCCGGTCAGGCGCGACGGGTCAGGAGCGGGCGGCGGCGAGGTCGGCGGTGGCCCGGACGTCGTCGGCGGTCGAGGACGCCCTGGCCGTCGTCGGCTACCGGCTGGACCGGCTGTCCGGCCCGCGCGGCGGGGACTGATCAGGCGACCGCCGTCCCCAGCACGTGCGGGCTGGCCGGCACGCGGACGCGCGCGGGCGGGAAGTCGAAGCGCCGCACCCGCCGCACCGTGAAGCCCGCGCGCTCGATGTCGGCGACCTGGTCGGTGGCGGTGTGGCAGCCCCCCGCGAACAGCGGCCAGACGGTGGCGTCGACCAGGCGCTGCACCCGCCGCAGCCGCCGGTCCTCGGCGACGGTGTGCTCGAGGAACCGCAGCTCCCCGCCGGCACCCAGCACCCGGCGCAGCTCGCCGAGCGCCCGCGCCCGCTCCCGGATGCTGCACAGCACCAGGCACAGCACGGCGGCGTCGGCCGCGCCGTCGGGCAGCGGCAGCGCGTCGGCCGTGCCGGCGTGCACCTCGACGGCGACGCCGGCCGTCCCCGCGGCCCGCTCGGCCGCGGCCCGCAGCCGCGGCTCGGGCTCCACCGCGACGACGCGGGTGACCGCCGGCGGGTAGTGGCGGAAGTTCAGCCCGTTGCCGCACCCGACCTCGACCACCACGCCGGTCAGCCCGGCGAGCAGCTCGCGGCGCAGGTCGGCCATGCCGGCCTCCTCGAGGCGCCGGCTCACCCGGTCGTAGCAGCGGCTGAAGACGGGGCGGGGGCGATCGGTCGCCATGCGGCACGGTCCCGGCGACGCCGGGACCGCGTCAAGCGGGCAGGCGCGTCGACCAGGTGGACAGCCCGCCGGCGCGCACGAAGCCGAGCGCCTCGTTGACCGCGACCATCGGCCGGTTGGTGTCGGAGTTGTACGTGCTGATCCGCCGGACCTCGGGCAGCGTCGCGGCGAGCTCGCGCAGGACCGCGGTCTTCACGCGGGCGCCGAGGCGGTGGCCGCGGTGCTCGCGCAGGACCAGGGTGGCGCCTTGGTGGGCGCGCTCGGGCTGCGCGAGCGGCACGTGCAGCTCGGTGAAGGCGACCAGCCGGCCGTCCCGAACCGCGCCGGCGGACAGGACGGTGCGGCCGCGGTCCAGGACGACGGTCTCCTGCTCCCGGACCCGGGCGGCGTCCCAGTCCTCCTCGCCGACCGGCACGTCCCCGCTCGGTGCGTCCGTCGACATCCGGCGGCCGAGCAGCGCCCGGTCCTCGAGCAGCCTGTCCGGCGTCCGGTCCCGCCAGGTGAGCACCTCGTAGCCGGCGCTCGCGGCGGCCGCCCCGGCCTCCAGGGCCGCCAGCCGGTCCTCGTCCACGGGCAGCAGCAGGTCGCGGCGGGTCTCCTGCAGGCCGCAGGTCCACCCGTGCGCCTGCGCGAAGGCGCGGCCGGCCGTGCCCGGCCCGGGCTCGTCGACCTCGGCCACCAGCGACGAGCGCCCGGCCGCCGCGGCCAGCCGCGCCGCCTCCGCCAGCAGCGCGGTGCCGACGCCGCGCCGGCGGGCGGCGGGATGCACGGCGACGTCGACGTACGCCACCGAGGTGTTGTCGCGCACCGGCAGCAGCAGGCGCAGGGCGCCGACGACGGCGCCGTCGGCGACCGCGGCCCGGTGGGTGCCCCGCAGCGCGCCGCCCGGGGTGGTCAGCCGCCGGCCCAGCGCGACGTGGTCGCTCGCCGGCCGCGGGGCCTCGCCGGGACGGTCGGCGCGCTGCGCCGCCGCCCAGACCCCGCACCAGGCGGCGAACCGGGCGTCGTCGGGGCCGGTCCGCACGATCTCCACCCGTCCGTCCTATCGGGGGGCGCAACGGGATTCCCGCGGGCGGCGGGGCTCAGGCGGGCCAGGTACCGGCGAAGTGGTGCACCGGGCCGTGGCCGGAGCCGATGCCCAGCGACTCCCCCGCCTGCAGCGCCCGCTGCAGGAAGTCGCGGGCCTGCTCGACCACCGGCTCCCAGCGCCCCGGCCCGCCGACGCCGCGGGCCACCAGCGCCGCGATCGCCGAGGACAGCGTGCAGCCGGTGCCGTGGGTGGCGGTGGTGTCGACCCGCGGCCGCCGGGTGACGACGACGCCGTCGGCGGTGGCCAGGACGTCGACGCTCTCCGCCCCGCCGAGGTGCCCGCCCTTGGCCAGCACCGCGCCGGGCCCGAGCTCCAGCAGCGCCTCCGCCTGGGCGGCGAGCTCGTCGACCGAGCTCGCGGGCGCGGTGTCCAGCAGCGCGGCCGCCTCGGGCACGTTCGGGGTGACCAGCTCGGCCACCGGCAGCAGCTCCGTGCGGACGGCGGCGATCGCGTCGTCGTCGACCAGCCGGTCGCCGCTGGTGGCGACCATGACCGGGTCGACGACGAGCGGCCCGGCGGCGCGACCGGCCAGGGCCGCGGCGACCGCCCGGACGACGTCGGCGGTGCCGAGCATGCCGGTCTTGGCCGCGTGCACGGTCACGTCGTCGAGCAGGGTGCGGACCTGCTCGCCCACGAACGCGCCGGGCACGGGGTGCACGCCGGTGACGCCGCGGGTGTTCTGCGCGGTCAGCGCGGTGAGGACGGCGGTGCCGTAGACGCCGAGCGCGCTGAACGTCTTGAGGTCGGCCTGGATGCCGGCGCCGCCGCTGGGGTCGCTGCCGGCGACGGTCAGCGCCACGGGCACCCCCGCCCGGCCGGTCACCGGGCCGCCCGCAGGGCCCGCGCCGCGGCGGCCGGGTCGGGCGCGGCGCACACCGCCGAGACGACGCAGATCCCGTCGACGCCGGTGACCAGCGGCGCCCGCTCGACGTCGATGCCGCCGATCGCCACCGACCGCAGCCCGCCGGCCGCCGCCTCCGCCGCCAGCGCCGCCACCCGCTCCGGCCCCAGGCCGGTGCCCGCGTCCGGCTTGGTGGGGGTGGACCACACCGGCCCGATGCCGACGACGTCGACGGTGCCCGGCGGCAGCGCCAGCGCGACGGCGAGCTCCTCGTCGGACCCGGCCGAGAGCCCGAGCAGCCGGTCGGGGCCGATCCGCGCGCGGACCTCGGCGGCCGGCGTGTCGTCCTGCCCGACGTGCACCCCGTCGGCGCCGGCCATCAGCGCGACCTCGACGTCGTCGTTGACGAACAGCGCCACGCCCGTGCCGGCCAGGACCTCCTTGACCGACAGCGTCAGCGCGTACAGCTGCCGGCACGACGCCGTCTTGTCCCGGACCTGCACCGCGGTCACCCCGCCGGCCACCGCCGCCCGGACGACGTCGGGCACGCCCCGGGGCCCGGCCAGCGCCGTGTCGGTGACCAGGTAGAGCGTGGGGTCGAACGCCGGCCTCACGGGTCCACCCGCGCGGCGGACAGGTCGGTGACCGCGTCGAGCGCGTCGAGCCACAGCGGCGCGAAGGTCCCCGGCCCGCCGGCGACGGCGGCCGCGGCCTCGGCGGCGAGCGCCACGTGCGCGTGCCCGGCGACCGCGCCGGTCAGCGGGTCGCCGGTCGCCGCGACGTAGGCGGCGACCACCGCGCCCAGCGCGCAGCCGGCGCCGGTGGTGCGGGTGAGCAGCACCGAGCCGCCGCCCACCCGGACGGTGCGGGTCCCGTCGGTGACGACGTCGACCTCGCCGCTGACGGCGACCACTCCCCCGGTGCGCCCGGCCAGCGCGACGGCGGCGTCGAGCGCCTCGTCGGCCTCGTTCGTGGAGTCGACGCCGCGGCCGCCGGTCCCGGCGCCGGCCAGCGCCATGACCTCGGAGGCGTTGCCGCGGACGACGGCCGGGCGCGCCTCCAGCAGCTCGGCGGCGAGCTCGGTGCGGTAGGGCAGCGCGCCGACGGCGACCGGGTCGAGCACCCACGGCGTGCCGGCGGCCGCGGCCGAGCGGGCGGCCAGCCGCATCGCCTGCGCGGTGCGCTGGTTCACGGTGCCGACGTTCACCAGCACCGCCGAGGCCACCGCGGCGAAGCCCTCGGCCTCCAGCGGCTCGTCGACCATCGCCGGGGCCGCGCCGACGGCGAGCAGCGCGTTCGCCGTCAGCGTCTGCACGACGGTGTTGGTCAGGCAGTGCACCAGCGGTGCGGCGCCCGTCAGGGCCTGACGGGCAGCGGTCAGAGCAGCGGCATCCACGCCGTGACATCCCTTCGCCAGCATGACCTGGACAGGTTCGACGGGTGTGTTCTCAGCCCGCCGGACGGCGGACACCCCGAGTCACTGCCCGCCGACGCTACCCCCGGGCCGCCAGGCGCTGTCGAAGAAGGCCACCTCGAGCTCCATCGCCCGCCGGTAGGCCCGGCGCACGGCCGGGGTGCCGGCGGCCAGCCGGTCCAGCAGCGCCTCGAGCGTGGCGGCGAGCTCCTCGAAGCCGGGGTCGGCGTAGGTGTCGACCCACTCCCGGTACGGCCCTGTTGCACGTGGAACCAGCGCCTGGCCGAGGTGCGCGTAGAGCCGCATGCACGGCGTCATCGCCGCAGCCACCTCGCCGACGTCGCCGAGCGCGGCCGTGGCCAGCAGGAACTCGGTGTAGGCGAGCGTCGCCGGGGCGGGCCGCACGGCGGCCAGGTCGATGCCCCAGCGGGCGGCGTAGCCGTCGTGCAGCCGCAGCTCCTCGCGGACGCCGGCCAGCAGGTCGGCGAAGGACTCCAGCGTCGCCCGGTCGCGGCTGTGCGCCACCCCGAGCGCGTACGCGCGGGCGAAGGCCTCGAGGAAGAACGCGTCCTGGGCGACGTACCCGGCGAACCGCTCGCGCGGCAGCGTGCCGTCGGCGATCCCGGTGACGAACGGGTGCTCCCGCGCGGCGGCGGCGAGGTCGGCGCTGCCCGCCCAGAGGTCCGCCGCGAGGGTCACGCGTCCAGCGCCATCTGCCAGAACGCGGTCTCCGCCGCGACCACCTCGAGGAAGACGGAGTCGGGCGCCCCGCCGGCCACCGCCTCCAGCCCGGCCACGTACTCGGCGAAGCCCGGCGCCGTCCAGTGCTCGACGAACTCCCGGTACGGCTCCGCGCCGGGCCGGGCGGCCGACCACGCGTCGAGGTAGGTCCGCTCGACGGTCCACAGCGCGGTGAGCGCGGTGGGCAGGTCGGCGGCGTCGAGCCGGTACAGCAGGTCCCCGTAGGCGATGGTGGCCGGCAGCTGCGGGGCGTCGAGGTCCAGCCCGCGGGCGGTGGCCTGCTCGCCGAACCAGTCCAGCTCCGCGACCAGCGCGACGCAACCGGCGGCGAGCACCCCCTGCGCCGCGCGGGGCGCCCGGGCGAGCAGCCGCGCCTGGAAGCGCAGCAGGTCGGCGACGAAGTACGCGTCCTGCACCAGCCAGGTGTCGAAGGCGGCGGGTGGCAGCGTGCCGTCGCGGACGGCGTCGAGGAACGGGTGGCGGGTGGCTCGGCCCCAGGCGTCGGCGTGGCGGACGAGCAGGTCGGCGACCGGCACGGCGCCCGACCCTACGGGGTGGCTATGGTGGCGCCGCCATGTGCGGGAGCTCGGGGCAACCGGGCTGAGAGGGCGGCTGAGCGCGCCGCCGACCGCTGGAACCTGACCGGGTAATGCCGGCGTAGGGAGCGGCCGTGAGCACCTCGGACCCTGTCCGTACCGACGCTGTCCGTACCTCGGACGCACCCCTGACCCTCGACCAGGCGCCGCCGCGCACGCTGGGCCCGGCCGCCAACCTCGGCCTGTGGGCGAACCTCGGCGTCAGCCTGCTGCTGCCGGTGGCGGCGGTGTTCGTCGTCCTGCCGGGGCGGTCGCTGGCGGTCACGCTCGCCGCGGTCGTCGTCGGCGCGGTGCTCGGGTCGGCGCTGCTCGGGCTGGTGGCCGCCGCCGGCGCGCGGGAGGGCGTGCCCGGGATGGTGTTGCTGCGCGGGCTGCTCGGCCGGCGCACCTCCTGGCTGCCGACGGCGTTCAACCTCGTGCAGTGCGTCGGCTGGGCGACGTTCGAGATCGTGGTCATCGCCGAGGCCGCCGCTCGGGTGCTGGACGCGCCGCGCTGGCCGTTCGTCGTCGCCGCCGGGGTGCTGGCCACCGCGATGGCGCTGCGGCCCCTCGGTGTCGTGCGGGTGCTCGCCCGGTACGCCGTCTGGGCCGCGCTGGCCGCCGTCGCCTACCTGTTCGTCCAGGTGCTGGCCGAGCCGCTGCCGCCGCTGGAGGGCGGCGGGGCGACGTCGTTCTGGACCGCCGCGGACATCGTCATCGCGCTGCCGGTGTCCTGGCTGCCGCTGGCCGCCGACTACACCCGCCACGCCCGCAGCGCCCGCGCCGCCGGTGTCGGGTCGGCGGTGGGCTACGGCGCCGCCACCGTCGTCATGTTCACCCTCGGCGTGCTGGCGCTGGCCGCCTACGGCAGCGCGGGCATCGACGTCATCGGCGCGCTGCTGGCCGTCCCGCTGGGCGCCGTCGCGGTGCTCGTGCTGGTCGCGGTCGAGCTCGACGAGGCGTTCGCCAACCTCTACTCGACGGCGGTGTCGGCGCAGAACGTCGTCGCGCGGCTGGACCGGCGGGTGCTCGCCGTCGCCGTGGGTGCGGTCGCGACGCTGCTCGCGCTGACCTTCGACGTCGCCGCCTACGAGCCGTTCCTCTTCCTCATCGGCGCGGTGTTCGTGCCGCTGGCCGGGGTGCTGATCGTGGCCTACTGGCTCACCCCGCGCGGGCGCTGGGACACCTCCGACACCGCGCCCGCCCGGCCGCTGTTCCTGCTGCCGTGGGCCGCGGGGTTCGTCGCCTACCAGCTGACCCTGCCCACGTACTTCCCCGGCCCGGGGGCGGGCTGGACGGCGTGGTGGAGCGCGCGGCAGGCCGACCTCGGCATCGACCCGGCCAACGGCTGGTCGGCGTCGCTGGTCGGGCTCGCCGTGGCCGTCGTCCTCACCGCGCCGCTCGTCCTGGCGGGCCACCGGCGGTGACCGACGTCGCCGTCGCGGGAGGCGGCCTGGTCGGGCTCGCGGTGGCCTGGCGGGCCGCCCGCCGCGGGCTGTCGGTGACCGTCGTCGACGACGCCCCGGGCACCGGCGCCTCCGCCGCGGCGGCCGGGATGCTCGCGCCGGTCACCGAGGCCGGCTACCGCGAGGAGCCGCTGCTGCGGCTGGGCCTGGACTCCCTCGCCCGCTGGCCGGCGTTCGCCGCGGAGCTCGAGGCCGCCGCCGGGACGCCGGTCGGGCTGCGCACCGCCGGCACGCTGGTGGTCGGGTTCGACGAGGACGACGTCCGCGAGCTCGACGCGCTGCACGCCTTCCAGGACGAGCTCGGCCTGGCCGCGCGGCGGCTGACCCCGCGCGAGGCCCGCCGCCGCGAGCCGGCGCTGGCGACCCGCGTGCGCGGCGGGCTGCTGGTCGAGGGCGACCACTCGGTGGACGGGCGGGCGGTGCACGCCGCGCTGCTGGCCGCGGCGGCGTCGGCCGGGGTGACCCTGCTGCGCGACCGGGTGGCGGCGGTCGTCGTCGACGGCGGACGGGCGGCCGGCCTGCGGCTGGCGACGGGGGACCTGCTGGCCGCCGGCGCCACGGTGCTCGCGCTCGGCGCGCGCAGCGGGCAGGTCCCGGGCGTCCCGCCGCTGCCGGTCCGCCCGGTCAAGGGCCAGGTCCTGCGGCTGGCCGGCGCGGCCGGGCTGCTCGAGGGCACCGTGCGCGCCCTGGTCCGCGGCCGGCCCGTCTACCTCGTCCCCTACGCCGGCGACCGGCTGGTCGTGGGCGCCACCAGCGAGGACCGCGGGTTCGACGCCCGGGTCACCGCCGGCGGCGTGCACGACCTGCTGCACGACGCGATCGACGTCGTCCCGGAGGTCTCGGAGCTGGAGCTCACCGAGACGCTGGCCCGCTGGCGGCCGGGGACGCCGGACAACGCGCCGCTGCTCGGCCCGTCGTCGCTGCCCGGGCTGGTGCTGGCCACCGGGCACCACCGCAACGGCGTCCTGCTCACCCCGGTGACCGCCGAGGCCACCGCCGAGCTGCTGGTCACCGGCGCCCTGCCCGCGGTGGCTGCCCCGTTCACCGCCGACCGCTTCCGGAGGGACTGACGTGCAGCTGACCGTCAACGGCGCCCCGGCCGACCTGGCCGACGACGCCACCGTGGCCGACCTCGTGGCCCAGCGCGCCGCGGGTCACGACCGCGTGGCCGTCGCCCGCAACGGCGACGTCGTGCCCCGCAGCAGCTGGGCGGCGACCCGGCTGGCCCCCGGCGACGCCGTCGAGGTGCTCGCCCCGACCGCAGGAGGATGAGTGAAGGACCCCCTTCCCCCGCACCACTCGCAGGCTCGCGGCGGGACCCTGCACGGGGGCCCGGACGACGCCGCCGACCCGTTCGAGCTGGGCGGTGAGACGTTCGGCTCCCGGCTGCTGCTCGGCACCGGCGGGGTGCCCAGCCTGGAGGCGCTCGAGGCCGCGGTGCGCGCCTCGGGCACCCAGGTCGTGACCGTGGCGCTGCGGCGGGTCGAGGCGGTCGCCGGGGCAGGAGGGGCGGCCGGCTCGATGGTGCAGGTGCTCGACCGGGCCGGCGTCCGGCTGCTGCCCAACACCGCCGGCTGCAGGACCGCCCGCGAGGCGGTGCGCACCGCCCGGCTGGGCCGCGAGGCGTTCGGCACCGACTGGGTGAAGCTCGAGGTCATCGGCGACGACGTCACCCTGCTCCCCGACGCCGTCGAGCTGCTGGACGCCGCCGAGCAGCTGGTCGCCGAGGGCTTCACCGTGCTCGCCTACACGACCGACGACCCGGTGCTGGGCCGCCGCCTGGCCGACGCCGGCTGCGCCGCGGTCATGCCGCTGGGCTCGCCGATCGGCAGCGGCCTGGGCATCCGCAACCCGCACGCCATCGCGCTGCTGCGGGAGGCCGTCGACGTGCCGCTGGTCCTCGACGCCGGCATCGGCACCGCCTCGGACGCCGCGCTGGCCATGGAGCTGGGCTGCGACGCGGTGCTGCTGGCCACCGCGGTCACCCGCGCCCGCGACCCCGAGCGGATGGCGCTGGCGATGCGGCAGGCGGTGGAGGCCGGCCGGCTGGCGAAGCTGGCCGGGCGCATCCCGCGCCGCTGGCACGCCGAGGCGTCGACGCCGTTCGAGGGGCTGCCCGCGCTGTGACCGTCCCCCGCCTGCTCGTCGTCACCGACCGGACGCAGGCGCGCGGCCCGCTCCCCGAGGTGGTCGCGGACGCCGTGGCGGCCGGTGCCCGGGCGGTGCTGCTGCGGGACAAGGACCTGCCACTGCCCGAGCGGGCGGAGCTGGCCCGCGAGCTGCGGGCGGTGCTCGACCCGGTGGGCGGGCTGCTCGTGTGGGGCGGCGCGACCGGGGCGCCGGCGGGGGTGGCGGTGCACCTGTCCGCCGCCGACCCGGTCCCCGCCGCCCGCCCGCCGCTGCTGGGCCGCTCCTGCCACTCGGCGGCGGAGCTCGGGCGGGCGGCGGCCGAGGGCTGCGACTGGGTGACCCTGTCCCCCGTCGCGCCCACCGCCTCCAAGCCCGGCTACGGGCCGGCGCTGGGCACCGCCGGCCTCGCGGCGCTGGCCCCCGGCGCCCCGCCGGTGCTGGCGCTGGGCGGCGTGCGCCCCGGCGACGTGGCGGGCTGCCTCGCCGCCGGGGCGTCCGGCGTGGCGGTGATGGGGCCGGTGATGCGCGACCCCGCCGTCGTCGCCGCCTACTGCGCCGCGCTCGCCGCCGCCTGACGTGCCCCCGGCCGGCCGGGGAGCACCGACGGCCCCGACGACGATGCCCGAGTCGAACAGCGCGCCCCACTGCCCGGTGACCCGGTCCAGCGCGCCGGGCACCGAGGCGATGCCGCGGCCGAGCGTGAGGGACAGCGCGACCACGAGCAGCGAGCGGGTGTCCAGGCCGTCCCTGGCCAGCATCTGGACGCCGATCGCGCAGACCATGCCGAACAGGACGAGCACCCCGCCGCCGAGCACCGCGGGCGGGATGGCGGCGAGGACGCCGGCGACCTGCGGCAGCAGCGAGAGGCCGACCAGCACCAGCGCCAGGTTCGAGGTGAACATGGCCAGGACGTGCTGCAGTCCCAGCGGGACGGCGACGTTCCACGGCGGCCGGCCGTCGGGGTCGGTGGGGTCCTGCGCGGCGGGCGCGGCGGTGCGCGCCCGCAGGGAGGGGAGGGCCATCCGGGTGCTCCTCGGCCGGGTTCGTCGGTACGCCGGGGGGACTCCCGGCCCCGTGTTCCGGAGCCGTGTCGGCGACGTGGCGGTGCCGTTCCGCACTCCGCGCCTGTGACGCTGGTCGCAGCCGGGTTTACGGGACCGTCGCGCGAGCCATACGCAGGTGTTCGACTTCGCGTCCACGACCGGGCGCCGACACGAGGAGCGCACGGGGTGACACGCGGAACGGCCGGTCCTGCCTGGCCGTCGGCGTCACCCCCGCCCGCCGGGGACGGCCTGTCCTGGGAGCTGTCCGACGTCGCCGAGCTGCCCCGGGTGCGCGACGAGCTGCGGCGGTCGCACGTCGCGCCCGGCTCCCCGGACGTGCGCGACCGGCTGGTCCTCGTGCTCGACGAGATGGCCTCCAACGCGCTGCGCCACGGCGGCGGCGCGGTCGAGGCGGTGGTGCGCCACACCGGGGACGCCTTCCTGGTCGCGGTGTCCGACGGCGCCGCCGGCACCCCGCCCACCCCGGCGGTCGACCGCGACCCCTCCGAGGGCGGCCTGGGGCTCTACCTCATCGCCGAGCTGTCGACGGCGCACGGCTGGTACGCGGACGACGGCACCAAGACCGTCTGGGCGGTGCTCCCTCCCCGGTGAGGTGACGGAACGGCCCTCCTGCAGGGGCCCGCCGCGGGCCTGCGAGCGGTGGGGGCAGGAGGGTCCTCCTACTGGGGGTGCAGGCGCATGGCGACCAGGGCGACGTCGTCCTGGAGGCCCTCCGGGCGCAGCCGGGCGACCAGCGCGTCGCCGAGCCGCTCGAGCGGGAGGTCGGCGAGGCGGGCCAGCGCGGTCCCCAGCAGGCCGATCCCGTCGTCGAGCAGCAGGTCGCGGCCCTCGACCAGCCCGTCGGTGTAGAGCAGCAGCGTCGAACCGCGGGGGACCTCCACCGCGGCCGAGCTGCGCCGGGCGCCCGGGTCGACGCCGAGCATGAGCTGGCCGCGCTCGGTGCCCAGGGTGTGCACCTCGCCGTCGGGGGTGAGCAGCAGCGGCGGCGGGTGCCCGGCGTTGGACCAGCGCAGCGTCGTCGTCCCGGCGGCGCGCTGCTCCGGTGTCTGCTCGACGCGGGCGACCACCGCGGTGGCCATCGTCCGCATGCCCAGCGCGTCGACGGCGGCGTCGAGCTCGGCCAGGACGGCGTCGGGCGGGACGTCGCCGCGGTAGGCGATGCCGCGCAGCATGCCGCGCAGCTGGCCCATCGTCGCCGCGGCCTCGGTGTCGTGCCCGACGACGTCGCCGATGACCAGCACGGTCGCCCCGTCGGGCTGGAGGAACGCGTCGTACCAGTCGCCGCCGACCTGGGCGGCCTCCACCGCCGGCTGGTAGCGGACGACGATCTCGGCGTGGTCGGGCTGCGGCGGCGCGGTGAGCATGCTGCGCTGCAGGGCCTCGGCCAGCCGCCGCTGCTGGTCGAACAGCCGGGCGTTGTCCAGCGCCAGGGCGACGCGGTCGGCGACCTCGCGGGCGGCGGCGACCTCCTCGGCGCTGGCAGCCGGCCGGTCGGCGCCGCGGTAGACGCTCAGCGCGCCGAGCGTGCGCCCGCGGGCCAGCAGCGGCAGGGTGACCGCCGTCCGCGGGGCGAGCGCGTCGAAGACCTCGCGCACCTCGCCCTCGGGCAGCGTGGGGCGGATGGCCGCCGGGACGTCGTCGACGGTGAGCAGCCGGCCGGAGTGCAGCGCCCGCAGCACGGGCGCATCGGGGGGGATCGACGCCAGCCGCAGGTCGGCGTAGGCCGACGCGGCCGCCCGCAGCGCCGGGTCGCGGTGCCAGCTCGCCACGTCGCGCATCCGGCCGTCCTCGCCGGCGGACAGCGTGAGGATCGCCCAGTCGCCGAGCACGGGGACGACGGCCTCGGCGACCCGCTGCAGCGCCGGCTCCTCGGCGCCGCCGGAGCCCAGCCACGCCGACATGAGCGCGCTGACCTCGGCGACCAGCGACAGCCGGGCGGCGCTGTCCCGGGCCCGCTGCTCGGCGGCGCGGCGCTCGGTGACGTCGAGGAAGTAGACCGACAGCCCGTCGGGACCGGGCCAGGCGCGGACCTCGTACCAGGCGTCCAGCGGCGGCGGGTAGTAGGCCTCGAAGACCCGCTCCTCGCCACCCTCCATGGCCGCCCGGTAGTTGACCTCGAAGTCGCTGCCGACGGCGGCGGGGAACAGCTCCCAGATGTCCCCGCCGAGGAGCTCGTCGCGGCCGCGGTGCAGCACCCGCTCGGCCTCGGCGTTGACGTAGGTGAAGCACCACTCGCGGTCGAGGGCGAAGAACGCCGACCGCATCGTCTCGAGGACCCGGGACACCCGGGCGTCGCCCTCGTGCCGGTCGGTGGTGTCGATGCCGGCACCGAGCAGCCGCACCGCCCGCCCGCGGTCGTCGGCCAGCGCACGGCCGCGGCCCTGCACCCACCGGGTCCCCCCGGAGGGCAGCACGACGCGGAACTCGGCGTCGTAGGCGCCGACGGTGTCGATCGCCTCCTGCAGCGCGGCGAGGGTGCGGTCCCGGTCGTCGGGGTGCAGGCGCTCGGCGAAGGACTCGATCGTCCCGCCGAAGCCGTCGGCCTCGAGGCCGAAGATCGCCACCAGCTGGTCGTCCCAGGCGAGCCGGCCGGTCTCGAGGTCCCAGTCGAAGCTGCCGATGCCGGCGGCGTCGATGGCCAGCTCGAAGCGCAGCCGGGCGAAGTCGGGGTCGTCGGGCAGCACGGACAGCGGGCGGTCTGTCGCTCCCGATGGCCCCGGACGCTGCTCGGGGACGGTCACGGGAAGCGGGAGTCCATTCGGTGCGGGAGCGGTGGTCCGCCGTCCTTTCTCCCATGCCGGGGCGGGGAGGACAACCGGTGTGCCCCAGTCGACACCGCGTGCCGACGCGCGGGACGGGCGCTCCCGGCGGCGCGGGCCGGCGGCGGTGCCGGTCCGGGCCGCCCGGGAGCGCCCGTCGTGTCGTCTCGTCGCGGCGCGCCCCGGAGCGGGGCCGCGTCCGCCGTCCTCCTCGCGGCGCCGGGCCGTGACCGTGGCCGGGTCCCGCGGGCGTCCACCTCCTCCGGCGGGCCGGGCGCCTGCCTGGCCGGGTCGCGCTCGGTCAGAGACCCGGGGGGACGACGGGGCGGGTCGTCCCCCACCGGGTACCGGCGGGACCCGGTCCTCCCGCCGCGGCGACCGTCGCCGGACAGGCCGCGCCGCGCTCGTCCGGGCCTCCCGGGAGGGTCCGCGCGCTGCACCGGGTCGGTGGGTCGGCGGGCGGTCGAGGCCGGATCGTCGTGCGGGAGCGTCTGTCGGGCGGCGGGTGGACTCCCGCTGCCGGGCGCCGCTCCGCGGTGCGGTCCGGGGCCTCCCTGGAGGGTCCGCGCGCTGCACCCGGTGGGTGAGTCGGCGGGGGGTCGAGGCCGGATCGTCGTGCGGAGGGGTCTGCCCGGCGGCGGGGTGCCGCGGTGGAGGCCAGGGGCGGCCGTGGTCGGCCGGGGGTGGATCTGCTCGGGGAGCGGGCCGGCGGTCCGGCCACCCGCGGGGGGAAGGGGGCGGCCGGGCCCGTCGAGCACGTCGACGAGGGGCGGACGCGCGTCCCCGGGGAGGGGGCGCGCTGCGGATCAGCCGGGAGCCGGTGGCGGTGGCCGGGGCGAACCCCGCGCCGGGTGCCCGCCCGGGTCGCCCCGGGTGCGCACCGCACCGGCGGTGCGCGGCGGGTCGGGCGCCCGCGCCGTCGGCCGGC
>NZ_JBHSGR010000020.1:0-101631 GCF_042654585.1 Geodermatophilus arenarius
CGACTTCGGCGCTGGCCCGCGGGGTGGAGGCCGCCCGCCGCGAGCTGGCGGCGGCCGAGCAGCGGCGCGACGCCGCCGCCGCGGCGCTGGCCGCCGAGCGCGAGGACCTGCAGCGGGTCACCGCCGAGTACGCCACCCGCGCCGAGTCCCACGCCGAGCTGGCCGCCCGCCTCGCCGACGCCCGCGGGGAGGACCGGGACCTGCCGGCCCGCGTCGCGCGGCTCACCGCCGAGGCCGCCCGCTTCGAGGCCGCCGTCGCCGCCGCCGTGGAGGAGGGCCGCGCCCGCACCGCCGCCGGGGAGGCCCGGGACGCCGCGGAGCAGCGCGCCGCCGCGGCCGGGTTCGCCGGCGTGGGGGAGGCGGCCGCCGCCCTGCTGGAGGACGGCCGGCTGGCCGCGCTGGACCGTCGGCTGCGCGACCACGACGAGGCGCACGCCGTGGTCGTCGCCACCCTCGCCGACCCCGAGCTCGCCGACCTCGGCGAGCGCCCCGATGTCGCGGCCGGGCAGCAGCGCTGCGCGGAGCTGACCGCCCGCCGCGAGGACGCCGTCACCGCGCTCGACCAGGCCCGCCGCTGCGCGGACGCCCTCGACGCGCTGGCCGGCGACGTCGTCTCGGCCGAGGTCGAGCTGGCCGAGCGGCGGGCCCGCGCCGAGCAGGTCTCGGGCCTGGCCGACCTGGTCGGCGGGCGCGGGGCGAACACGCTGCGGATGCGGCTGCAGTCGTTCGTGCTCGCCGCTCGGCTCGAGCAGGTCGCCGAGGTGGCCAGCAGGCGGCTGCAGGAGATGTCCCGCGGCCGCTACACCTTCCTGCACAGCGACGCGCTGGGCCGCCACGGCGCCCGCGGCGGCCTGGGCCTCGACGTCCTCGACGAGTACACCGGCGTGCGGCGGCCGACGAAGACCCTGTCGGGCGGGGAGAGCTTCATGGCCTCCCTCGCCCTGGCCCTGGGCCTGGCCGACGTCGTCACCGCCGAGGCCGGCGGGGTGCAGATGGACACCCTGTTCGTCGACGAGGGCTTCGGCACCCTCGACGCGCAGGCGCTCGACGCGGTCATGGGCGTGCTCGACGAGCTGCGCCGCGGCGGGCGGACCGTCGGCGTGATCAGCCACCTGGAGGAGCTGCGCACCCGCATCCCCACCCGCCTCGAGGTCGTCGCGGGACGGTCGGGGTCGCGGCTGGCCGGCTGAGCGCGGCCGGCGGCCGGGTCAGCGCGGCCGGCGGCCGGGTCAGCGCGGCTCGGCCGCCGCCAGGGCCGGGGCGGCCTCGGCGATCCGCTGCAGCAGCCGGTCGAGGGGGTCGCCGCACAGGGTGGCGATCCGGTCGACGGTCCGGGTGAGCTCGGCGACGGTGAGCGGGTGCTCGGCGACGCCGGCGTTCGACCACGCCGGCCGCATGCCGGGCTCGCCGTGCGCCGGCTCCCACACCGTGTGCACCACGGTCGTGCGCACCGCGTAGAGCTTGCGCACCTGGTGGGTCCAGTCGACGACGTCGTCGTTGAGCCGGCGGTCCCGGACGCGCAGCGGCATGAGGTTGCGGATGAGGCGGACCAGCGCGTCGAGCTCCAGCGGGAGCAGGTAGGGCGCGGCGACCCGGTCGATGCCGGACAGCGCCCGCGCCAGCCGGGACACCGCCCGCTCCGCCGACGCCGCCGCCGCGACCAGCCGCCCGACGGCGGCCTCCCACTCCGGGGCCTCGACCGCCGTCACGCCTCCCCTCCCGGGAGGGCCGTCGGCCGGGGGTCCCGGCGCTGCGCTCGGGCGGGTGCGGGGAGCGGTGCGTGCACGCCCCCAGTCTGCCGGGTCCGCGGCGCGGCTACCGGTCCGCGGGGGACAGGCGGCCGGTCGCCAGGCCCGCCGGCGCGCGCGGGGCCGGCGCGGCGGGGAACACCCAGGTGCGGTAGCTGACGAAGCGGATCACCGTGCCGACGGCGATGGAGACGACGTTCGCGGCCTGCAGCACCAGCGCGCTCTCCTGGCCGAGCGGGTGCCGGACCACGTAGACGATCGCCAGCCCGAGCAGCAGCGTCACCGCGTTGACCACGGCGAAGGCGAGGTACTCGCGGCGCAGCCCGGTGCGCGCCCGGCCGGCGAAGGACCACCAGCGGTGCCCGGCGAACGCCACCGACGTCGACACCGTGGTGGACACCAGCTTCGCCACCACCGCGCCGGCACCGGCGTGCGCGTACAGGTACTGGAACAGCGCGAGGTCGAGGACGAACGAGACCCCGCCCACCACGCCGAACGCCGACAGCTCCCGCAGCAGCACCCGCCAGGTGCCGCGCAGCCGCTGGAGGAGGGCGCCGCGGCGACGTCGACGTCCCGGGGCCAGCACGGACCCGAGGGTACGGGCCGCGGCGCGGCGGACGCCGGGACACACGGGATACTCGGG
The DNA here is from genome assembly GCF_042654585.1 of Geodermatophilus arenarius. Classification (NCBI taxonomy): domain Bacteria; kingdom Bacillati; phylum Actinomycetota; class Actinomycetes; order Geodermatophilales; family Geodermatophilaceae; genus Geodermatophilus; species Geodermatophilus arenarius. The sequence goes on from NZ_JBHSGR010000020.1 coordinate 2,392, forward strand.
CATCGTGCGCAGCTCCCTCGGGTCCCCGTCCCTCCGGTGGCCGGGACGCCGGTGGGCGGCCGCCGTGCTCGCCGCAGCCCTCCTGACCGCCGGCTGCGGCGCCGCCGACGAGGCTCCCCCGTCGGCGAGCGCCACCGCGCCGGCCCCCCAGGCGGGCACCGCTCCGGAGGGGACGACGCAGACCGTGGGCTTCGCCGTCGTCGGGGACTCGATCACCGCCGGCCTGGACGCCCCCGTCGAGGGCACCGAGGTCCGCGGGCGGAACTCGTGGGTGCGCGCGGCCGACGTCGCCCCGCTGGAGTTCCGGGGCGGCTGGGCGGTACCCGGCGCCCGCACGGCGGACATGAGCGCGGGCGTCCGGCCGGTGCAGGCCGACGTCCTGGTCGTCCTGGCCGGCACCAACGACGTGCTCCACTCCGTCCCGTGGGAGGAGACCCGGCAGAACCTGCTCGACGCCGTGGCCACCGCCGGCGTGCAGCGGGTCGTCCTGGTCGCCGTCCCGCCGCTGGACGTCGACCCGGAGGGGCGGGAGGAGCTCGACGCGCGGCTGGTCGAGCTCGCCGGCGAGCAGGGCTGGGCGCACCTGGACCCGTGGACCGACGTCGACACCGGGGAGGGCACCTTCGCCCCGGGCGCCTCCGAGGACGGCGTGCACCCGACCCAGGCGGTCGCGGACCTGGTCGGCGCCCGCATCCGGGCGGCGCTGCTCGACCTCGCCGGGAACTGAGCCGGCCGGCCCCGGCTAGCCTCGTCCTGCCATGTCCTCCGATCCCGCCTCGCCCGATCCCGCCTCGCCCGATCCCGCCTCGCCCGATCCCGCCTCGCCGCCACCCGCCCCGACCGACCCCCGGACCGGGCTCCCCGTCGTCGCGATGGTCGGCGGGGGCCAGCTCGCCCGGATGACCCACCAGGCCGCGATCGCGCTCGGCCAGTCGCTGCGCGTGCTGTCCACCGGTCCCGACGAGTCCGCGGCGCTGGTCGCCGCCGACGTCCGGATCGGCGACCACCGCGACCTCGACGCGCTGCGCGCCGTGGCCGACGGCGCCACCGTGCTCACCTTCGACCACGAGCACGTGCCCACCGAGCACCTGCGGACGCTGGCCGCCGAGGGCGTCCGCGTCGCCCCCGGCCCCGACGCGCTCGTGCACGCCCAGGACAAGCTCGTCCTGCGCCGCGCCCTCGCCGCCGCCGGGGAGCCCCAGCCGGCGTGGGCCGAGGTCGAGACCCTGCAGGGCATCACCGACCTCGCGGAGTCGGTGGGCTGGCCGGTGGTCGTGAAGACCCCGCGCGGCGGCTACGACGGCCGCGGCGTGTTCGTCGTCGGCGCGGCCGAGGAGGCCGCCGGCCTGCTCGAGGCGCACGGCCGGCTGCTGGTCGAGGAGCGGGTGCCGCTGGTCCGCGAGCTCGCGGTGCTGGTGGCCCGCTCGCCGTTCGGGCAGGTCGCCGTCTGGCCGGTGGTGGAGACCGTGCAGCGCGACGGCATCAACACCGAGGTCCTCGCGCCGGCCCCGGACCTCGACGAGGACACCGCGACGGCCGCGCAGGAGCTCGCCGTGCGGGTCGCCGACCGCGTCGGCGTCGTCGGCGTCATGGCCGTCGAGCTGTTCCAGACCCCCGACGGCGTGCTGGTCAACGAGCTGGCGATGCGCCCGCACAACTCCGGGCACTGGACGATCGAGGGCGCGCGCACCAGCCAGTTCGAGCAGCACCTGCGCGCCGTCCTCGACTACCCCCTGGGGTCGACGGCGATGGCCGCGCCCGCCGTCGTCATGGCCAACGTCCTCGGCGGCCGCGCGTCGGAGCCCGGCTGGGACGGGCCCGGCCTCGACGAGCGCGTCCACCACCTGATGGCGCACTGGCCCGACGTCAAGCTGCACTGGTACGGCAAGGGCCAGCGCCCCGGGCGCAAGCTCGGCCACGTGACGGCGCTGGGGGAGGACCTCGCGGAGGTGCGCGCCCGCGCCGTCGCCGCGGCCCGCTACCTCGCCGACGGCGTGGTCGACCCCGCGTTCGCCTTCCCCGAGGAGCACTGACGTGAGCGAGCCGCTGGTCGGGATCGTCATGGGCAGCGACTCGGACTGGCCCACCATGGAGCCGGCCGCGGAGGCGCTCATGGAGTTCGGCGTCCCGTACGAGGTGCACGTGCTGTCCGCGCACCGCACGCCGCAGCGGATGCTCGACTACGCCGGCTCGGCCGCCGGGCGCGGGCTGCGGGTGCTGGTCGCCGGCGCCGGGGGAGCGGCGCACCTGCCGGGGATGCTCGCCGCGGCCACCCCGCTGCCGGTGGTCGGCGTGCCGCGGCCGCTGGACCGCCTCGACGGCCTGGACAGCCTGCTGTCGATCGTGCAGATGCCCGCGGGCGTGCCGGTCGCGACGGTGTCCATCGGGGGCGGCCGCAACGCCGGCCTGCTCGCGGTGCGCATCCTCGCTGCGGGCGACCCGGGGCTGCGGGCCGCCGTCGAGCGGTTCCAGGCCGACTTGGCCGACTCCGTCGTGGCGCGGGACGCGGCGCTGCGGGCCCGGCTGACCGGCGACGGCGGATCTGCTGGGACGTCCTAGCATCTACCCGTGAGTACGAGCGGGCTGTACCAGCTGACCGAGGAGCACGACGCGATCCGGGCCGCGGTCCGCGACATCGCCGAGCGCGAGATCGCCCCGCACGCCGCGGACGTCGACGCGAACTCCCGCTTCCCGATCGAGGCGCAGAAGGCGCTGACGGCGGCCGGCTTCCACGCCACGCACATCCCGGAGCAGTACGGCGGCGAGGGCGCGGACGCGATCGCCACCTGCATCGTCATCGAGGAGGTCGCCCGGGTCGACGTCTCGGCGTCGCTCATCCCGGCGGTCAACAAGCTCGGGTCGATGCCCGTCATCCTGTCGGCCTCGGAGGACCTCAAGCGGAAGGTGCTCCCGTCGATCGCCGAGGGCCGGGCGATGATCAGCTACGGCCTCTCCGAGCGGGAGGCCGGCTCCGACGCCGCCTCGATGAAGACCCGCGCCCGGCTCGAGGGCGACACCTGGGTGCTCAACGGCACCAAGGCCTGGATCACCAACGCCGGCGTCTCCGAGTGGTACACGGTCATGGCCGTCACCGACCCGGAGAAGCGCGCCAACGGCATCTCCGCCTTCGTCGTCCACCGCGACGACCCGGGCTTCGCGGTGGGCCCCAAGGAGCGGAAGATGGGCATCAAGGGCTCGCCCACCTGCGAGCTCTACTTCACCGACTGCGCCATCCCGGCCGACCGGGTCATCGGCGAGCCCGGCACCGGCTTCAAGACCGCGCTGCGGACGCTGGACTTCACCCGCCCGACCATCGGCGCGCAGGCCGTGGGCGTCGCCCAGGGCGCCCTCGACGCCGCCGTCGAGTACACCCGCGAGCGGAAGCAGTTCGGCAGGGCCGTCAGCGACTTCCAGGGTGTGCAGTTCATGCTCGCCGACATGGCCATGCAGATCGAGGCCGCCCGGCACCTGGTCTACGTCGCCGCGGCCCGCGGCGAGGCGGGCCACTCAGGCGGCAAGGTGGACCCCGACCTCGGCCGGCTGTGCGCCGCGGCCAAGGCGTTCGCCTCCGACGTCGCCATGAAGGTCACCACCGACGCCGTCCAGCTGTTCGGCGGCGCCGGCTACACGCAGGACTTCCCGGTCGAGCGCATGATGCGCGACGCCAAGATCACCCAGATCTACGAGGGCACCAACCAGATCCAGCGGATGGTCATCGCCCGCAGCCTCCTGAGGTAGGGCTCTCCCGCCCCGTGACGGCGCGCCGCCACGGGGCACGGGACCCGCCCACCGGCTCTCGCGGCGCGCGACGATGGCAGCTCCCAGCCCGGGCCGGGAGCCGTCCGGCCCCATGCAGTGGAGGGCCGGACCGATGGGCGCAGCGGTGCGAGCGGGCGACGTCAGGCTGTGGGTCGAGCAGCGGGGGAGCGGGCCCGAGGTCCTGCTCGTCAACGGCGGCGGTGACCCGCTCGAGGCCTGGCAGGCCCAGCTCGACGGGCTGTCCGACCGCTACCGGCTGATCGCCTTCGACAACCGCGACGTCGGCCGCTCGACCCGCCCGGACCTGGCCTACACGGTGGCCGACCTGGCCGACGACGCGGCCGGCGTGCTGCTCGAGTGCGGAGCCGGCCCCGCCCACGTCGTCGGCTACTCCGGGGGCGGCGTGATCGCGCAGGAGCTCGCCCTGCGGCACCCGGACACCGTCCGCAGCCTCGTGCTGGTCGGCACCTGGGGCCGTCCCGACGTCCGCTGGCACCACGTGGTCGGCTCCTGGCTCTGGATGGCCGAGCGGGCGCCGAGCGAGCGGGCGTTCCTCGAGGCCTTCTTCGCCTGGGCCTACACCCACCGCGCCCACGAGGACGGGCGGGTCGACCGGACGATCGAGGCCGCGCTGGCCTTCCCGTACCCGCAGTCCAGCGAGTCCTTCCAGCGCTTCGCCGACGCCTTCTGGGACCACGCGACCCTCGACCGGCTGCCGCGGATCGCCGTCCCGACGCTGGTCCTCACCGGCAGCGCGGACCCCATCGCCCCACCGGACTACGGCCGGGCGGTGGCCGAGGCCGTCCCGGGAGCGCGCTTCGAGCTGATCGAGGGCCAGGCGCACGCGCCGTTCGAGGAGGTGCCCGAGGAGTTCAACCGCCGGCTCGACGCCTTCTGGCGCGAGGTCCCGGACCTCCCGCGCTGACCTCGGCGAACAGCTCCTCGTACGCGTCGAGGACGGTGCCCAGGGCGTAGCGCTCCCGCGCCCGGGCCCGGCCCCGGTCGCGGTCCGGCGGCGCCGCCGCGAGCCGGCGGAGCCCCTCGGTGAGCGCGGGCACGTCGCGCGGCGGTGCCACGACGCCGAACCCGGTCTCCTGCACCGGCGTCCGGACGCCGGGCAGGCCGCTGGCCAGCACCGGGACGCCGGCCATCATCGCCTCCACCTGCACGATGCCGAACGCCTCGAAGGAGTTCACCGACGGCAGGGCGAACACGTCGATCGAGGCGTAGAGGTCGGCGATCTGCTCCTCGGGCAGGAAGCCGAGCAGCCGCACCCGCGGGTCGCCGTCGGCCGCGCGCCGCACCTCCTCGACGACCGACCCGCCGGCGACGTCGGCGAAGTCCCCGCCGATGAGCAGGCGCGCGTCGGGGTCCCCGAGGGCGAGGAAGGCGCGCACCAGGTACTGCAGCCCCTTCTCCTCGACGATCCGGCCGAGGAACCCCACGTGCAGCCCGTTGCCGTCGCGGAACCGCGGCCGCCCGGCCGGCCGCTCGCGGCACGGCGGCGGGATCGCGGCGGTGCGCCCGGCCATCGCCGGCCACAGCCGGCTGGACCGCGCGTAGTCCTCGCTGGACACCACGACGCGGGCGCTGCGCCGCAGCGTGGCGCGGCTGGCGAGGTCCACGCCGAGCGTCTGCGCCCGGTTGACCGCGCCCGGCGGCAGGCTGACGTCGCAGTGGTAGGTGCTGACCAGCGGCGTCCGCGTCCCGACGGCGAGCAGGCCCGCCTCCGGCATGGGCAGGTGCAGGTCCACCACGTCGGCGGTCCGGCCCGCCGCGCGCACCCGCCGCACCAGCGCCGGGCTCACCACGCCCTTGCCCAGCCGCGCCACGACCGGCGCGCGCTCGACCTCGACCCCGCGCAGCACCTCCCGCTCCGGCAGGGCCCGGTCGTGCCGGCTGGTGAGCACCCGGACGCGGTGCCCGCGCGCGGCGAGCCCCTCGGCGACGTCGCGCGCCACGTTGGTGAGGCCGCTGACGTAGGGCGCGTAGTAGTCCAGCGCCACCACCAGGTCCAGCCGGTCGCTCACCGCGCTCCTCCCGTCGACCCCGCGGGGACCGGCGGCACCGGCGCGGCCCCCGTGCCCCGGCGGGTCAGCACGACCGCGCACCAGGCCAGCGCCGCCGCCGAGCCGCCCGCGAACGCCCACGCCGCCCCCGCGGTGCCGGGCACCACCAGCGCGACGACGGCCGCCACGGCGAGCCCCGCTCCCCAGGCCAGCGCGCTGTCGCGGTGGCGCGCGTCGGCCACCACCGCCTGCGCGGCCACCAGCAGGGCCAGGTGCACGACGCTGCCGGCGGCCAGGACGGCGACGTCGGCGGCCGCGGGCTCGTAGCGCTCGCCGAACACCAGCCCCACCACCGGCGGGCCGGCCAGCGCCCCGACGACCGCGGCCGCCGCGGCCAGCGCGCCGACCGCGGCGAGCAGCCGGCGCACCACCCGGGCCCGCGCCCGCGGGGGACCCGAGCCGGCGTCGACCAGCGCCGGCAGCAGCGCACCCTGCAGGGGCACCGCCACGAACAGCGGCAGCCGCACGAGGGTGAAGGCCGCGACGAAGGCCGCGGCCGCGGTCCGTCCGGCGGTCCCGGCGGTCACCAGCACCGGCGCGGCGTTGAGCAGCGTCTGGGCGCAGACCGTGCCGACGACCAGGTGTGCCACGGCGCCGGGCGCCAGCCGCGGGACGCCGGGCGGCGCCGGGGGCCGGCGCCGCAGCCGCCACGCCAGCAGCGGCAGGTGCGCCAGCGCCAGCGCGGCGACCAGCGTCCACCCGAGGGCGGCCGGCCCCGCGGGACCGGCGAGCAGGACGACGACGGTGGCGCCGAGCACCCGCAGCACGGCGTCGGCCAGCAGCACGACGCCGTAGCTGCGGTAGCCGCCGGTGCCGACCAGCAGCCCGCGCAGCACGAACTGTCCGGGGGAGACCAGGCAGACCGCCGCCAGCGCGACGACCAGGCCGGCCGAGCCCAGCGTCGGCAGCAGCAGCGGGATCGCGGCGGCCACAGCGAGGAGGCCGGCCAGGGTCAGGACGGCGGCCACCCGCAGCGTGCCGCGGGGCAGGCCGCGGCCGGGACCCAGGTGCACCAGCCGGGCGATCTCGGTCTCCAGCGGCAGGAACAGGCCGAAGCCGAGCAGCAGGGACAGCGACCAGTACGCGCCGAACCCGGCGTACTCCCCGGCGGGCAGTGCGCGGGCCACCAGCGCCAGGTAGACGTAGACCAGGACGCCGGAGACGACGACGCACAGCGCCACCCAGCTCAGCGACGGGACGAGGCGGCGCGCACCGCGGGGTGCCGGTGTCCGATCCCGGCCGCGCTGGGGCACGGGCCGACGCTAGTGCTCCGGAGGGTGCCGGGCGCGCCGGGAACGCCTGGTGGGGGGCGACGCGGCACCCGCTCGGGGTGTTCACTGGCCGGAGCCGGTCAACAGCGATCAGCAGGGGGAGCGTGTGGACGTCGTCGGGGAGGCGCGCCCGCGCCCGGTGGCGGACCCGGGACCACCCCCGCCGCCGCGCTCCCGGGGCCTCTCCCGCCTGGGGGTCCTGGCCGCGCTGGTCGCCGTCCTCGGCGCGGTGCTCCTGCCGCTGGCCCCCGTCCGCATGAGCACCCCCGCCGTCACCTGGCCGCAGGACCCCGCGCGGCCGGAGTCGACGATGCTCGAGCTGACCAACCAGGAGCCGCTGGCCCTGGACCTGCGCGTCGGCTGCGCCGCGGTCCGCGCCGCGGCGGACGTCCCCGGCGGGGTCGTGTTCTCCACGATCGTGCCGGAGCACCCCGCGGCCGGGACCGACGGCCTGCTGGTCACCTCCTCGGACGGCCGGGTCCGGGTGGTCGACCGCGGCACCGAGGTGCTCGACCAGTCGGTCCCCGCCGGCGACTGCACCTACCGGGTGACGGCGGACGCGGACGGCCTCACCGTGGAGCGGGACGGCACCCGCGTGGCCGGCCTCGCGCCGCCCGACGGCGGGACGGTGCTGCCCGACGTGGACGTCCTCGCCACCGGCCTGACCGCCCTCCCGGACGGCGACCTGCGGGTCTCGCTCACCGTGGACGACCAGTTCGACACCACGCCGACGCCGGCGAAGCTGGCGCTCACCGGGCTGGTGCTGGTCGCCGCGCTCGTCGCGCTGCTCGCCCTCGCCGCGGCCGACCGGCGCCGCGGCCCCCCGTCCGGCCCGCGGGCACCGGAGCCGCGCGCCGCCCGTCCGCGGGGGGCCGCCCGGTGGGCGGGGGGCGCGGTGGACGTCGCCGTCGTCGCGACGGCGCTGCTGTGGCTGTTCATCGCGCCCACGTCCGACGACGACGGCTACTACGCGGCGATGGCCCGCAACGCCCAGGAGGCCGGGTTCGTCGGGAACTACTACCAGCTGCTCAACCAGTCGTTCACGCCGTTCACCTGGTTCTACCGGCTGCTGGGCTGGTGGCAGGAGCTGGGCGACTCACCGACGCTGCTGCGCCTGCCGTCGCTGGTCACCGGGCTGGTGACCTGGGTCCTCCTGCGCCGGCTGGTGGCCCGCGCCGGCGCGCTGCCGCCGGCGGTCGCGGCGTCCGCCTGGGGCCCGGTCGCCGCGCGGCTGCTGCTGGCCGCCGCGTTCCTCGCCTGGTGGCTGCCCTACGGCATCGGGGTGCGGCCCGAGGCCGTGGTGGGCGTGCTCGCGCTCGCCACGCTGGTGGCGGTCGCCGCCGCGCTGCGCACCGGCCGGCTGCTGCCGGTGGGGCTCGCGTTCGGGGCCGCGGGGCTGGCGGTGGCCTGCCACCCGACCGGCTTCGTCGCCCTCGCCCCGCTGGTCGCCACGCTGCCGCGGCTGGCCCGGCTGGTGGCGGCCGGGCGCGGGCGCGCGGAGGCGGCGGGGCGGACGCTGCTGGTCCTCGCCCCCGGGGCGTTCGCCGTCTGCGCCGCCTTCGCCGACGGCACCCTCAACGACTTCCGCCGCGGCCAGGAGATCTTCCTGTCCATCCAGCGGCAGGACGCCTGGTACGACGAGTGGCAGCGCTACGCCTTCCTGTTCCAGTCCATCCCGATGGGCTCCTACGCCCGGCGGACGGCGGTGCTCGCCGGGATCGTGGCGCTGCTGTGGTTCCTCGTCCTGGCGGTGGCCGCGCGGGCGCGCGACGTCCGGGTCCCGCCCACGCTGCTGCTGGCCGGCGGGTCGCTCGGCGCGGCCCTGCTGCTGCTGTGGTTCACCCCGAGCAAGTGGACGCACCACTTCGGCGCGCTGTCCGGGCTCGGGCCGCTGTTCCTCGCGCTGTTCCTCGTCGCGGTGCCCGGCCTGGTCCGGGCGGTCACCCGCGACCGTCCGGTGTCCCCGGCGGTCCCGGCGCTCGCCCTGGGCTCGGGGGTCGTCGTCGCCGCGCTGGCCATGCGCGGGCCGAACAGCTGGCCCTACACCTGGCTGCCCGGGATGCCGAACCCGGACGAGCCGCCGTCGGTCGGCCCGGTGGCGCTGGACGACCTGCTGACCTGGGCGGTCGTGGCGCTGGTCGTGCTCGCCGCCGTCCGGGGTCTCGGGCGGCGCGCCGGGGCGGGCTGGGCGGTGGCCGTGCCGGTCCTCGCGCTGGTCCTGCTGCTCACCTCGGTGGGGTACCTGGTCGGGAGCTTCACGCTGGCCGGCCTCCGCACGCTGGACACCTGGTCCCCGGGCGCCGCCGCGCTGACCGACCCGCTCGCCCGCTCCTGCGGCGCCGCCGGCGACGTCGACGTGCTCGACGTCGCCGCGGCCCGGCCGCTGGCGCCGGTGCCCGGAGGGCCGGCGTCCGAGGGGCCCGCGGACTTCGCCGCCGGGAGCGGCTGGTTCGCCGCCGGGCCGCCGCCGGGGGAGGGGGTCGCCACCTGGAGCTGGGGCAGCCTCACCGGGCCGGGGGGCGAGGACACCACCGGCGGGCAGGTCACGCCCTGGTTCCCGCTGCCCGAGCCCGCCGGCGACGAGGAGGCGGCCGTGCTGGCCGCCGGCCGCCTCGTCGGCGCCAACGGGCTGCGCGTCGAGTACGCCGAGCCGGCCGGCGACGGTGGTGCGCCACGCGTGCTGCGCACCCAGGACCTCGCCGACGGCCTGGACTCCCCGCGGTGGCGGACCTTCGTCCTGGACGCCCGCGGCGCCCGCGACGCCGGCGCCGGCCTCGTGCGCCTGGTGGCCGACGACCGCAGCGTCGGCCGGGGCGGCTGGCTGGCGTTCACCGGACCCTCGGTGCTGCCGCAGGTGCCCCTGACCGAGCTCCTCCCGGCGGACGCGCCGGTGGCCGTGGCCTGGCAGATCTCGTTCCTCTTCCCGTGCCAGCGCCAGCCCGTCGTGCGCTCGGGCGTCACCGAGCCGGCCGCCTACGGCATCGTGTGGCGGCCGGACGGCAGCACCGACGGCCTGGTCGACAACACCTGGCAGGTGTTCCGCGGCGGCGTGTTCGCCCCGGTCGAGCGCACCTCCGCCGTCACCGAGCTCGGCGTCCGGCTGCGCGGGACACCCGGGGTCCGCCAGGTGCAGGTGCTGCGCTTCGACGTGCCCTACGCCCGGGACGCCTACGACCTGGAGCGCTCCCGCGTGACCCGGCCCGGCTGGGCCGGCCCCGCCCCGGACTGAACCGTTCCGTCCCGGGACCGCGCGGGGGATTGTCCGGGGCGGGTTTCCCGGCCAGGCTCCCGGAGCATGTCCCGCCCCGGAGGACGGCCGCCGAGCCCGCGCTGGCCGTCCGGTGCGTTCCGGCAGCGCCGGGGAGGCCGCATGGACGTCGAGGACCAGCAGCTCCGGCCCCGTGCGGTGCACACGGCGTTCACCGGGAACGTCGCGGCGGACCTGCCCCGGGTGACCGGCGGCGCCCCGGCCCGCCCCGCGCGCCGCACCGCGGGCACGGTCCTCGCCGGGCTGGGGCGCACGATGCGGCCCCGGCAGTGGGTGAAGAACCTGCTGGTGTTCGCCGCGCCGCTGGCCTCGGGCACCGTGGTCCGGCCCGACGTCCTGGCCGCCACCCTGCTGGCCTTCGCCCTGTTCTGCGTCGCGGCCAGCGGCCTCTACCTGCTCAACGACGTCCGCGACGTCGACGCCGACCGCCGCCACCCGCGCAAGCGGACCCGGCCGGTGGCCTCCGGCGCGGTGCCGGTCCGGGTCGCGCTCGTCGCGGGCGGTGTCCTGCTGGCGGCGTCCCTGGGGACGGCGGCGGTCCTGGCCCGGCCGGCGCTCACCGCGGTCCTGGCCACCTACGTCTGCATCTCGCTGGCCTACAGCCTGGCGCTCAAGGACCAGCCGGTGATCGACCTGGCCTGCGTCGCCTCCGGGTTCGTCCTGCGCGGCGTGGCCGGGGGCGCGGCGGCCGGCGTCGCGCTCTCGCAGTGGTTCATCCTCGTCGCGGCGTTCGGCGCGCTGTTCATGGTGGCGGGCAAGCGGTACGCCGAGCTCCTGGCGCTGGGTGAGCAGGCGGAGACCCGGCGCAGCCTGCGCGAGTACTCCGCGAGCTACCTGCGGTTCGTGTGGAGCCTGTCGGCCGCCGTCACCTGCACGACCTACGGCCTGTGGGCGTTCGAGATGCGCAGTGACAGCGGCATCCCGTGGACCACGATCTCGGTCGCGCCGTTCGTCCTGGCCCTGCTGCGCTACGCCGTCGACGTCGACCGCGGCAGCACCGGCGCGCCCGAGGAGGTCGTGCTGCGCGACCGCGGGCTGCTGCTGCTCGGCGCCGTCTGGGCGGTCACCGTCGCCCTCGGCGTCTGGACCGGCTGACCGGCCCGCTCAGCCGAGCAGGCGGGAGACCGCGGCCAGCCGCGAGTCGCCGGCCATCGAGGCCAGCCACGCCGACCAGCCGGGACGGGCGCGGACGGCCTCCAGCGCGGCCCGCGCCGCCGCGCGGTCGCCCCGCCGGGAGGCGGCCAGCGCGGCGTAGAGGTCGCGCGCGCCCTCGGGGGCGAACAGGGCGAGGGTCTCGTAGTCGCGCTCGTCGTAGGCGCGCTGCAGGTTGCGCAGCACCCGCAGTTGCGCGACCGGGTCGCCGGAGTCGTCGACGCGCAGGTCCGTCCGCACGCCGTCGTCCTCCTCGGTGGCCGGCTCCCCGCTGACCACGAGCAGCGCCGCGGACTGCCGGCCGCGCAGGTCCCCGCCGGCGTCCTGGCCCGCGGTCAGGGCGGCCAGCAGCCGGTCGGCGAGGCCGCCGCGGGCGGCCTCGTACGCCTCCGCCATCGCCGGCAGCACCTCCGGCGAGGTGAGCATGTTGCCCTGCACGCTCCAGCCCTCGCCGAGCAGGTGGCCGCTGACCGGGAAGGAGCCCGGCCCGGTGTCGGCGGCGACCGCGCCGGAGGGGGCGAGGACGGCGAGCTGCCGGTCCTGGTCCTCGGCGGCGTGCGCCGCGCGGCGCACCAGCACCGACGGCGCGGTCCCCTCGGCGAGCCCGGACAGCAGCACGTGACCGGTGCCGCGCGGGCTGCGCGCCTGCACCGCGACGACGCCCACCCCGGGCCGGGCGCTGGGCACCGCCCGGCCGACGGCGAGGATGCAGGAGGAGACGGCGATGCCCATGTCCCCGGTGACCGGGTCGCGGGCGACGACCGAGAACGTCACCGGGGGAGCGGTGCCGCGCTCAGACCGCGGCCGGCAGCGCCATGGTGGGGACGTCGCCCGGCACGCCCAGCGGGGCGCCGGTCTTCTCGACCACCTCGTCGACCGACACGCCGGGCGCGACCTCGCGCAGCACGAAGCCCTCGGGCGTGACGTCGACGACGGCGAGGTCGGTGACCACCCGGTCGACGCAGCCCTTGCCGGTCAGGGGCAGCGAGCACTCCTCGACCAGCTTCGGGGACCCGTCGCGGGCCACGTGCTCCATCATGATGATCACGCGCTTGGCGCCGTGGACGAGGTCCATCGCGCCGCCCATGCCGTTGACCATCTTCCCGGGGATCAGCCAGTTGGCGAGGTCGCCGCGGGGGTTGACCTGCATGGCGCCGAGGATGGCGAGGTCCAGGTGCTTGCCGCGGATCATCGCGAAGCTGGTCGCCGAGTCGAAGAAGCTGGCGCCCGGCAGGACCGTGACGGTCTCCTTGCCGGCGTTGATCAGGTCGGGGTCCTCCTCGCCGTCGTACGGGTACGGGCCGACGCCGAGGATGCCGTTCTCCGAGTGCAGCACGACGTGCACGCCGTCGGGGACGAAGTTGGGCACCAGGGTCGGCATGCCGATGCCGAGGTTGACGTAGGCGCCGTCCTCGAGCTCGAGCGCCACCCGGGCGGCGAGCTCGTCGCGGGTCAGGGTCACTGGGCCTGCTCCTCCGTGGCTTCCTCGCCGGCAGCGGCCGGCGGGGCGGGCTCCGTGCCCGTGGTGGGCCGTGGGCGGGTGGTGCGCTTCTCGATCCTCTTGCCCTCGGCGCCGACGAGGACCACCCGGTCGACGAAGACCCCGGGCAGGTGCACGTGCTCGGGGCGGATCTCGCCGGGCTCGACGAGCTCCTCGACCTCGGCGATCGTGATCCGCCCGGCCATGCCGGCCAGCGGGTTGAAGTTCATCGCCGACTCGTGGAAGACGAGGTTGCCGTGCCGGTCGCCGACCGAGGCCCGGACCAGGGCGTAGTCGGCGGTCAGCGCGGTCTCCAGCACGTACTCGGTGCCGTCGAAGACCCGGGTCTCCTTCGGCGCGCTGGTCTCGACGACGTTGCCCTCGGCGTCGTAGCGCACCGGGATGCCGCCGTCGGCGACCATCGTGCCCACGCCGGTGGGGGTGTAGAAGGCGGGGATGCCGGCGCCACCGGCGCGCAGCCGCTCGGCCAGCGTGCCCTGCGGGGTGAGCTCGACCTCCAGCTCGCCGGAGAGGTACAGCCGGGCGAGCTCCTTGTTGCCGCCGACGAACGAGCTGATGGTGCGGCGGATCCGGCCGGCGTAGAGCAGCACGCCCAGCGCCTGGTCGTCGACGCCGCAGTTGTTGGAGATCGTCGTCAGGTCCCTGGTGCCCTGCTCGAGCAGCGCGTCGATCAGCGCCACCGGCACCCCGCAGAGCCCGAACCCGCCGACGGCGAGCACCGCGCCGTCGCCGACGTCGGACACCGCCTCCCGGGCGCTCGCCACGACCTTGTCCATCAGTCGACCACCGTCTCCTCCGGCGCGGCGGGCACCCGCCCCCTCAGGCGGGCCTGCCCAGCTCGCGGACGCCCTCGATCCGGAGGCCGAGCGTAGCGGTGACCCGTTCGGCCTCCGCCCGGCCGCCCAGGGCGGCGGGGTCGGCGTTGCGGCACAGCACGATCGAGGCGCCGGCGGCCAGCGGTGCGAGCAGCCAGGCGACCGGCCCGGCCTCGGCCGCGGTGGCGTCGTCGACGAGCACCCGGTCGCCGGCCGCGACGCCGAGCCGGCCGGCGAGCGCGGTGGCGGCCTCGGCCAGCCCGCCGAGGGTGAGCTCCAGCCCGCCGGCCAGCAGGCCGGGGGAGGCCGGGTCCGGGGGCACGTAGGGGGTGAAGGAGTCGCCGTGCGCGCGCACCTCGAGGGCGAAGTCGCGCGCGGGGCCGGCGTAGCCGGTCATGCCCAGGCCCAGGGGGTGCAGCGAGAGGCCGAGCAGCTCGGGCGGCTCCTGCTCCTCCAGCGCCGCCAGCCGGTCCTGGGCGGCGAGGACGACGTCGGCGGCGTCGAGCCCGCCGTCGTCCTCGACGGCGGTGTCGAGCACGGCCGCGCCGCAGCTCCACACGCCGAGCAGCACCGCGGCGGTCTGCCAGTGCACCGGCAGCGCGACGGCGACGGTGCTGCCCGGGCCGACGTCGAACTCGTCCTGCAGCAGGTTCGCCGTCTTCGCCACCCAGTTCGCGAGGGTGGTGCCGGACAGCTCGACCCGCTCGCCGGTCGCGTCGTCGTAGGCGGTGACCAGCGGCGCGGCGGCACCGCGCCGCAGCGCTCCGGCGAGCAGGTCGGCGGGGGTCACCGGTCCCGGCCGTCCTGCAGGTCCAGCCAGGCCTCGGTCAGCGCCGGGGCCAGCGACCGGGAGAAGGTGCTGGTCAGGTGGCTGCCGTCCCAGTAGACGACCGCCCCGCCGACGACCGCGTGGCACGTGTCGGCGTCGCAGAAGGAGTCGGTGAGGTCGACGACCGAGGCGCCGGGCAGGTCCTGCACGCCGTCGGCGATGGAGTCCGGGGTGACGCGCAGGTCGCGCGGGCCGGCGCACGGGTCGGTCCCGGCGTCGGTGGTGGCCAGGCAGTCGGGCACGGGCACCTCCTGGTTGCCCAGCACGCCGTCGGGGGAGACCCCGTTGGTGGTGGGCACGGCGCGCAGCACGACCACCTGCTTACCCGCGTCGACCAGCGGCCGCAGCGCGTCCTGCACGACCTCGGCGGGCCACTGGTTGAGCAGCCGGCCCTCCGGCCCGACGAACTTGTAGACGTCGGAGCGGTAGCTGGTGAACACGGTGGTGACCGCCGGGTCGGCGGCGACGGTCGCGATGACGTCGCGGCCCCACTCCGCGCAGGCGGCCGGCTGGGCCGGGTTCATGTTCGGCCCGGTGAACGAGGCGGTGGCCAGCGCCGGGCAGCCGGAGTGGACGTAGAGCGAGGCGTCGACGCCCTGGTCGTCGGCCAGGCCCTGCACCGCCTCCCACCAGGACGCGGCGTGCGAGTCGCCGATGAGGGCCACCTCGCTCGTCGCCCCCGTCACCTCGTGCCGGCAGGGCGCGACCTCGGTGGAGGTGTCGTTGGTGAGGCAGAACATCCCCGCCGACAGGTCGTCCTTGGCGAACAGCGGGTTGACCGTGTCGGTGACGGCGTGCACGTCGGAGCAGCCGTTGGCCGGGTCCATGGCCGGGGCGCCGAAGCAGGGCGTGCCGGCGAGCGCGACCGAGGCGGCGCGGGCGCCGTCGACCTGGGACTGCAGGTGCCAGGACCCGGACGCCGTCGTCGCCACGAGGGCGCCGGTCGCCACGGCGGTGAGCAGGTAGGTGGTGCCCGACCCGCGCCGGTCCAGGAACCGGTTGGTGCGCACCGGGTCCTCGACGAGGACCTTGGTCAGCCAGGCGGCGGCCACGGTGGCGGCGACGATGCCGATCTTGGACACCGTGCCGAGCGGGTGGCCGAGGACGAAGGGGAGCAGCACGACCAGCGGCCAGTGCCAGAGGTAGGCGGAGTAGGAGACGTCGCCGAGGAAGCGGACCGGGCCGAACTCGGCGATCCGGGTGGGGCTCCAGTCGCCGCGCGGCGAGCCGGCCCAGATGACCGCGACGGTGCCGAGCACCGGCAGCAGGGCGGCGGTGCCGGGGAACGGCGTGTCGTGCGAGTAGCCGAACGCCGCGTAGGCGATGGCGCCGAAGCCGGCCCAGGAGACCAGGCGGCGCAGCCCGTCGCGGCCGGTGGTGGTGGACAGCAGGGCCAGCAGGGCACCGGCGCCGAACTCCCAGGCGCGGGCCGGGGTGGCGAAGTAGGCGTAGGAGACCGAGTGGGTGGTGGCCCAGAGGGAGTAGCCGAACGAGGCGACCGTGACCGTTCCCAGGACGGCGGCCAGCACGGCGCGGCGGCCGCGGGAGAGCCGGGCGGCCAGCCACACCGCCGCGAGCACGAGCAGCGGCCAGACGAGGTAGAACTGCTCCTCCGTCGACAGCGACCAGTAGTGCTGGGCGGGGGAGGCGACGTTGGCCGCGGCCAGGTAGTTCACCGCGTCGCCGGCCAGCAGCCAGTTCTCGACGTAGAGCGCCGAGCCGCCGATCTCGCGCAGGAACTGGGCCCACAGCGTCGTCGGCACGAACAGGAACGTGACGACGGCGCTGGTGAGCAGGACCAGCAGCGCCGCCGGCAGCAGGCGGCGGGCGCGGCGGGCCCAGAACCGGCCGAGCCGGATGCGGCCGGTGCGCTCCACCTCGCGCAGCAGGTGGCCGGAGATGAGGAAACCGGAGACGACGAAGAAGACGTCGACGCCCACGTAGCCGCCGGGCACGCGCAGCGGGGTGACGTGGTAGAGCACCACGAGGGCCATGGCGAGCGCGCGCAGGCCCTGGATCTCGACGCGCACGCCGCGCTCGGCGGGACGGGCGGGCGGCTGGGGGCCCCGCGGCCGCGGGACGGGCGGCGTCGGCTGTGCGAGGACGGTCGTGTCCTCCACACCGGCCCTGCCGGTGTGGTCCAGCGTCGCGCTCATCGTCCCCCATCTCGGCCGCGCGGCCCTGCCCGGCCCGCGGGTCACACCGCGGCCCCTCGACCGGACCGCGCGGAAGTGCAGGCCAAGTGTGTAACGGTTCCGAGACGTCCAGGGATGGCAAGAACTGACGACCGTGACGGACGGGTCTGTTCCCGGCCCCTGTCGCACCACCCGTCACGGGCGTGTCCGCGGCCCGCCTGCGCCCGGTCCGGGAACGACGAGGCCCCCACCGCGCGGACGCGGTGGGGGACCTGGTGCCGTCGCGGGTGGCCCTGCAGGGGGCCGTCCACGGTGGGGGGCAGGAGGGTCCTCCCTCAGTAGATGCAGCTGGTGTCGGCCGCGGTGCGCGCCGGCTCGACGGGGGCGCTCGGCGACGCCGTCGGCGGGGTGGTCGCCTGGCCGATGCCGTTGAAGTCCGAGCCCAGGACGAGCTGGACGGTGCCGGACGTGGCGTCGTCGGCGACCTCGGGGACGGCGCCGGGGATCTGCCCGGCGAGGGTGGCGGCCAGCGCCTCGTCGCCGGCGGCGTGCCGGATCGTCGTCTGCTCGTAGTCGGTGCTGTCGGCGTTGCCGGTGCTGGTGACCGTGAAGCCGACGGTCTCGAGCGAGGACGCCGCCTCCGCGGCCAGGCCCGGGGTGCCCGAGCCGTTGTAGACCGCGACCGACACGTCCGCGGGCGCCACGGTGACCGGCGCCGCGGGGGCCTCAGGGGCGGCCGCCTCGGGCTCGGCGGACAGCTCGGCGAAGAAGTCGTGCAACTCGTCCTCGTCGGCCAGCCGCAGGATCGACCGGCCCTGCTCGTCCCGGTCGTCGCCGACGATCGGGATGGTCTGGAACTCGATGCTGCCGGCGGTCACCGACTGCATCTGCTGGGCGAGGTCGAGCAGGTCGAGGTCCTGGTCGATGGTCAGCGACTCCGACGCCGCCTGGATCAGCTCGCGCTGCTTGCCCAGGTCCAGCAGGACGTCCTCGGACAGCATCTTGCGGAGCACGCCGCCGATGAACACCTGCTGGCGGACGATGCGGTCCAGGTCGCCGCGGGGGAGCCCGTGCCGCTGCCGGACGAACTTCAACGCGTCCGCGCCGGAGATGGTCTGCTGCCCGGCCGGGAAGACCGCGCCGGAGTAGGCGGAGTCGTCCACGGCCTCGCAGAGGTTGACGTCCACGCCGCCGACGACGCTGGTGAGGTTGAAGAAGCCGAGCAGGTCGACCTCGGCGTAGTGGTCGATCTGCAGGCCGGTGAGCTGGCTGATCGTCTGGACCAGCAGCTGGGCGCCGCCGGCCTGCCGGTCGGCCTCGGGCGCGGCGTCGTCGACCTCGGCGTAGCCGTAGGCGTAGGCGGCGTTGAGCTTGTCCATCCCGTAGCCGGGGATCTCGACGTAGGAGTCGCGCGGGAACGAGACGAACGACGCGCGGGACCCGTCGGCGGGGACGTGCACCAGGATCATCGTGTCGGTGTTGATCCCGGAGTCCTCGCCGGCGTTGAGCTCGGCGAGCTGGTCGGGAGTCAGGTCGGCGCGGCTGTCGTTGCCGACCAGCAGCAGGTTCATCGCCTCGGTGGCGTCCCCGGCGTCGGAGTTGCCGGCGGTCGGGATCGCGTCGGTGCGGTTGACCGTCGCCTCGGCGACCCGGCCCAGGTACCAGCCCCAGCCGCTCGCGCCGAGCAGGACCACCGACAGGACGGCGGCCACGCCGCGGGCGACACCGGCGCCCCGGCGACGGCGCGGCGCGGCGGTCCCGCGGTCGGCACGGCGCCCCGCGGTCTCGCCGGCACCCCGGCCGCGGGGGCGCGAGGGACGGCCGGCGCGCGGGTCGAGCCGCGCCGGGATCGGGCGTCCCGGGGCTCCACCCTGCTCGTTGCGGTCTCGGCTCACCCGACCGAGGTTAGGGGCGGGTGGAGCGGCCGGTGGTCGCGCGACACGGGGGAACGCTCCGTCCCGGGTCGCGGGTGCCCGTCGCGCACCTGCTGCCCGTCTGGTCGCGCGCGACCCCACCCGGCACGGCCGTCACACCGGTCCCGGGTGCGCCGGAGCGGCCCGGCTCAACAACCGGCTCCTCGGTGACGAACCTCCAGGACCGGACCGGTGTCCCGGTCCGAGGACCAGAGGAGGCATCTCGGTGCGCCGACTGCTCGCCGGCTCCGTCGCGTTCGTCGCCCTGACCGGCACGGTCCTCGTGCTGCCGGTCTACGCCGCCCCGGGGCCCGAGCCGGTCCCCGTCGAGACCTCGACCGAGCAGCTGGAGCTGGGCTCGGTGAGCGCGCCGGAGGGCGGGGCCGAGGTGCAGGAGGGCACCACGGACCCGGTGGCCGGCGTCCCCGGCAGCGCGCCCACGCTGACCCTGACCGAGACCGACGTCGCGGAGTTCTCGCTGGTCGGCGTCACCTGGCGGGCCGACCCCGCGGTCACCGACACGCTCGTGCAGGTCCGCGTGCAGGACGAGGACGGGGACTGGGGCGGCTGGACCGAGGTCGGCCGCGAGGACGCCGAGCCCGGTAGCGGCGCCGGGGCCCGTCAGGGCACCGCCCCGCTGTGGACCGGCCCGAGCACCGGCGTGCAGGTGGAGCTGGTGACGCGGGCGGGGGCGCAGCCGGCCGACGTCCGGCTGGACCTGGTCGACCCCGGCACCAGCGACGCCGACGACTCGCCGGGCGCTCCCGACATCCAGGACACCGCCGAGGCCGCGATGGCGATGCCCGACGTCTACTCCCGGGCACAGTGGGGCGCCGACGAGCGGATCCGCACCTGGCGGCCGCAGTACGCGAGCACGCTCAAGGCCGCGACCCTGCACCACACCGCCGACGCCAACGGCTACTCCGCCGACCAGGTGCCGGCGATCATGCGGTCGATCTACCGCTACCACACGGTGAGCCTCGGCTGGGGCGACATCGGCTACAACGTCATCGTCGACCGGTTCGGCCGGCGCTGGGAGGGCCGCTACGGCGGCCTGGCGTCGACGGTCATGGGCGCCCACGCCGGCGGGTTCAACACCAGCACCTTCGGCGTCTCGATGCTCGGGAACTTCGACGTCGCCGCGACGCCGCAGGTCGTGGTCGACTCCGTGGCCGCGATCATCGCGTGGAAGTTCTCGCTGTTCCGCATCGACCCGCGCGGCACCACGACGCTCACCTCCAGCGGGGGCGGGACCTCGCGCTACGCCGCCGGGGTGCGGGTGACCCTGCCGACGGTCTTCGGGCACCGGGACGTCGGGGCCACCGCCTGCCCGGGCCGGTACGGCTACGCCCGCCTCGGCGAGATCCGCGAGAAGGCGGCCCGGCTGATCGCCGGGGCGCAGACCCCCGTCACCGACCGGTACGACTCCGACGCCGGCGCGCGCGCCGCGCTGGGCCCGGCCACGACGGCGGAGTGGCCGACCGTCGGCGGGGAGGGCCGGTACCGCTTCTTCGTCAACGGCGCCATGTACTGGTCGGCGCCGACCGGGGCCCGGTTCGTCCTCGGCGACCTCTACACCCGCTGGGCGCAGCTCGGCTGGGAACGCAGCCCGCTGGGCTACCCGACCTCCGACACCCTCCCGACCGGCGGGGGCGACGGGCGCTACAACCTCTTCCAGAACGGCGCCATGTACTCCTCGCCGGCCACCGGCCCGCGGTTCGTGCTGGGCGCGATCCACCGGCGCTGGGTCGAGCTGGGCTGGGAACACGGCTCCCTCGGCTACCCGACCACCGACACCCTCCCGACCCGTGACGGCGACGCCCGGTGGACCGGCTTCCAGGGCGGAGCCCTCTACGAGACGCCGCGCAACGGCGTGCGCATCGTCCAGGGCCGCATCCTCACGGCCTGGGCCGCCTCCGGCCACGAGCACGGGCCCCTGGGCTACCCGACCGGCGACCCGTTCCCGACCAGCAGGGGCGACGCGACCTACCAGCTGTTCGAGCACGGCGCGGTCTACGACTCACCGGCCGGCGTCCACCTGCTGACCGGCGACGTGCACGCCCGCTGGGTCGAGCTCGGCTGGGAGGGCAGCCCGCTCGGCTACCCGGCCACCGACACCGCCCCCACCGCCGGTGGGGACGGGGCCTTCTCGGTGTTCCAGGGCGGCTCGGTCTACGCCACCCCGGCGCACGGCGTCCGCGTCCTGCTGGGGACCCTGGCCACGGCCTACGCGGCGTCCGGCGCGGAGGAGGGTCCGCTGGGCTGGCCGACCGCGGACGCCCTGCCCACCGCCGGGCGGGACGCCACCTGGCAGGCGTTCGAGAACGGTGCCCTCTACGCGTCCCCGGCCGGGACCCACTTCTTCGTCGGTGACGTCCACCGGCGCTGGGCGGCGCAGGGGTACGAGGCGGGGCCGCTGGGCTACCCGACCTCGGACGACCTGCCCGCGCCCGGTGGCGTCGGCCGGTTCACGGCCTTCCAGGGCGGCGCGGTCTACGCCAGCCGCGAGGCCGGGGTGCACGTCGTCGCCGGCCCGATCCGGGTGGCCTGGAACGCCGGCGGCGCGGACGCCGGCCCGCTCGGCCTGCCCACCAGCGACGTCCTGCCCACCGGCGGGGGCGACGCGACGTGGCAGCAGTTCGAGCACGGCGCGATCTACGCCTCCCGCACCGGGGTGCACGTGCTCACCGGCGACGTGTACCTCCGCTGGATCGGGCAGGGCTGGGAGCACGGCCCCCTCGGCTACCCGACGTCGGACCCGCGGCGGCTGGCGGGCGGCACCGCCGTCCAGCAGGTGCAGACCTTCGAGGGCGGCGCGATCGTGCGGACGGCGTCGGGCACCCGGGTGCTGCCCGGCGAGACCGCCCGGCTGTGGGCGGCGCTCGGCGCGGAGGGCGGCGTGCTCGGCGTGCCGACCGGCGAGCAGCTGCCGACCCGCGACGGCGACGGGCGCTACACGCTGTTCAGCGGGGGAGCCGTGTACTGGTCACCCGCCACCGGCACCCACGAGATCGTCGGCCCGGTGCACCAGCGGTGGGTGCAGCTGGGCTGGGAGCACTCCCGGCTGGGCTACCCGGTGTCGGGCTCGATCCCCACGCCCACCGGCTGGCGCACCGACTTCCAGGGCGGCTCGATCACCCACGACCGCGCCACCGGCCAGACGACGGTCGCCTACCGCTGACCCCCATCCGGCACAGCGGTCCCACCCGACCCCGCCGTCCCGGCGGACCGGTCCGTACCAGGGCCGGTCCGCCGCGCGCAGGTAGCGTGGACCGCCGTGGCACTCGCACAACCGGCCGGACGGACGCTCGCCGCAGCCGTCGCGGACCTCAGGCGCGGCTGGGAGCAGCGGACGCTCTGGGGGCACCTCGGCTGGCAGGACATCCGCCAGCGGTACCGCCGCTCGGTCCTCGGCCCGATCTGGATCACCATCAGCATGGCGGTCACCGCCGTGGCGCTCGGGATCCTCTACTCGGGGCTGTTCGACATCGAGCTGTCGCGGTTCCTGCCGCACGTCCTCGTCGGGTTCATCGTCTGGAACTTCGTCAGCGGGTGCATCAACGAGGGCTCCGAGGTCTTCATCGCCAACGAGGGCCTGATCAAGCACCTGCCCGCGCCGCTGTCGGTGCACGTCTACCGCCTGGTGTGGCGGCAGACGCTGTTCTTCGCCCACAACATGATCGTCTACCTGGTCATGCTGCTGGTGTTCCCGCAGCCGCTGAGGTGGACGGCCGTCGCCGTCGTCCCGGCCTTCGTGCTGCTCGCCCTGAACGGCGCCTGGGTCTCCCTCGCCGTCGGCGTCATCACCGCACGGTTCCGCGACATCCTGCCGATCACGCAGAGCGTCGTGCAGCTGGCGTTCTTCCTGACGCCGATCGTGTGGATCTACGACGAGCTGGTCAACAGCCCGAACCCCGCCATCGCCGAGCGGGCGCGGCTGGCCGAGTTCAACCCCTTCCTGCACTTCGTGGAGATCATCCGGCGACCCCTCCTGGGCCAGGACCAGGAGCTGCGGTACTGGGTGGTCGTCCTCGCCATCACGGTGGCCGGCTGGGCCTTCACGATGTTCGTGCTGCGCCGCTACCGGTCCCGCGTCTCCTACTGGGTGTGAGCGTGAACGACGTCAACGGGGCCGGCACCGACGGCCCGATCGGGATCACGACCAAGGACGCGTGCGTCGACTTCCCCATCTTCGACGCCAAGAGCCGGTCGCTGAAGAAGACCGTCATGGGCCTGGTCGGGGGCAACATCGACAGCGGCGCCAAGGTGCCGGTCATCGAGGCCCTGCGGGACATCACCCTCACCCTCGAGCACGGCGCCCGGGTGGGCCTGGTCGGGCACAACGGCGCGGGCAAGTCCACGCTGCTGCGGCTGCTGTCGGGCATCTACGAGCCGACCCGCGGCCACGCCGAGGTGCGCGGCCGCGTCGCGCCGGTGTTCGACCTCGGTGTCGGCATGGACCCGGAGATCTCCGGCCTCGAGAACATCATGATCCGCGGGCTGTTCCTCGGGATGAGCCGGAAGCAGATGCAGGAGCGGGTCGACGACATCGCCGACTTCACCGAGCTCGGCGACTTCCTGCACATGCCGCTGCGCACCTACTCCACCGGCATGCGGGTGCGGCTGGCCCTCGGCGTCGTCACCAGCATCGACCCCGAGATCCTGCTGCTCGACGAGGGCATCGGCGCCGTCGACGCCGCCTTCCTCGAGAAGTCCAAGCAGCGGCTGGTCGAGCTCGTCGAGCGCTCGGGCCTGCTGGTGTTCGCCTCCCACTCCGACGAGTTCCTGCGCGAGCTCTGCGACACCGCCATCTGGATGGAGCACGGCCGGATCAAGCAGCAGGGCGACCTCGACGAGGTGCTGCGGGCCTACAAGGGCCTGCCGGCGTGAGCGCCGCGGTCCCGGCCGCGGGGGAGTGCGTCGTCGCCGTCGTCGTCACCCGGCACCGGCGGGAGCTGCTCGTCGAGAGCCTGGCCGCGCTGGCGTCCCAGACCCGCCGCGTCGACCACGTCGTCGTCGTCGACAACGGGCCCGACCAGTCGGCCGCCGACGTCGTCGCGGCCAGCGGGCTGCCGGCCACCCACCTGCCCAGCCGGCGCAACCTCGGCGGCGCCGGCGGCTTCGCCTACGGCATGCTGCACGCCCTCGCGCTCGGCGCGGACTGGGTCTGGTGCGCCGACGACGACGGCCGGCCCGCCGACGCGACCGTGCTCGCCACCCTCCTGGACGCCGCGCAGCGGCACGGCCTGGCCGAGGTCAGCCCGCTGGTCACCGACATGGCCGACCCGGACCGGCTCGCCTTCCCGCTGCGCCGCGGGCTTCGCTGGCGGCGGCGGCGCAGCGACTTCGCCGGCCTGGACCTGCTGCCGTCCTACGCCTCGCTGTTCAACGGGGCGCTGTTCCGCGCCGAGGCCCTCGACGTCGTCGGCGTCCCGGACTACCGGCTGTTCTTCCGCGGCGACGAGACCGAGATCCACCGGCGGCTGCTGCGCGCGGGCCTGCCCTTCGGCACCTGCCCGCAGGCGGCCTACCTGCACCCGGAGGGGACGACGGAGTTCGCCCCCATCCTCGGCGGGCGGCTGTCGGCGCAGTACCCGGCGAACGAGGTCAAGCGGTACTTCACCTACCGCAACCGCGGCTACCTCATGGCCCAGCCGGGCATGCGCTGGCTGCGCCCGCTGGAGACCGTGCGCTTCGGCTGGTTCTTCCTGGTGTCCCGCCGCGACCGCGCCGGCTGGCGGGAGTGGCTGCGGCTGACCCGCGCCGGCCGCCGGGAGCGCTTCACCCGCCCCTGACGCCCGCCCTCACGCGAGAAGGGCCCCGACCGGGGATCCGGTCGGGGCCCTTCCTCGTGCAGGCGCGGGCTACACCCGCTGGTAGCCCCACTCTTCGAACGCCTCGGTCCAGCGGTCCATGGAGGTCAGCTCGCCGGCCGCGGCCTGGTAGCGGCGCTGCAGCTCCGGGAAGTCGGCGGACATGCGGCGCAGCAGCTGCACCGACGTCGCCGCCAGCCGGCGGAAGGTCGCCGGGTCGCGGCGCCGGAAGGTGACCCCGCGGCCGTCGGCGGTGCCCACGGTCGCGCTGTCGAGCCGGGACAACAGGAACCACTGCGCGTCCTGGAACGCGAGGTTCAGCTGCGGGGTGTCCATGTTCTCGGGGTCCACCGGCCGGGCGTTGTGCACCAGCGCCTTGACCAGCGTCTTGCCGATCTGCAGCGGGTTGACCGGGATCCGGCGGAAGCGCACCGCCTTCGCCGTCGGCATCGAGGGCAGCGGCAGGTCCGCCGACGACGGCAGCACCTTGCCGTCGGCGTGGGTGGCCCGCACCTCGCGGGCGGTGACCACCGACTGCGGCATGCTGCTGAACAGCGCCTCCGGGCCGGCGAGGAAGTCGCGGTAGGCCCGGTGGTGCAGCTCGACCGTGGAGTACTGCAGGTTGATGAGGAACCGCAGGTCGGCCTTGAGCATCTCGCGGAACAGCTTGCCGCCGTGCTTGTGCGGCGAGTGCAGCGCCGCGGCGATCAGCCGGTTGCGGATGTGGAAGTACGCCTGCCAGTCGCTGGCGTCGTCCTTGTCGCCCCAGGACAGGTGCCAGATGGCGGTGCCGGGCAGCGACGCGGTCGGGAAGCCGGCGGCGAAGGCCCGCAGGCCGTACTCGGCGTCGTCCCACTTGATGAACACCGGCAGCGGCATGCCGATCTTCTCCGTGACGGCACGGGGGATGAGGCACATCCACCAGCCGTTGTAGTCGACGTCGATGCGCCGGTGCAGGTCCGGCGACTCGCGCAGCGTCTCCTTGCCGAAGTCGTGGTGGTACTCGGTGTTCGGCGCGTTGGTCCAGAAGAACGTCTCGCGGTCGACGATCTCGCCCATGCTGTGCAGCACCGAGCGGTTCTGCAGCGCCAGCATCTGGCCACCGACCAGCATCGGGCTCTTGGCGTAGGCGGCGAAGGCGCGGGCCCGCAGGATGCTGTCGGGCTCGATCATGATGTCGTCGTCGAGCAGCACCACGTGCGTGGCGTCGCTGCGGGTGAACGCCTCGTGCATCGTGCGGGCGAACCCGCCGCTGCCGCCGAGGTTGGGCTGCTCGACCACGTGCAGCCGGTCGCCCAGGGCGGCCTTCACCTCGGCGTAGCCGGCGGCGTCCTTGACGTGGTTGTTGCCCTGGTCGGCGATGGTCACCAGCGACAGGCGCTCGAGCACCGCGGGGTCCTCGACCAGCGCGCGGGCGGCGGCCAGCGCGTCGACCGGGCGGTTGTAGGTGCAGATGCCGATCGCCAGGCGCGGCTCCTCGGCCGGCGCCTGCGGGGCGTACCAGCCGGCCTCGCGGACCACCGTGTCGCTCTCGGCGGTGACGTCGAACCAGTACCAGCCGCCGTCGATGAACGGCGCGAGGTCCAGCTCGAGCTCGACGGTGCGCTCGTCGTCGCCCACGTGCGAGACGCCGGTGACGTGCATCGACTCGCCGTCGGCCTTGGAGCGGTGGACGTCGATGCGGCACGTGCCCGACACGGTCACCCGCAGCACCACCGAGTCCAGCACGCTCCACCGGCGCCAGTAGCTGGCCGGGAAGGCGTTGAAGTAGGTGGCGAAGGAGACCTCGGCGCCGGCGACGATGGTGCCGGAGTGGCGCCCGTCCTGCCGGACGCGCACCGGGGAGTTCTCCTCGTCGAGGTAGAGGCTGCGGACCTTCAGCGGGTCGGCCGGTCGCGGCATGAGGACCCGCTGGACCAGCGTGACGGCCTTGTCCGGGGTGAGCTCGGTGTCCGCCGGCTCGCTGACGGTGTCCGGCTTGACCGGCGCGTCAGCGACCTGGGGTGCGGTCGTCGTCATGGAGGGATCAGTCCTCGGCTCAGTCGTCGAGGCGGCCGTCGAGCGAGCCACCCTCGTCGAAGAAGGGGCGGATGCGGTTGTCGAACATGCTCAGCGCCGACCCGATCGCCATGTGCATGTCCAGGTACTTGTAGGTGCCCAGCCGGCCACCGAAGAGCACACGCTTCTCGGCGGCCTCCTTCTTGGCCAGCTCGCGGTAGCGCTCGAGCTTGGCGCGGTCCTCGGGCGTGTTGATCGGGTAGTACGGCTCGTCGCCGGTCTCGGCGAAGCGCGAGTACTCGCGGACGACGACCGTCTTGTCGGCCGGGTAGTCCCGCTCGGGGTGGAAGTGCCGGAACTCGTGGATCCGGGTGAAGGGCACGTCCTCGTCGGCGTAGTTCATCACCGAGGTGCCCTGGAAGTCGCCGATCGGCAGGACCTCGGTCTCGAAATCCAGCGTGCGCCAGCCCAGCTCACCGGCCTCGTAGCCGAAGTACTTGTCGATCGGGCCGGTGAAGACCGTCGGCACGTCGGCGGGCAGCTCGTCCCGGACGTCGAACCAGTCCGTGGACAGCCGCACCTCGATGTTCGGGTGGTCGGCCATCTTCTGCAGCCACGCGGTGTAGCCGTCCTTCGGCAGGCCCTCGTACGTGTCGTTGAAGTACCGGTTGTCGAACGTGTAGCGCACGGGGAGGCGCGCGATGACCGCGGCCGGCAGCTCGGTGGGGTCGGTCTGCCACTGCTTCTTGGTGTAGCCGCGGATGAACGCCTCGTAGAGCGGGCGGCCGATCAGGGAGACCGCCTTCTCCTCGAGGTTCTGCGCGTCGGCGGTGTCGATCTCACCGGCCTGCTCGGCCACCAGCGCACGGGCCTCGGAGGGGGAGTAGCTGCGCTCGAAGTACTGGCAGATCGTGGCCAGGTTGATCGGCAGCGAGTAGGTCTTCCCCTGGTAGATGGAGTAGACCTTGTGCTGGTAGCCGGTGAACTCGGTGAACTGGTTGACGTACCGCCAGACCCGCTCGTTGGACGTGTGGAACAGGTGGGCGCCGTACCGGTGGATCTCGATGCCGGTCTCGGGCTCGGGCTCGGAGTAGGCGTTCCCACCGATGTGGTTGCGTCGGTCGAGGACGAGCACGCGCTTGTCCAGCTGGCTGGCCACCCGCTCCGCGACGGTCAGTCCGAA
Source organism: Geodermatophilus arenarius (assembly GCF_042654585.1). Lineage (NCBI taxonomy): Bacteria > Bacillati > Actinomycetota > Actinomycetes > Geodermatophilales > Geodermatophilaceae > Geodermatophilus > Geodermatophilus arenarius. The sequence continues at coordinate 30,098 of NZ_JBHSGR010000020.1, forward strand.
GAAGCCGGAACCGACGACGACGAGGTCAGGTCTCGCTGAGGTCACGACTCGCGACGATACCGTCGCGGTGCCCCCGGCTCCCGCCGTCGCGGCCGATTCCTGGTACGGACCCGTCCCGTTCGTCACAGCCGCCCCGAGGGTGCCGCCGAGTCCCGTGGGTCACCGGGGGGTGACACCCGGTCGGGTAGGTTGCCGCCACGTGACGAGCGAGACGCTTGCCGAGTTGAACCGGCACGCCGCCGCCATCGGTGACGACCTGCGCCTGGTCCAGGGGGCCGGCGGCAACCTCAGCGGCAAGGACGGCGACCTGGTCTGGGTCAAGGCCTCCGGGACGAAGCTGGCCGAGGCGCTGGAGCGCCCGATCTTCGTCGGCGTCGACGGCCCCCGCGCCCGCGTGGACGTCCTGCAGGTCGAGGACCTGCGGCACGTCGTCGTCGAGCTGGCCGACGAGCGGGCCTCCCGCCCCTCCATCGAGACCGCCCTGCACGTGCTGCTGCCGCACCGCTTCGTCTTCCACGTGCACTCCGTGGGCGCCGTCGCGGCCGCGGCCCAGCGCCGGCCGGACGCCGTGCTCGACCGGCTGCGCGAGGTCGCGCCGGTCGGCTGGGTGCCCTACGCCAAGCCCGGCATCGCCCTGGCGCGCGCGGTCCTCGCCGCCCAGGAGGCCGCCGGGCCCACCGAGGAGACGGTGTTCCTCCTCGGCAACCACGGCCTGCTGACCGCGGCCCCCACGGCCGACCGCGCCCGGGAGCTCGTGGACCGGGCCGAGGCCGCGCTCCGCCGCGACGACCGGCCGGTCGCCGGCGACGACGAGACGACACTGGCCCCGGCGGGGACACTCGATGCGGACGCCACCCGGCTGCTGACCGGGGGCGTGCTCACGCCCGACTCGGCGGTGTTCCTGGGCAGCCGGCCCTTCGGGACCGCGCCGGGGCAGGGCAGCCCGCTCGTGGTGACGCCCGACGGGGGCGTCGTCGTGGACGGACCCCTCTCGGCGGACGCCCGGGAGATCGGCCGGGGACTGGTGGCGATGGCGCGGCACGCCGACCCGTCGGCCCCCGTGCGCTATCTGGACGACGACGAGGTCGCAGACCTCGTGGACTGGGAGGCCGAGAAGTGGCGACGCGGGATGGAGCGGTGACCCCGCAGCTGGTGATCCCCATGACGGGGATCAGCTCGCGGTTCACCGCCGCCGGCTACGACCGGCCCAAGGCGCTGATCGAGCTGGACGGCGAGACGGTCATCGACCACGTCGTCGACATGTTCCCCGGGTGGGACGACGTCGTGTTCATCTGCAACGCCGACCACCTGGCCGACCCCCGGCTGCGGCTGCGCGAGCGCCTGCTCGAGCGCCGGCCGAACGGGAAGGTCGTCGAGGTGGCGGCGCACAAGCTCGGCCCCGGCCACGCCGTGCTGGAGGCCGCCGAGCACATCGCCCGGGACAAGCCGGTCGTCGTCAACTACTGCGACTTCACCTGCTACTGGGACGCCGACGACTTCGCCGACTACCTGTCCTCGGGCGTGGTGACCGGCGGGGCCATCCCGGCCTACCGCGGCTTCCACCCGCACATGCTGCACTCGACGTCCTACGCCTACCCGAGGCTCGAGGGCGAGTGGGTCGTCGACATCCAGGAGAAGAAGCCCTGGACCGACGACCCGGCGAAGGAGTTCGCCTCCTCGGGCACCTACGGGTTCGCCAGCGGCCAGGTGCTGCTCGACGCCCTGGCCCACCAGGTCGAGCACGGCTACGACCTCAACGGCGAGTACTACCTGAGCCTGACCTACAAGAGCGTCCTCGACATGGGCCTGACCATCGGCGTGTACGAGCTGCAGCACTTCATGCAGTGGGGCACCCCGCAGGACCTCGAGGAGTACCGCGAGTGGTCGACGGCCCTCGCGCACTGGACCCGCGGCCCGGCCGCGCCGCAGCCGGGCGCCGCCCGCGTGGTGCTCGCCAGCGGCGCCGGCAGGCGCTTCGCCGACCTCGGCTACGACCGGCCCAAGCCGCTGCTCGACGTCGCCGGGCGGACCCTGCTCGAGCACGCGCTGCTCGCCGTCCCCGGCTCCCGGTCGGTCGTGGTCACCCGCGCCGACCTGGGCGACGGCGGCGAGGTCGCCCGCCTGGCCCGCGCCCAGGGCGCGGAGGTCGTGGAGCTGGAGAAGCTGTCCCGCGGGCAGGCCGACTCCGCCCTCCAGGGCCTGCGCCCGCTGCTCGACGGCGCCGCCGAGCAGCCGGTCACCGTCACCGCGTGCGACGCGGTGCCCCGCCCGGCGCCGGGCGCGCTCGACGCCGCCCTGGCCGCGGCCGGCGAGGACGGCCTGGTCGTGTGGGTCGCCCCCGGCTACCGGCTGGCCCGCCGCCGGCCCCAGCAGTACGGCTGGGTGACCTGGGAGCAGGCCGGCGAGCAGGTCGGCCGGGTGCAGCGGACCTGGCTCAAGGAGGCCCCGGACGACCCGGCCACTGCCGGCGTGATCATCGGGACGTTCACGTTCCCGACCACCCGGGGCGCGGTGGCCGACGTCGAGGAGCTGCTGGCCAGCGACGAGACGGTCAACGGCGAGTACTACCTCGACAGCCTGGTGCGGCGGTTCACCGCCGCCGGCCGCCCGGTGGTCGCGCTGCTGCTGGACAGCTTCGTCTCGCTGGGCACGCCCGACGAGTACGAGACCTTCCGCTACTGGCAGAGCTGCTTCCACAAGTGGGTGCACCACCCGTACGCGCTGGCGGCCGACCCGATGGTCCCGCCGACGGCGCGCGCGGACCTCGACCGCGCCTTCCGTGCCTTCGTCCCGGCCGCGAGCGGCCGGACGTGGACCTGACCGGTCCCGTGACCGTCGCCGGAGGGGGGAACCGGTCGTGAGGGGTTCGCTGGCACGCTTCGTGCTGGTCGGTGGCACCACCGTGCTCATCGACGCCGTCGTCTACCAGCTGCTGCTGTGGGGCGGGGTCGGGCACGGCTGGGCCAAGGCGCTGGGCTTCATCGCCGGCGCGGTGTTCGCCTACGTCGCGAACTGGCGGTTCACCTTCCGCGGGCAGTCGCACCGCTGGTCGCTGGTGGCGTTCGTGGTGGTCTACCTGTGCGCCCTGGGGATCAACGTCGGTGCCAACGCCCTGGTCCTGGCCGTCCTCGACGACGGCCGGACCTGGCAGGTCGCCGTCGGCTTCCTGGTGGCCACGGGCCTGTCGGCCGCGTGGAACTTCGTGGGCATGGCCCGCTTCGTCTTCCGGTCGCCCGTGCGCGGCCCCGAGCCCCGAGAGGTGGCCTCCCCGCATGGCTGAGCCGACCCGGCCCACGCCCGCCTTCAGCCTCGTCGTCCCCTGCTACAACGAGGCCCGCTCGCTGCCCGAGCTCGTGCTGCGCGCCCGCTTCACCGCCGAGGCCGGTGACGGCGAGGTGATCCTGGTCGACAACGGCAGCACCGACGACACCCCCGAGGTGCTCGCCCGGCTGCTCGACCCCGCCGACGACCGGGTCCGGTCGATCCGGGTCGACCCCAACGAGGGCTACGGCTGGGGGATCACGTCCGGACTGGCGGTGGCGCGCGCGCCGATCGTCGGCTGGACCCACGCCGACCTGCAGACCGACCCCGCCGACGCGCTGCGCGCCGTCGCCGCGATGGAGGGCGCCGCGGGCCCGGTGCTGGTCAAGGGCCGCCGCTACGGCCGGCCTGTCGCCGACCGGGTGTTCACCGCGGGCATGAGCGTCTTCGAGACCGTGCTGCTGCGCCGCCGGCTCACCGACATCAACGCCCAGCCGACGATGTTCTCCCGCGAGCTGCTCGACCAGTGGGGCACCCCGCCCAAGGACTTCTCGCTGGACCTGTTCGCCATGTACACCGCCGCCGAGCGGGGCTTCGACATCCGCCGGGTGCCGGTGGTCTTCGCGCCCCGGCGCTTCGGCACCTCGTCCTGGAACGTCGACCTCGCCGCCAAGCGCAAGTTCATCAAGCGCACGGTCGACTTCAGCCTGGCGCTGAGGAAGCAGCTGTGACCCTCGTCGTGGCCCACCGGCGGAACCTGCCGGCCGAGCTGGCCGACACCCCGCGCGAGCTCGGCATCGAGATGGACATCCGGTCCTACGGCGAACGGCTCGTCGTCACCCACGAGCCGTTCGACCCGGGCGTGGACCTCGAGGAGTGGCTCGACGCCTACGCGCACGCCTTCCTCGTGGCCAACGTCAAGGAGGAGGGCCTCGAGGAGCGGGTCGAGGCCGCGCTGGCCGCCCGCGGCGTCGAGGAGTGGACCTACCTCGACCAGTCCTTCCCCTTCATGGTGCGCACGCTGCGCCGCGGCGAGAGCCGCTGCATGGCGCGCATCTCGGAGTACGAGTCGGTGCACACCGTGCTGGCGCTGCAGCCGCGCGCGCAGTGGGTGTGGCTGGACTCCTTCACCGGCGCCCTGCCCCCGCGCGAGGACCTCGCCGCGCTGGCCGGCACCGGGTACCGGGTGATGGTGGTCAGCCCCGAGCTGCAGGCCCGCGACCCCGAGCCGGAGGTGGCGGGCATCCGCCGCGCGCTGGCCGAGGCCGGCCTCGAGCTCGACGCCGTCTGCACGAAGAGGCCCGCACTGTGGGCCTGAGGGAACTGGGCCCCCGGCAGAAGCTGCTGCTCGCCGCGGGGTTCGCGGTGCGCGTCGCGCTGCTGGCCGTGCTGGTGCCGGCGGTGCAGCGGGCCTGGTTCGCGCCCTTCGTCGAGCACTTCCTCGAGCAGCCCTCGTTCACCCCGTGGTCGGAGTGGCTGGCCGACGGCGGCGTCGAGCAGGCCTTCCCGTACGGGCCGCTCATGCTCGTCTGGTTCGGCTTCTTCGGGCTGCTGACCTCGTGGCTGCCGGTGCCGTGGGCGGTGCAGCTGGGCATGGCGGTCGGCGTCCTGGTCGCCGACCTGCTGATCACCTGGCTGCTGCTGCGGACCGGCGGCTCCCGCCCCGGCCGCGCGGTCGTGCTCGCCGCCGTCTCGCCGATCCTCGTCTACGCCGCGTACGTGCACGGCCAGCTGGACCTGGTGCCGACGCTGCTGATGTTCGCCTCCGTGCTGGCCTTCCGCCGCCGGCAGTGGTCCGCCGCCGGCGTGGCCGCGGGCCTCGCGGTCGCGGTCAAGGCCAGCTCGGTGCTGATCGTGCCGTTCGCGCTGCTGTTCCTGCTGCGCAACAGCCGCTACCGGGCCGCTCTCGTCCCGTACCTGACCGGGCTGCTGCCCGGCCTGGTGCTGCTCTTCCTGCCGGCGGTCTCCGGCGGCTACCGGGAGATGGTCCTGGGGACGCCGACCTTCGGCGCCGCCGTCGACTACGTCATCACCCTCGGGCCCGGGCTGCAGCTGGTGCTGCTGCCGGTGGTCTACGCCGCGCTGCTGGCGGTGCTGTGGCGGTTCCGGCGGGCCAACCCCGACCTGGTCTTCACCGTGACCGCGGTCGCCCTGGCCGCGGTCGCGCTGCTCACCCCGGCCTCGCCGGGCTGGTTCCTGTGGTCGGTGCCCTTCCTGGCCGTCATCGCCGCCGGCACCGGCCCGCGGGTGCGCGCCGCCGTCTTCTGCTTCTGGGTCGCGGTCACCGCCTCGCAGGCGGTGTCGGCCAGCGGCGCGGCGCCGCGGTGGGACGCGCCGGCGCTCGGGATGACCTTCCGGGACGTCGACCGCACCGCCTTCGACCTGCCGGCCTGGCTGTTCGACCTGCTGGCCACCACGGCCGTCGTCGCCGGTGCCATCGCCCTGGCGATGGTGCTGCGCGGGGCGCTGCAGCAGTACGACGTCTACCGGCTCTCCCGGGCCCCGCTGTCGATGGCGGTCGCCGGCGACAGCGGCACCGGCAAGGACACGCTGTGCATCTCGCTGTCCGACGTCTTCGGCGAGCAGGCGACGTCGTTCCTCATGGGCGACGACTACCACCTGTACGAGCGGCACGCGCCGCTGTGGAACGTCACCACCCACCTGGACCCGGCGGCCAACGACCTGCCCCGGCTCACCCGGGACACCTTCCGGCTGCTGGCCGGCGAGGAGGTGTGGTGCCGCCACTACGACCACGCCCGCGGCCGGTTCACCAAGCAGCGCCCGATCGCCCACCGCGAGCTCGTGGTGGTCAGCGGGCTGCACGCGCTGACCAGCGGCGACGTCCGGGCCAAGGTGGACCTCACGGTCTTCACCGACATGGACGAGCCGCTGCGGCGCCGGCTGAAGATCGAGCGCGACGTCGGTGAGCGCGGGCACGCGCTGACCTCGGTGCAGGCCTCGATCGACCGGCGCGAGCCCGACCGCGACCGCTACATCCTCCCGCAGCGCCCGCTGGCCGACGTCGTCCTGCGGCTGGAGTCCGAGCGGTGCCTGCCGCCGGAGGACCAGCCGCTGGACGCCCCGCTGTCCCTGCGCGTGGTCGCCCGGCTGCGCGGCCTGGCGTTCGCCGAGCGGCTGAGCCGGGCACTGATCTCCGTGGGCGGCGTCCCCTCGCGCCTGGAGTACCTCAACGAGCCGGGCGCGGTGGAGCTCACCGTCTCGCCGTCCCCGCTCACCCCCCGGGACGTGCGCAGCCTCGCCCGCCACCTGCTCGACCGGCCGGAGGAGCTGTTCGTCAGCGAGCCGGTGTGGCTGGGCGGCAGCCGCGGCCTCATGCAGTTGATCCTCGTCCTGGCGATGCTCGAGCGTCGCCGCAACCGGTTGGAGTCGACCCTCCGATGACCACCCCACGCCTGCCGTCGCTCGTCATCTTCGACCTCGACGACACGCTCTACCCCTACGAGCCCTGCCACCGGGCGGGGACCGCGGCGGTGGTGGCCTTCGCCGCCCGCGAGCTGGGCGTCAAGGACCGGGCGTTCCTCGACGTCTGGGACGGCGCGCGCAAGCGGGTCAAGGCGCGGCTGGGCGACACCGGCAGCTCGCACAGCCGGCTGCTCTACGGGCACGAGGCGATCGAGATGCTGGGGCTGCGCAGCCAGCCGGCGCTCGCGCTGGCGCTGGAGCAGGAGTACTGGCGGGAGTACCTGCTGGCGGCCAAGCTGCGCCCCGGCGCCCGCGACCTGCTCAGCTCGCTGCGCTACAACAACATCCCGATCGCGATCGTCACCGACCTGACCGCCCAGATCCAGTTCCGCAAGCTGGTGCACCTGGAGCTCGACCAGGTCGTCGACCACGTCGTCACCTCCGAGGAGGCGACCGGCGACAAGGTCACCCTCGAGCCGTTCCGGGTGCTGTTCGACCGGCTGCCCCGGCAGGAGTCCAGCCACGTCTGGTTCGTCGGGGACTCGGTGCCCGACGTCTCCTGCATCGAGCGGCTGGTGGCGGACAAGCTCATCGAGTCCGGCACCGGCTGGCTGCTCGCCGGCCGCGGCGACGCCCCGACCAGCGCGCTGACCTGGTCCCGCATGGAGCAGATCGAGGACGCCCTGCACGACCTGATCCCCGGCGGGCGGGAGGCCTCCGCATGAGCTCCCGGGCGTCCGTGCTCGACCGGCCGGGCACGCCGCCCGGGTCGCCGGAGTCCCCGGGCGCCGGCCTGCGCCGCCCCGGCTCCCCGGCACGCGCCGGCCTGGTCGCGGCGGGGCTGTTCGTCGCCGCCGAGGCCGTCCTGCTGCTGGTCGTGCGGCTGTGGCAGCCGCGGTTCTTCTACATCGACGACATGCAGGCGCAGTACCTGCCGGTCTTCTCCTGGTTCGGCCGGCAGCCGGGGACGCCGCCGCTGATCGACCCCGACCAGGGCTCGGGCGGCGCCTTCGTCGCCGACCTCCAGTACGGCGTGCTCGACCCGGTGCACTGGCTCCTGGCCCAGGTCGTCGGCTCGGCGCAGGACCTCAACGCCGCGGCGTGGGGGATGAAGATCCTGGTCGTCGCGGTGATGGGGCTGGGCACCACGGTCCTGGCCACCCACCTCGGCGCCCGCCCGGTGTGGGCGGCCGCGGCCGCGCTCGGCGCGGTCAACTCCGGCTTCATGCTCTGGTACGCGACGTCCTGGTGGCCCTCGGGGTGGGGCACCGCCTGGATGCCGTGGCTGTGGTGGGCGCTGTCCAGCCGCAGCCGCTGGGCGGTGCCCGGTGCGGTGGTGGCCGCCTACATGACGATCACCTCCGGCTACCCGTACGCGCTGCCCTTCTCGGCGATCGTGGTCGCCTGCGTCGCGCTGGTCCGGCTGCAGCAGCCGCGCGCCGAGGGCGGCGTGCGCGACCTCGTCGTCCGGCTGGCCGCCGGTGCCGGCGGCGCGCTGCTCGGCGCGCCGGGCCTGCTCACCGCGAGCGCCCTCACCCCCTTCAGCCAGCGCAGCCTCGGCGGCGCCGGCGACGCGTTCGGCAACGCCGGCGAGCACATCCCCAACCTGCTCGACGTCCTCCTCGGCAGCGCGACCCTCTCGCCGTCGGTGCTCGGCTGGTGGGGCGACCGGATGCAGCCGGCGGTCATGGCGCTGGCCTGGTTCGTGCTGCCCGTGCTGGCGCTGGTCCGGTGGCGGGTCCGCCCCGACGGCGTCCGGCTCTGGCGCACCCCGGGCGTGCTGCCGGCGGTGGCGCTGTGCGTCGTCGCGGTGGTGGCCACGCAGAGCCCGACGGTGCTGTTCGACCTGCGCTACCCGTGGCGCTACGTGGTCGTCCTGCAGGTCGTCTCGCCGGTGCTGGTCGCCGTGCTGGCCAGCCGCTGCGGGCTGGACCTCGGCCGGCGGCGGCTGGCCCTGGCCGCCGGGCTGCTGGTCGCCCAGGGCGTCCTGGCCTGGTCGCGCACGCCGGTCATGTGGAAGTGGCACGCCTTCGTCGTCTTCTGGGGGCTGGTCGTCCTCGCCGTCGCCGGGGTGCTCGCCTCCCGGCGCGCCGCCCGCGACGCCGAGCCGGCCGGGGACGGCGGGACCCCCGCCCGGGCGCGCGCCGGCGCCGTCCTGGCGGTGCTCGCCCTGGTGGCCACCGCGGCCGCGCCGCTGGCCAGCATCGGCGCGGCGATCACCTACCAGCGCATCGACGCCCGCGACCACGGCGCCGAGCCCACCGGGCTGCCGGCCCGCGGCATCTACGACACCACGGTCTGGCCGTCCCTGGTCTCGGACTTCGAGGAGGCCAGCCAGGGCGTCGGGCTCAACGCGACCGTCCTCTGGTGGGGCGAGCCGGGGGAGGACCGCGGCGCGCTGCGCGGGGCCGCCGTCGGCAACGCCGCGCTGCTCGCCGGCATCCGGCCCGGCTACGCCTACACCTCGCTCGGCCAGGCCGGGTGGGCGAACCGGTGGTGCGCGAGCTTCGTCGGCGTCGTGGGCGACTGCCCCGACCCCGTCGACCGGCTGCTCGCGCAGGTCCCCGGCACCGACGTCACCTGGCTCGAGGCGCTGTCGAAGGACGTCGTCCTGCTCGACGAGCGGGCGCCGGCCGAGATCCGCGCGGCGCTGGACCGCTCCTACGAGCGCACCGGCGAGGACCGCGGGCTGCTGCGCTACGAGCGCCGCGAGGCCACGCCGGGCCGGGTCACCTGGGTCAGCGACGGCGTCGACTCGGTCGAGGCCATCGACGTCGGGTTCGAGCAGGAGAGCTACCGCGTGAGCTGGTCCGGCGACGACGCCCGCGTGTTCACCCGGATCCCGTGGTGGCCGGGCTACGTGGCGCGGGTCGACGGGCAGCCGGTCGACGTCGAGGTCGTCGACGGCACCGCCGTCGAGGTCGTGCTGCCCGCCGGCGGCGGGGAGGGCACCCTGGAGATCGCGTACGAGCGGCCCCGGGCCGGGCTCGGGACCGTCGCCGTCGGCGCCGGCGCCGTGCTCTCGGTCCTCGCCCTCGCCGCGGGCCTCGGCGCGACCGCCGGGCTGGAGCGACGGCTGACGAGGAGGCGGAACCCGGCGGGATGACCGCGACGCAGGCACACCGGTCCGAGACGGCCCCGATCGCGGCTCCCCGCGGCCCCGCGGGCCGTCGCCGTGCCCGTGACGCGGCGCTCGCCGTCGGCGGGTACCTGGTGGCCCAGGTCGCCTTCCTCGCCGCCCTCCGCGCGCTCGTCCCGCGGTTCTTCTGGCTCGACGACCAGCAGGCGCAGTACGTGCCGGGCTTCGGCCACCTCGGCCGTTCCCCGGGCGTCCGCCCGCCGCTGCTGGACCCCGAGCTCGGCTCGGGCGGCAACTTCGTCGCCGACCCCCAGTACGGCGTCCTCGACCCCACGCACTGGCTGATCAGCGCGGCGGTCGCCCGCCTCGACACGCTCCGGGACGCCGGCTGGCTGCTGGGCGCCGGCGCCACCCTGGTCCTCGGGCTGGGCCTGGTGCTGCTGCTGGTCGCGCTGCGGGTGCGCCCCGCGCTGGCGGCGGCCGCGGCGGTGGGGGCGGCCAGCACCGGCCTGTTCCTGTGGGTCGGCGGGTCCTGGTGGCCGCTGATGTGGGGCACCGCGTGGCTGCCCTGGCTGTGGCTCGGCCTGGTGCTGCGCCGCTGGCCCGGCGCGGTCGTGACCGCGCTGGCCGCCTGGCAGCTCACCGCCTCCGGCTACCCGTACGTGCTGGTCCCCGCCGGGGCGCTGGTCGCCGGGCACCTGCTCGAGCAGCGCCGCCGCCGGCGGGAGGGCCGGAGCACCGCGCCGGTGCTGTCCCGGCTGGCCGCCGGGGCCGCCGGCCTGGTCGCCGGGGCGCCGGGGCTGCTCGCGTCGCAGGAGATGGCCGAGGCCTCCACCCGCAGCGAGCCGCCGGAGACGGTGCTGGCCAACGTCGGCTCGCTCATCCCGAACCTGCTCGACGCGGTGCTCGGCGGGAGCACGCTGACCCCCAGCGTCTCCGGCGCCGCCGGCGGGTACCTCTGGACGCCGCCGCTGGCCGCCACCGCCGTCCTCGCCCTGCCCGCCCTCGCGCTGGTCGACTGGCGGCGGGCGCTGCGCGGGCGCGGGGTGCTCACCGGGATGGTCCTGCTCGGGGCGGCGCTGGTGCTCACCCAGATGCCGACCGACGTCGGCCAGCTGCGCTACCCGTTCCGCTACCTCGCCGTGTCCGGCCCGGCCCTGGCCGTGCTCGCCGCCGTCGCGCTGACCGCCGCCGCCCGGCCCACGCGCCGCCGCGTCCTCGCCGCCCTCGGCCTGGTCGGTGCCCAGCTGGGGCTCGCCCTGGTGCGCTCGCCGGCCCTGTGGGCGTGGCACCTGCTCGCCGCGGTGCTGGCCGCGGCGGCGGTGGCGGCGCTGGCGCTCCTGCTGCGCCGGCGCACCGCCGCGGCCGGGGGAGCGCTGCGCGCCTGGCTGCCGCGGGTGGCCGGTCCGGTGCTGGTGGCGCTGGCGGTCGCGGCCGACCTCGCCCCGGTCGGCTCGACCACGCTGGCGCAGGCGCGGGCCGACGAGCAGGCGGAGCTGCCGGCCACCGGGCTGCCGTTCCGCAACATGGCGCTGCGCCCGGCCTGGGGGGACGACGTCGCCGCCTTCCGCGACCGCTCGGTGGCGACGGACACCGCGCTCACCGTGTACGTCTTCGGCGGGTTCGACGACGTCGGCCGCGAGGTCCAGGACCAGGGCTGGGACTGGGGCGTGCTCCCCGGCAACGCGAACCTCGTCGCCGGCCTGCGCCCGGGTTTCGGCTACGTGGCGGTCGGCCACGACGCGTGGACCGAGCGGCTGTGCCAGGACCTGTTCGGTCAGGTGCAGTCCACCGAGGAGTGCACCGACGGGCTGCTCGAGCGCGTGCCCGGCACCGACCTGCGGTGGATCGACGCCCTCTCCTCGGACCAGGTGCTGCTCTCGCCGTACGCCCCGGACGCCGTCGAGGAGCACTTCCGCGACGGAGGCGCGTGGACCGAGGCGGGCCTGGCCGGCGTCTACGGCCGCTTCGTCCGCGACGACGGCCTGCCCGGCCGGGTCACCTGGGCCTCCGACGGCGTCTCCGTCGAGGCCGCCGGGGACGATGCCGCGGGGGACACGGCCGCGGCCTTCCGCAGCGGCGAGCCGGGGGAGTCCCTGCGGGTCTCCACGCCCGCTGACGGCGGCCGGCTGGTGCTGCGGATCCCCGCCTGGCCGGGCTTCCGGGCCGAGGTGGACGGCACCGCGGTCGAGGTCGGCTCGGTGGAGGACACGCTGTTGACGATCGAGCTCCCCGGGGACCTCGACGACGCCCGGGTGGACCTGTACTTCGACCCGCTGGCCGACCGGCTGCTGGTGCCGGCCGCCGGCGCCGGGGTGCTCCTGCTCGCGCTGGCGGTGGCCGTCGAGGTCGTCGTCCGGCGCCGCCGCACCGCCTGACCGGCACCGCCCGGCACGCGCCACCCGGCCCCCCGCCCGACCGGCGGGCCCCGGACGACGGACGGCCCCGGGACACCGTGGTGTCCCGGGGCCGTCCGCGTCGTACCGCGCGCCGGTCAGTCGGTCGTGAGCGTCACCGTCGCCCCGTCGGCGCTGGTCCAGCGGATCGAGCCGTGCTGGAAGTCCTGGCGCTGCGCCCCGTCGGGCTCGGTCACCAGGTCCCCGGTCGGGTAGCCCAGCTCGCCGGACTCGGCCCCGGCGGCGGCGTAGGCCTGCGCCACCGACCCCCGGACGGCGTGCGCACCGGTGGTGGAGGACCAGTAGATCCGGCCGTTCTCGAACACCTGCACCCAGCCGCTCCCGGCCGCCCGTGCCCGGTCCGCCGTCGGGTAGCCGAGGGGACCGGACTCGCCGAGCAGCGCGTCGTAGGCCGGGGAGAGGGGCGCCAGGACGGCGTGCGCGCCGGTGGTGGGGGACCAGTGGATGCGCCCGTTCTGGAACGCCTGGGTCCACCCGCCGCCGGCCGTCTGGTACCGGTCGCCGACCGGGTAGCCGAGGGGCCCGGACTCGCCGAGCAGCGCGTCGTAGGTCGCCGAGATCGGCGCCAGGACCGCGTGCGCGCCGGTGGTGGGGGAGTAGTGGATGCGGCCGTTCTGGAAGGCCTGGGTCCAGCCGTCGTTCCACGTCCGGTAGCGCGCGCCGACCGGGTACCCGAGCGGGCCGGACTCGCCGAGCAGCGGGTCGTAGGCCGTCGAGATCGGGCTGAGCACCGCGAACGTGCCGCTGGCCGGGGAGGAGTGGATGCGGCCGTTCTGGAACGCCTGGGTCCACCCGCCGCCGGGCGTCGCGTAGCGCGACCCGACCGGGTAGCCCAGCGGGCCGGACTCGCCGGTCAGCGAGTCGTAGGTCGCCGCGATCGGCGCCACGACCGCGTGCCCGCCGGTGGCCGGCGACCAGTGGATCCGCCCGTTCTGGAAGGTCTGGGTGAACCCGTTGCCCGGCGTCGGGTAGCGGTCGCCCGTCGGGTAGCCCAGCGGGCCCGACTCGCCGAGCAGCGCGTCGTAGGCCGTGGAGATGCCGCCGATGACGGCGTGCGCCCCGGTGGCCGGCGAGTAGTGGATCCGGCCTTTCTCGAAGCCCTGCACCCAGCCGCTGTTCACCGTCTGGTAGCGGCCGCCGACCGGGTAGCCGAGCGGCCCGGACTCGCCCAGGAGCTCGTCGTAGGCCGGGGAGATCGGCGCCAGGACCGCGTGCGCGCCGGTCGTGGGGGACCAGTGGATGCGGCCGTTCTGGAAGCCCTGCACCCAGCCGTTGCCCGCCGTCTGGTAGCGGTCGCCGACCGGGTAGCCGAGCGGGCCGGACTCGCCGAGCAGCGCGTCGTAGGCGGCGGAGATCGGCGCCAGGACCGCGTGCGTGCCGGTCGTGGGGGAGTAGTGGATGCGGCCGTTCTGGAAGCCCTGCGTCCAGCCGTTGCCCCACGTCGCGTAGCGCGGGCCGACGGGGTAGCCGAGCGGGCCGGACTCGCCCATCAGCGGGTCGTAGGCCCACGAGATCGGCGCCAGCACCGCCTGCGCGCCGGTCGCCGGCGAGTAGTGGATGCGGCCGTTCTGGAAGCCCTGCGTCCAGCCGTTGCCCCACGTCGGGTACCGCGCGCCCACCGGCGCGCCGAGGGCGCCGCCGATCCCGCCCATCCGCTGCCAGAGGGCGTCGATCTCGCCGACCACCGAGTACTGCGTGCTGCCGAACCAGTCGGTGAACATCCGCCAGAAGTTGCGGTTGCCGTAGGACGAGCAGCCGTCGCCGGTGCCGTAGAGGTTGTTCATCGCCGCCTGGTTGGGCGGGTAGGGCGTGTAGATGTACAGCCCGGCCGTGGCCTGGTTCTCGATGTAGACCGACGTCGTCCCGCAGGCGGCGTTCGGGTGCCACTGGATCGTGTTCCAGCGGCCGGCCTGGTACGAGTAGTTCCTCCAGTTCACCGCGTACCGCCGGTACTGCCAGGCGGCCTTGTAGACCTGGTTGTAGAAGCCGTAGTACTGCGCGTCGCACGGGGCGGTGTCCGGGCAGCCGTAGCCGGTGGCCTTCTTGTAGGCGTTGTCCCACGTCGGGTTGGTCTTGGTGACCAGGCTGGTCTCCTTCTGCAGGAGGACCAGCAGCACCCGCGGGTTGACCTGGCAGGCCTGGGCGACGTTCCAGATGATGTCGGCGGCCGTCTGCCCCGCGACGCCGTTGTACTGGGCGCACTGGGCGTCGGCCGGCCGGGTCCAGGTGTTCTCCCGGTAGTCCTTCAGGCAGGTGTAGCCGGCCTGGCAGGACGAGACCTTGCCGTTGAGGAAGGCCTGCACGTCCCAGGGCGCCATCGTGGAGGCGTCCCAGAAGACGGCGTCGCTGATGATGTTGCCGGCGCGGAAGTCCGCGGCGCTGGCCGCCTGCGCGGGCGCAGCGGTGGTCACCTGCACGACGCCGAGGCCGGCCAGGGACGCCAGCACGCAGGCGAGCGCCAGCAGCAGCCGCGCCCGCCGGGGGACGGAGCGGCCGCTCACGGGACGTCCACCGTCACCGTCTCGGACTCCAGCTCCGTCGAGCCGGACGTGTAGGTCACGGTGACCGCCCACGCGCCGGTGCTGCCCTCGGGCAGGACGACGGCGAGCGCGCCGCACTCGGTGGTCGCCGGGCCCGGCTCGGCCTCGGTGGCCTCGCTGGACACCGCGTCGCCGCCGTCCGCGGGCTCGGCGACGGCGGTGCACTCGCCGCCGGTCTCGACCAGGCCCTGGACGAACGCGGCGGCCTCGATGCCGGGCAGGCCGGGCGACCACTCGGCGCGGGCCAGCACCAGCGAGGCGGAGTCCACGGGGGCGTCGGTCTGCACGGCGTCGGTGTCCACCGCCGGCGAGCCGTCCGCCGCGGGCGTGCCGGCGGTGGGGTCGGCCGGGGAGCCGGTGGCGCCGGTGGAGGTCGTCCCGTCGGCGGTGGTGGTCGTGTCCGCCTGGGTCCCGCCGGTGCTGCAGCCGCCGAGCACGAGCAGGCCACAGGTCAGCGCGAGCGGGACGGCGGCGCAACGGTGGGTGAGGAGGTACTTGCGCACAGACACCCATCGACCGTAGGGAGCCGGTCCTTGAGTCCCGGGGACCTCGGCGGCGGGGTGGGAACGTCCCGTCACAGTCGTCCCGGACGCCTCACCCACCCCGGTCGCCTCCCTCGCGCGGAGGTCCGCGGGGAGGCGCATCTAGGTTGGGAGGCGTGAGCGCACCGCCGTCGGGCCCCCTGCGCGTCGTGGCGGTCACCTACTCCCCCGGCGAGGCGCTCGAGGGCTTCGTGTCCTCGCTGGCCGAGGCGACGACCCGGCCCGTCGAGGTGGTGCTGGCCGACAACGGGTCCACGGACGGCGTCCCGGAGCGGGTCGCCGCCGCGCACCCGCACGTGCGGCTGCTGCGCACGGGTGGCAACGTCGGCTACGGCGCGGCGGTCAACGCCGGCCTGGCCGGGGCCCCGGGCCGGTACGCGCTGGTGGCCAACCCCGACGTCCGCTTCGAGCCCGGGTCGGTCGACGAGCTGCTCGCCGTCGCCGCCCGCTGGCCGCGCGCCGCCACCGTCGGCCCGGCCATCCGCACCCCCGAGGGCGAGCTCTACCCGTCGGCGCGCGAGCTGCCGCGGCTGTCCACCGGCGCCGGCCACGCGCTGGTGGGCTGGGCGTGGCCGGGCAACCCGTGGACGGCGCGCTACCGCCGCGAGCGCGAGGCGCCGCGCGAGCGCACCGCCGGCTGGCTGTCGGGCTCCTGCTTCCTCGTCGACCTCGAGGCGTTCCGGGCGGTGGGCGGCTTCGACCCCGGCTACTTCATGTACTTCGAGGACGTCGACCTCGGCCGGCGGCTGGGGCGTGCGGGCTGGCTGCACGTCTACGCGCCGAGCGCCGTCGTCGTCCACGAGGGCGGGCACGCCACCCGCCGGGAGCCGCACCGCATGCAGCGGGTGCACCACACCAGCGCGCTGCGCTACCTGTCCGGCCAGTACCCGGGCCCCCGCAACGCCCCGCTGCGGGCCGCGCTCCGGGCCGGCCTCGGCGGCCGGATGCTCGTGTCCTACGTCAGCGGGCGGGTCGCCGCCGGGGCCCGCTTCCAGCGCCGCGCCGACGACGTCGGCCGGGCCCGTCGAGGAGGTGTGGCATGAGGCACGCGGTGGTCATGGCGGGAGGCTCCGGGACCCGGTTGTGGCCGCTGTCGCGCGCCGCCCGGCCCAAGCAGCTGCTCGACGTGCTCCAGGACGGCGACGGCCCTCCGCACAGCCTGCTGGCCGAGGCCTTCACCCGGCTGGAGGCCGTGCTCCCGGCCGAGCGGATCTGGGTCTGCACCGCGGCCCGCTACGGCGCCCAGGTGCGGGCGGCCCTGCCGCGGCTGCGACCGGACCGGCTGGTGCTCGAGCCGGTCGCCCGCGACACCGCCAACGCCGTCGGGCTGGCCGCCGCCCTGGTCGCCGAGGCCGACCCCGACGCCGAGCTGGCCGTCGTGAGCGCCGACCACGTGATCCGCCCGGTCGAGCGGTTCGCCGCCACGCTGACCACCGCCTTCGACGCCGTGACCGCGCGGCCGCGGGCGCTGGTCACCCTCGGCATCACGCCGACCGCCCCGGCGACCGGCTTCGGCTACGTCCGCCGCGGCCCGGCCACCGAGGTGCCCGGGGTCGCCGAGGCCGCCGCGTTCAAGGAGAAGCCCGACCGCGCCACCGCCGAGGCCTACCTGGCGTCGGGTGAGTACCTGTGGAACTCCGGCATGTTCGTCTGGCGGGCCCGCACCGTCCTCGATGCGCTGGCCGACCACCTGCCGGCGTCGGCGGAGGGGCTGGCGCGGATCGTGGCCGCGCCGGCCGGCGCGGAGCGCGACGCCGTCCTCGCCGAGGTGTTCCCGACGCTGCCGAAGACCAGCGTCGACTACGCCGTCCTCGAGCCCGCGGCCACCGAGCCCGGCCGGGTGCTGGTCGCCGACCTCGACGTCGAGTGGCTCGACGTCGGCTCGTGGCCGGCGCTGGCGCAGACGCTGGCCGCCGCCGACGGCAACGCCGTGGGCGGGCTCGCGGTGACCCTCGACAGCGCGGGCAACATCGTGTTCAGCGACGACCCGGAGCACCTCGTGGCGCTGGTCGGGGTCCGCGACAGCGTCGTCGTGGCCACCGCCGACGTCACGATGGTCTGCCCGGTGTCCGACGCCGAGCGGGTCAAGCAGCTGCTGTCCGCCGTGGAGGAGCGGCACGGTGCCCGCTTCAGCTGAAGGACCCTCCTGCCCCCCACCGCTCGGGGGCTCGCGGCGGACCCCTGCAGGAGGGCCGGTCCAGCACGTCACCGTGTGCGTGGTGTGATGCCGGTCATGAAGAACTTCGACGTCGCAGCTGTCGTGTCCGGTGGGGCCTCCGGTCTCGGGGAGGCCACCTCCCGCGCGCTCGCCGCGCGCGGTGCCGCGGTCACCATCGTCGACCTCAACGAGGAGCGCGGGAAGGCGCTGGCCGACGAGCTCGGCGGGCACACCACCTTCGTCCGCACCGACGTCACCGACGAGTCCCAGGTGGCCGCCGCGATCGAGGACGCCACCGGCAAGGACCGGCCGCTGCGCGTCGCGGTCAACTGCGCGGGCATCGGCTGGGCGCAGCGCACGGTCGGCAAGGGCAACACCCCGCACGACCTCGACCCGTTCCTCCGCACGGTGATGGTCAACCTGGTCGGGACCTTCAACGTGCTGCGCCTGGCCGCCGCCGCCATGGCCGCCACCGAGCCGGAGGAGGACGGGGAGCGCGGCGTCGTCGTCAACACCGCCTCGATCGCCGCCTACGACGGCCAGATCGGCCAGGTGGCCTACAGCGCCTCCAAGGGCGGCATCGTCGGCATGACGCTGCCGGCCGCGCGGGACCTGTCCAGCGTCGGCGTGCGGGTGTGCACCATCGCCCCCGGCCTGGTCGACACCCCGCTGCTCGGCGGCCTGCCCGAGGAGGCCCGCACCGCGCTGGCCAACGGCATCCCGTTCCCCAAGCGGCTCGGCCGCCCCGACGACTTCGCCCAGCTGGCGCTCGCCATCGTCGAGCACGGCTACCTCAACGGCGAGGTCATCCGGATGGACGGCGCGCTGCGCATGGCCCCCCGCTGACTCCCCGGAGACCCGCGTGACCGCTGCACCGCCGGCCCCGACCCCGCCGGCACCCGCACCCCCCGCCGTCCTCGCCGGCGCCGACTTCACCGACTGCTGGCGGCCGGACTGGCGCTTCGACCTGGAGGCGGTGCTGCGCCCCCACCAGCGCAGCGCCGGGGACCCCGCGATGCAGTGGGACGGGGACGCCGTCTGGCGGACGACGACCACCCCGTGCGGGCCCGCCACGGTGCGCGTCACCCACCGCGGCGGCGAGGTGCGGGTGCAGGCGTGGGGCCCGGGCGCGGAGTGGGCCGGCACGGCGGTGCCCGGCTGGCTCGGTGCCCACGACGACTGCGCGGACTTCGACCCGGACTGCCACCCGCTGGTCCGCGAGATCGCCCGGCGCACGCCCGACCTGCGGCTGGGCCGCACCGGTCGCACCTGGGACGCGCTGGTCCCGGCGGTGCTGGAGCAGAAGGTCACCGTCGTCGAGGCGCACCGGGTGTGGCGGGCGCTGCTCCGGCTGGCCGGCGACCCCGCGCCCGGCCCCGCCCCCGAGGGCATGCGGGTGCTGCCCTCGCCGCGGCGGCTGCGGGAGGTCACCGACTGGGAGTGGCACCGCTGCGGCCTCGACGGCGCCCGCCGGCGGGCGCTGCTGCACGTGGCGTCGGTCGCCCACGCGCTCGAGCCGGACGACGGCTGCGACTCGCCGACCCTCCAGCGCAAGCTGCGCACGGTGCCGGGCATCGGGGTGTGGACGGCGGCCGAGGTCGTCCAGCGCACGCACGGCTGCCCCGACACCGTCAGCTACGGCGACTACCACCTGAAGAACCTGGTGGGCTGGTCGCTGGCCGGCCGGAGGACCGACGACGACGGGATGATGGAGCTGCTCGAGCCCTGGCGCGGGCACCGGCAGCGGGTGGTGCGGCTGCTGCACGTCGGCGGGAGCATGCCGCCCCGCCGCGGCCCCCGGATGGCGCCGACGGACCACCGCCGCTTCTGACCGCGGCCGGCCGGTCGCCGTGTGCACGAGGCGCGGCTGCCCGGCCGTCGCGGGCGCGCTGTGTGCACACACCGGGCCCTGGAGGCCCCGCGAGACCCTGGCGAGTGCACTCCCGGCGCCGCCCGGTCGCGCCGGGCGCCGTCCTCAGGGGCGCGGGTCGTCCAGGAGGCGCAGCAGGTAGTCGCCGTAGCCGCTCTTGCCCAGGGGCCCGGCGGCGCGGCGCAGGCCGTCGTCGTCGAGCCAGCCCTGCCGCCAGGCGACCTCCTCGATGCAGCCGATCTTGAGGCCCTGCCGCTCCTCGACCACCGAGACGAACTCCGTCGCCTGACGCAGCGAGGCGAACGTCCCCGTGTCCAGCCAGGCGGTGCCGCGGTCGAGGACGGTGACGGTCAGCCGGCCCTGCCGCAGGTAGTGCTCGTTGACCGCGGTGATCTCGAGCTCGCCGCGGGCGCTGGGCCGGATGCCGCGGGCCACCTCGACCACCGACGACTCGTAGAAGTACAGCCCGGGCACGGCGTAGGAGCTCTTGGGCCTCGCCGGCTTCTCCTCGATGGAGAGCACCGTGCCGCTGCCGTCGAACTCCACGACGCCGTAGTCCTGCGGGTTGGCCACGTGGTAGGCGAACACGTGCCCGCCGTCGGGGGCGGGCAGCCGTCCCAGCGCCGTCCCGAGGCCCGCGCCGTAGAAGATGTTGTCGCCCAGGACCAGCGCCACGGCCTCGTCACCGACGAAACCGGCGCCGATGAGGAAGGCCTGCGCCAGGCCCTCGGGCTTCTCCTGCACGGCGTACTCGATCCGCATCCCGAGCCGGCTGCCGTCGCCGAGCAGCGCCCGGAACGCGGCCTGGTCGCCCGGGGTGGTGATCACCAGCACCTCGCGGACGCCGGCCATCATCAGCGTGGAGAGCGGGTAGTACACCATCGGCTTGTCGTAGACCGGCATGAGCTGCTTGCTCACCGCCTGGGTGATGGGGAACAGGCGGCTCCCCGTGCCTCCGGCCAGGATGATCCCCCGCATGACCGGCGACGCTAGCGGCTGCCGGCCGGTCAGGCCCGGGGGGAGCCCAGCCACAACCTCCCGACGAGTGAGGACCCGCCCGGCGTGCCGACCGGCTCCCACCGGGTGGCCCAGCCCTCGGCGTGCAGCTGGACGAGCACGGCCCCGATGTGCGCGCCGAGGTTCAGCGCGGCGGTGACCGTGGCGCGCTCGGGGAGGTGGACGTCGACCACGCCGTCGCCCTCGCCGCCGTGCCGCAGCACCACCGGGAACTCCGGCAGCGCGGCGCTGGCCACCCGGAACGCCTCGGCGACCGCCTCGCGGTCCCCGGGCCGCGGCACCAGGTCGCGGACCGGCTGCCGGCTGGCGACCAGGTCGCGGCTGCCGTAGGGGAACAGGTCGCCGGGGCCCAGCCGCACCAGCGGCCGGGTGCCCGTGTCCTCGGCGGGCACCTCGAACCGGAGCCCCCGCACGACGGCGACCGGCACACCGTCGAGCTTGCCCTTGACCAGGTCCGCGGCCGCGGCGACCTCGTCGACGACGGCCGTCTGCGTCGTCTCCAGCCGGTTGCCGTGCGCGTCGACCGCGCCGCGGTGGTCGGTGAGCGCCGCGATCCCCGCCGAGCCGACGGCGACGTCGGTCAGCCCCTCCCGCCAGGTGCGGCCGAAGGTGTCGCTGACGACCACCGCCACCTCGACGCCGAGCAGCGCGCGCAGCCGGTCGCGCAGCCCGCGGGCGGAGGCGTCGGCGTCGGCGGGGAGCAGGACGAGCGAGTCGCCGGGCACGTTCGAGGCGTCGACGCCGGCGGCGGCGACCACCCAGCCGTGCCGCGTCTCGACGATCTTCAGCGGCCCGCGCCGGGCGACGACGCGGACGCTCTCGTCGTCGATCGCCCGCTGCCGCACCGCCTCGCGGTCGGCGCCCGGCGGCACCGGGACCACCCGGCCCTCCACCTTGGACACCACCTTGGAGGTCACGACGACGACGTCGCCGTCGGCCAGCCACGGCGCGGCGCCGGCGACCGCCCCCGCCAGGTCGTCCCCGGCGGTGAACTCCGGCAGCCCCCGGACGGGCAGGACCCGCAGACCCCCGGCCGGTTCAGCCATCGACCGAGACGCCCGCGGCGTCCAGCGCGGCCCGGGCCATCGCGGCCGTGGCCTCGGGGGAGCTCATGAGCAGCGGCACCGCGCGCACGTCGACGCCGGGCACCTCGGCGCGGTCGCCGGTGTGCACCAGCCAGGCGTCGAGCAGGCCGCCGTCGGACCGCGCGCCGTAGTGCCGCCCGACGCCCTCGGCGCTGACCTCGACGCCGAGCACCGGCAGGCAGCGGTCGGCCATGCCGCGGACGACGTCGCCGCCGACGACGGGGGAGATCCCGACGACCCGGCCCGGGGTGGCGCGCAGCGCGTCGCGCAGGCCGGGGACGCCCAGGATCGTGCCGATCGACACCACCGGGTTCGACGGCGCCAGCACGACGGCGTCGGCGCGGGCCAGCGCCTCGACGACGCCCGGTGCCGGGCGGGCCTGCTCGGCGCCGACCTGGACGAAGGCGTGCGGCTCGAGCCCGGCGCGGTGGCGCACCCACCACTCCTGGAAGTGGATCGCGCTGCGCCGCCCGCTGCCGGGGTCGTCGACGACGACGTGCGTCTCGACCCGCTGGTCGCTCATCGGCAGCACGGTGACCCCCGGCTGCCAGCGGTCGGCGAGCGCGGCGGTGACGTCCGAGAGCGGGTAGCCGGCGTCGAGCATGCGGGTGCGGACGAGGTGGGTGGCCAGGTCGCGGTCGCCCAGGCCGAACCA
Source organism: Geodermatophilus arenarius (assembly GCF_042654585.1). NCBI lineage: Bacteria > Bacillati > Actinomycetota > Actinomycetes > Geodermatophilales > Geodermatophilaceae > Geodermatophilus > Geodermatophilus arenarius. The sequence continues at coordinate 52,145 of NZ_JBHSGR010000020.1, forward strand.
GGTGGGCTCGGCGCCGTAGGCGGCCAGCTCCTCCTTGACCGTCCAGGACTCGCCGGCCCGGCCCCAGCCGCGCTCGGGGTCGATGCCCCCGCCGAGGGTGTAGACGACGGTGTCGAGGTCCGGGCAGATCCGCAGCCCGTGCATCGTCACGTCGTCGCCGGTGTTGACCACCGCGGTGACCGACGAGGGCGGTGCCACCTCCCGCAGACCGGTCAGGAACCGGGCCCCGCCGACGCCACCGGCGAGCACGACGATCTCCACGAAAGTCATCGTGCCCCATGGGCACTTGTCCACTGTTCGACGGGCGTGTCGGCTGCGTGGACGAGAAGTGACGAACGGCGTGTGACGGGTGTGGCCCGTGTGGTCAACCGCTTACACCGGGCGAAGTTGACGCTCGGGCAACGACACGCGTGTAATTCCCGCGGTGTGCGGCGCGGAGCAACCGCGTCCGGGACGAGAGCGAGAGGGGACGCATCGTCATGGCAGAGGTCTCGTGGCTGAGTGACTACGTCGGCGGGTCGGAGCGGGGCTCCCGCAACAGCGGGCCGGCCGACCAGGGCCTGATGGGGCTGCTCGGCATGGGCCTGGCCGACGACGTCGCGTCCTGGCAGGAGCGCGCGCTGTGCGCCGAGACCGACCCGGAGGCGTTCTTCCCCGAGAAGGGCGGTTCCACGCGCGAGGCGAAGAAGATCTGCACCGGCTGCGAGGTCAAGGCCGAGTGCCTGGAGTACGCGCTCGCCAACGACGAGCGGTTCGGCATCTGGGGCGGGCTCTCCGAGCGGGAGCGCCGCCGCCTGCGCCGCCGCGCCATCTGACCCCCGGCGTCCGGGGACGGACGGGACCGCCCAGCACACCGGCGTGCGACGTCCCCCGACCCCTCCCACAGCCCCCGACCACAGCCCCCGACGGCAGTGCCGCCGGGGGCTGCGTCGTCCCGGCGGCGTCTCGGCGGCGTCTCGGCGGCGTCCCGGCGGCCGGACGGCGGTGTGGTCGGATGACCCGGTGACCGGAGCGGACAGGGACACCCGGACGGCGCTGGGCCGGGCCCGCGTGGTCCGCGAGGTCCGGGCCGCCGTCCCGCTCGCCCGGGACCTCGCCGCGCCGCTGACCGCCGCGGCGCCCTGGCTGACCACCGTGCTGTCGGTGCAGTCGGCGCACCCGCGACCGCGGCTGGTGCCCGCCGCGGTCGTCGTCGAGCCGCGCTGGTCGGGCCGGCCCGACGCGCTGGCCCTGCTCGCCCTGGCCACCGCCGGCCCGGTGGTCACCGCGACCCTGCTCGGCGACGGCCTCCCGGTCCCCGGCGGCCGGCCGCCGGCGCGGCTGCTGGCCCGCGACGACGACGCCGCCGAGCGCCTGGCAGCGGGCGTGCTCGGCCTGCTCACCGGGCTGCGCCGGCCCTGGCGGCTGCGGCTGGCCGGGCTGCCGCTGGGCGACCCGACCGTGCGGGCACTGGCCCGGCTGCGCCCCGACGCCCGGGTCGCCACCTCCCGCAGCACGCTGCTCGCCGACGGCCTGGACGACGTCGCACCCGGCCGGGTCGTCCGCAGCCGGGACCCCCGCGACCTCGACCGCGCGCTGCCGGCCCTGCTCGCGACCGCGCCCGACGCGCGGGCCCGCGACCTCGTCCGCGCGGCCGCCCGGCTGCACGCCGCCCTCGGCCGGGTCGAGGTCGCCACGGTCACCGACGGCGGGCGGCTGAGCGCCGGGCTGCTCACGCTGGTCGACGGCGCGGACCGGCTGCCGTGGTGGGGCCGCTCCGGGATCGGCGGGCTGGGCACCGTCCGGGGCGCGCCGCTGGTCGGCGTCGCGGTGTCCGGCCGGGGCCGGGTGCTGCGGCCGGTGCTGGACCGCGCGGCCCGGCTGGTCCCCGCGCTGCCGGTCAGCCGGCGACGCGGATCCGGCTGAGCGACGGGTCGGGCAGCGCCTCGGCCCGCTCGGTGCCGAGGAACAGCGTCCCGTCCGCCGGGGCCTCGCCGCCGTCGAGCCCACCGGCCGGGGCCACGGTGACGCTCAGGTCGTAGACCCGGCCGGTGTACGCCGGCGGCGTCGCGGTGGGCCGGGTGTAGGTGGGGAAGCGGCCGGCGAGCCGCAGCGCGTCGCCGTCGCGGGTGACGGTCAGCGCCGGGGTGGGCAGGTCGGCGTACTCGGTGGGGACCGGCGTGCACCCGGCCGCCTCCGGGTCCGCGGGCGCGGTGGTGCCCAGGCAGTTCCAGGCGGGCAGCAGCACGTGCGCCAGTGCCGTCCCGTCGGTCCCGACGCTCACGCTCACCGACGGGTAGCCCACGGTGACGCCGACCGCGCGCCGCTCGAGCACCAGCCCGCCCAGGGCCAGCCGGGCGGCGACGCCGGCGTCACCGAGGGGCACCGACCGCGCGGCGAGCAGCCCCGCTCCGCGCTCGCCGGGCAGCGGGTCGGCGGGGACGGGGGGCAGCTCGGGCCGCGCGGGAGTGGGGGAGGCGGGCGGCGTGGACGGCCCGGGGACGGCCGGTCGCGGCGCGCCAGCGGCCACCGGCTCCCCGCGGTCGCTGCCCAGCGCGACGCCCGCGAGGACGGCGACCAGCGCGAGGCCCGCGGCGGCCAGCGCGGCCACTGTGCGGGCGGACGGGTCGGGTCCCGGCGGTGCCGCCGGCGCGGGGGCCGCGGCCGGTCGCGTCTCCGGGACCGGGGTGCCCGGCGGCGCCTCGAGGAACGCGGGCAGGTCGTCGACGGCCCAGTGGGGACCGGGCGGCCGCTCCGGCGGCGGGGGCCGCTCCTCCTGCCGCGGCCGGGCCGGCGCCCTCCGCCGGCTCAGCGCCAGCCTCGCGACGACCGCCACCAGCGCCACCAGGGCCACGCCGAGCACGACCCAGGGGGCGACCGGCGCGGGGGAGTCCATCCCCCCGAGCATCCCAGGGGCCGCCCGGGGGGATCCCGTGCGGCACACCGGGCCGCCTGACACGATCCCGGCGTGGCCGAGAACCCGGGAGCGACGGCGTCGGGGACGGTGTCCGCAGCCCGCGACCGCGTGGTCTCGCTGCTCGCCGAGCTGGGGGTGTCCGACCCGGTCCTCGCCGTCACCGACCTGTCCGCGCGGGTCGGCGTCGTGCAGGGCGTGCTCGCCGACCGGGTGCTCGACCTCGCCGTCACCGAGAGCGGCCGGGGCCGGCTGCAGGCCGAGCTGCGCGGCCGGCGGTGGGCCGAGGAGCGGCAGGTCGGCGTCCCCGAGGTGGTCGCCGCGGCCGACGACGGCCGGTGGCTGCTGTCCCGCCGCGTCCACCCCGGCCCCTCCGGCGGGCCGCGGTGGACCGCCGCCGCGGTCGAGGCGGCGGTGCGGATCGCGCCGCTGCCGGTGCCGGCCGGGCAGCCGTGGGAGCCGCCGGCCGGCGGGTCGCTGCGCCGCGCCCGCGCCACCGTCGAGGACGCCTCCCGGCTGGTGCGCGGCGGCGTGCGCCTGGGGGAGCTGCGGGCGGTCCGCGCGGCCGCCGCGCAGCTGCCGCTGTCCGAGGTGGCGCACGGCGACCTGCGCGCCGCCAACGTCGTCGTCGACTCCGGCGGGCCCGACGGGGAGGGCCGGCTGGTGGTCCTCGAGTGGTCCGGCGTCCGGCCCGCGCCCCGGCACCGCGACCTGCTGACGCTGTGGGCCACCACGCCCGACGCGCAGGACCGGGCGCAGATCGGGGAGGTGGTGCTCTCCCGCACCGCCGGCTGGGAGGAGCCCGACGTGGGGCTGCTGTGGCACGCCGTCGCCCTCGAGCAGCTGGTGGCGCGGCTGACCCGCGCCGACCGCGGCGACGGCCTGGACACCGCCTTCGCCCGCGCCCGCCTCACCGAGGCCCGCGCGATGGCCGCCGAGCTGGGCAGCCCGTTGTCGACCTGATGGAACGGCCCGCTCGCAGGGGCCCGCGGCGAGCCTGCGAGCGGGGGGGGGGGGCGAGGGGGTCCTCCTCCTACCCCGTGGGGTCGATCTCCTCCGGGTCGCGGCCGAGCAGCACCGCCACCTGGTCCACGACGACGTCGCGCACGAGGTCGGCGAGGTCGTCGCGGTCGTGCGCCCGGATCTCCAGCGGCCGCCGGTAGACGACGATCCGCGCCGGCACCTCCCGCCCGTCCTCACGGTGCGCCGGCAGCACCCGCGCCAGCGGCACCGTGCCGTCGTCGAGGACGTCCGGGTCGAGCACCACCTCGTCGGGGCTGGTGTGGTCGACCCAGGGCACGTCCTCGACGGCGAACTCGACGCCGGCCAGCTCCCGCTCCCAGCGGCGCTCGAGGTCCTCGACCGCGTCGAGCACCAGGTCGTCGAACTGCTCGGCGCGGCTGCGGGCGAGGGGGACCTCGTCGGGGACGAGGCGGCCCCGCAGGCCCCGGCCGTGCCGGTCGCGGCGGGACCGGGCGGGCCGGGAGCGGTCGGGACGGACGGGTCGGCTCATGGCGGGGCGAGCGTACGGCGCACCACCGGGACGGGGCAGCGGGGCGTTGCCGTGCCCCCGGTGACGGGGCGCGCGGGGACGTCGGGTTGGATGGGAACGGAGGGGCGCCGGTCCGGTGTGCCTGTCGCCGACTCCCCGGGTACGCGGCTACTGTGCCCAGCGTGAGGAACCGGTGGTGAGGCAGTCACGTCGCTGCAGTCGCAGCGGCTGCGCGCAACCGGCGGCGGCGACACTGACCTACGTCTACGCCGAGTCGACCGCTGTCGTCGGCCCGTTGGCCACGTTCTCCGAGCCGCACAGCTACGACCTCTGCGAGTTCCACGCCGAGCGGCTGACCGTGCCGCGCGGCTGGGAGGTCGTCCGGCACGAGATCGACGTCGAGGACTCCGGCCCGACCGGGGACGACCTGCTCGCGCTGGCCGACGCCGTCCGCGAGGCGGCCCGCCCCGAGCCGCCGCGCGCCCCGGCCGACGACGGCCGCGGCACCCGCCGCGGCCACCTGCGCGTCCTCCCCGACCTGGACTGAGGGGCTCCGCCGCTCGCACCTCCGAGGGATCCGCACCGGCCTCCGGGAGCCCGGGCCGGTGCCCGCGGATAGGGTCGGCCGGACCGGGGGACGCGCCCGGCCAGTCCAGGCGAGGGTGTGCAGTGACGGACCTGTCGGCGATCATCAAGGCCTACGACGTCCGGGGCGTGGTCCCCGACCAGTGGGACGAGGACGTCGCGCGGCGCATCGGCGCCGCCTTCGCCGAGTTCGTCACCACCGAGAGCGGTGCCACCGCCGTCGTCACCGCGCACGACATGCGCCCGTCCTCGGTGCCGCTGTCCCGCGCGTTCGCCGAGGGCGTCCTGTCCCGCGGCGTCGACGTCCTCGAGGCGGGCCTGGGCTCCACCGACCTGCTCTACTTCGCCGCCGGCTCGCTGGACGTGCCCGGCGCGATGTTCACCGCCAGCCACAACCCGGCGCAGTACAACGGCATCAAGCTCTGCCGCGCCGGTGCCGCCCCGGTGGGGCAGGAGTCCGGGCTGGTCACGGTCCGCGAGTGGGCCGAGCGCGACTCCTACGACCGCGTGCCCGACCGCGTCGCCGAGATCGGCCGGCGGGACCTGCTGCCCGACTACGCCGCCCACCTGCGCGGACTGGTCGACCTGTCGCGGATCCGCCCGCTCAGGGTGGTCGTCGACGCCGGCAACGGCATGGGCGGGCACACCGTCCCCGTCGTCCTGGCGGGCCTGCCGCTCGACGTCGTCCCGCTGTACTTCGAGCTCGACGGCACCTTCCCCAACCACGAGGCCAACCCGCTGGACCCAGCCAACCTGGTCGACCTGCAGGAGGCGGTCCGCCGCGAGGGCGCCGACATCGGCCTGGCCTTCGACGGCGACGCCGACCGGGTGTTCGTCGTCGACGAGCGCGGCGAGCCGGTGAGCCCCTCGGCGATCACCGCGCTGGTCGCCGTCCGGGAGCTGGCCAAGGGCCGCGGGACGACGGTGATCCACAACCTGATCACCTCGCGGGCGGTGCCCGAGATCGTCCGCGAGCACGGCGGCACCCCGGTGCGCACGCGGGTCGGGCACTCGTTCATCAAGGCCGAGATGGCCCGCACCGACGCGGTGTTCGGTGGCGAGCACTCCGCGCACTACTACTTCCGCGACTTCTGGCGCGCCGACACCGGGATGCTCGCCGCGATGCACGTGCTGGCCGCGCTCGGCGAGCAGAGCCGGCCGCTGTCGGAGCTGACGGCCGCCTACAGCCGCTACGCCGCCTCCGGGGAGATCAACTCCACCGTGGCCGACGCCGCGGAGCGGACGAAGGTGGTCCGGGAGGCGTTCGAGGCCGACGGCGCGACGGTCGACGAGCTCGACGGGCTGACCGTCGACCTGCCCGACGGCTCGTGGTTCAACCTGAGGGCCAGCAACACCGAGCCGCTGCTGCGGCTCAACGTCGAGGCGCCCGACCGGGCGCGGATGGAAGAGCTCAGGGACCGGGTGCTGGGGATGGTGCGCGCATGACTCAGGGGACGACGCAGGGGCCGCTCGGCCTGGACCCGCTGCTGCTGGAGGTCCTCGCCTGCCCGGACACCCACCACAGCCCGCTGACCGTCGACGAGGCGGCGAGCGAGCTGGTGTGCCCGACGTGCGACCGGGCCTTCCCCGTCCGGGACGGCATCCCGGTGCTGCTGCTCGACGAGGCGCGGGTGCGGGGCGGCGGGGGGACGACGGGCCGATGACCTCGCCCGAGCTGGCCGAGGAGGTCCTCGACGACCTCGACGTGCTGCGCGCCCGCGACCCGCGCGGCCTGCTGCCGGCCGTCGCCGGCGCCGGGGCGCAGGTGCGCGAGACCGCGCGGCTGACCGAGGAGGCCGGGCTGGGCCGGGTCACCGAGGGCGGCCGCCCGCGCGGGCTGGTGATCGTCGCCCGGCGCGAGGGGGCGGTGGCGGCGTCGGTGCTGCGGGCGCTGCTCGGCCCGTCCAGCCCGGTCACCGTCGACGTGGTCCCCGGCCCGGACCTGCCGGTGTGGACCGGCCCGACCGACATCGCCGTCGTCGCCACCCGGACCGGCGCCGGCCGCTACGCGGTGACCCCGGCCTACGAGGCGGCCCGGCGCGGGGTGACCCTGCTGGGCATCGGCGCCGACGACGCCCCGCTGCGGGCGGCCTGCTCGACCGCGCGGATGCCCTACGTGCCGCTGCCGCGCTCGCGGGTGCGGCACACCACCCTGTGGTCGCTGCTCACCCCGCTGCTGCGGCTGGCCACCGACCTCGGGCTGCTGCGGGCCGAGGCGGCCGACCCCGAGGCGATCGCCGCGGCCCTCGACGAGGTCGCCGCCGAGTGCGGCCCCGCGCGCGAGTCGTTCACCAACCCGGCCAAGACCCTCGCCCTCGAGCTGCTCGACGCGTTCCCGGTCATCGCCGCTGAGGGGCCGCTGGCCGGCACCGCGGCCGCCCGCTTCGCCGACCAGCTGGCCACCCTCGCCGGCCTCCCGACCAGCGGGTTCCGGCTGCCCGACCAGCGCGTCGCCGCCTGCGCGGTGCTCGGCGGGCCGCTGGCGCCGCGCGACGTCGACGACTTCTTCCGCGACCGCGCCGAGGACACCGGCCGCCGGCTGCGGCTGCTCACCATCCGCGACACCGACGCCGCCGACCACGACGGCGCCGGCGAGCGGGAGCCCCGCTCGGCGCACGAGGCGATGAGCGAGGTGCTGCGCACCGCCGCGGCCAACAACGTGCCGGTGAGCGGGCTGGCCGAGCACGGCGAGCCCGAGCGCCACGGCCGGCTGCCCCGCCTGGCGCGGCAGATGGCGGTGGCCGACTTCACCGCCGTCTACCTCGCGCTGGCCCTGGACCAGGAGCGGGCGCTGCGGCGCTGAGCCCGGACCGGCCGGTGTCCGGGCGGCCGGTCCGGGGTACCGGACCGCGATCGACCGTGAGCGCACCCGACTGCTGACCGACTGGAAGGACCTCCCGTGGCCGGTGGACTCGTAGCCCTGTTCGACGACGTGGCACTCCTGGCCCGCGCCGCGGCCGCCTCCATCGACGACGTCGGGGCCGCCGCCGCCAAGGCCGGCGTCAAGGCCGCCGGTGTCGTCGTCGACGACACCGCGGTGACGCCGCAGTACGTGCAGGGCATCGCCGCCGAGCGCGAGATCCCGATCGTCAGGCGCATCGCGATGGGGTCGCTGCGCAACAAGCTGCTGATCATCCTGCCCGCGATCCTGCTGCTCAGCGAGTTCCTGCCGTGGCTGCTCACGCCGATCCTCATGCTCGGCGGCGCCTTCCTCTGCTACGAGGGCACCGAGAAGGTCTGGCACCGGCTGCGCGGCCACTCCGCCGCGCACGGTGACGCCGAGGGACAGCCGCCGGACGAGAACACCCTCGTGCGCGGCGCCGTCCGCACCGACCTCATCCTGTCGGCCGAGATCATGGTCATCTCGCTGAACGAGGTGGCGAGCGAGGGCTTCTGGTCGCGGCTGGCCATCCTCGCCGTCGTCGGCGTGGCGATCACCGTCCTGGTCTACGGCGTCGTCGCGCTCATCGTGAAGATGGACGACGCCGGCCTGCGGCTGTCGCGGTCGGACAGGAAGGGCGTGGCCGGGTTCGGCCGCGGGCTGGTCAAGGGCATGCCGAAGCTGCTCACCGGGCTCACCGTCGTGGGGACCGCCGCGATGCTGTGGGTCGGCGGGCACATCCTGCTGGTGGGCAGCGACGAGCTCGGGCTGCACGCCGTCTACGGCGCGGTGCACCACCTGGAGGAGGCGGCACACGAGGCCACCGGTGCCCTGGGCGGCGTCGTGGGGTGGCTGGTCAACACGTTCGCCAGCGCTCTGGTCGGGCTCGTCGTCGGCGCGGTGGTCGTCGCCGTCGTGACCCTGCTGTTCCACCGGAGGAAGGAGCGGGCCGCGCACGGGGCCGCCGCCCACTGAGCCCGGGCACCACTCCAGGGGAGGACAAGGGGGCGGAGGACCGGACACGCGGGCCACCCGGCACTAACCTGCCCGGTGATGTGGCAGATGACCAGCGCGGTCCGGCACTACCCCTGGGGTAGCCGCACCGTCATCCCCGAACTGCTGGGCGAGACCGTCCCGGCCGAGCAGCCCTACGCGGAGCTCTGGATGGGTGGGCACCCCGACCTGCCCAGCACGCTGTCGGACGGCACGCCGCTGGACAAGGCGATCGAGGAGCGGCCCGACGCCCTGCTCGGGCCCGCGGTGCACGAGCGCTTCGGCCCGCGGCTGCCGTTCCTCATGAAGGTGCTGGCCGCCGACAGCCCGCTGTCGCTGCAGGCCCACCCGACGATGGCGCAGGCGCGGGCCGGCTTCGCCGCGGAGGAGGCGGCCGGGGTCCCGAAGGACGACCCGACCCGCACCTTCAAGGACCCGTGGCACAAGCCGGAGCTGCTGCTCGCGCTGACCACCTTCGAGGCGCTGTGCGGCTTCCGGCCGGTCGAGGAGTCGCTGCACTGCCTGGCCAAGCTGCAGCTGCCCGAGCTCAAGCCGACCATCGCGGCGCTGGCCCGCGGCGGGCTGCAGGCGGCCATCCCGCAGCTGCTCGCACTGTCGGGCAAGCGGCGCACGCACCTGGTGGAGGTCGTCGCGCTCAGGGCGGCCACGTTCGTCGCCGCGCACGACCCGGAGTTCATCAACACCTACCGCTGGGCCACGACCCTGGCCGAGAAGTACCCGGGCGACCCCGGCGTGGTGATCTCGCTGATGTGCAACCACCTCAAGCTCGCCCCCGGTGAGGCGGTCTTCCTGCCGGCGGGCAACCTGCACGCCTACCTGTCCGGGGCCGGCGTCGAGGTCATGGCCAGCTCGGACAACGTGCTGCGCGGGGGGCTGACGAACAAGCACGTCGACCTCGCGGCGCTCATCGAGGTGCTCGACTTCTCCGACGGCAAGATCCCGGTGCTGCACCCGGTGCTCGGCCCCGGCGGGCTGCGCTACCCGGTGCCGGTCGACGACTTCGACCTCACCCGCTGCCAGCTCGACGAGCTGGCCGGGTCCCTGACCACCCGCGGCCCGCAGGTCCTCCTGTGCACCGAGGGGGAGGCGGTCCTGGAGTCCACGGACGGCGAGGTCCGGCTGACCAGGGGCCGGTCGGCGTTCGTGCCGGCCGGCGCCCCGGTCACCGCCCGCGGCCCCGCGGTCCTCTACCGGGCGACCACGAACCTGCGCTGACGAACCTGCGCTGACGAACCCGCGCTGACGAACCCGCGCTGACGCGGCGCGTGTCGCGGCTGCCGGGGACGCGGCCGCGGACGTAGCGTCGGTCGTGCACCTCCGACCGGCCCGGCCCCGCCCCGCCCCGCTGCGGGCGGCGCTGGCGCTGGGCCTGGTGGCCGCGCTGGGGTCCGGGTGCGCCGCCCTGCTCGGCGACCCGCCCGCCGTCCCGTCCGCCGGCAGCGCGCTGGAGGCGCTGGACTCCGTCGAGGTCCGCGGCCGCGCGCCGCAGACCGGGTACTCCCGCGACGAGTTCGGCGACGGCTGGGTCGACACCGACCAGAACGGCTGCGACACCCGCAACGACGTCCTGGCCCGCGACCTCACCGGGGAGCGCTTCGAGCCGGGCACCCGCGACTGCGTCGTCGTCAGCGGCACCCTCGTGGACCCGTACTCCGGCCGCACCATCGCGTTCCGCCGCGGCGAGGGGACCAGCGAGGCGGTGCAGATCGACCACGTCGTGGCGCTGTCCGACGCCTGGCAGAAGGGCGCCCAGCAGTGGGACGCCGACCGTCGCACCGAGTTCGCCAACGACCCGCTCAACCTGCTCGCCGTCGACGGCCCGCTCAACCAGGCCAAGGGCGACTCCGACGCCGCCACCTGGCTGCCGCCGGCCCGGTCCTACCGGTGCGCGTACGTGGCCCGGCAGGTCGCCGTGAAGGTGACCTACGGGCTGTGGATGACCCGCGCCGAGCGGGACGCCGTCGCCGGCGTGCTGGACGCCTGCCCGGACGAGCCGCTGCCCGGGCGCGGCCCGCTCCCGGGCCAGGAGGCGCCGGGGAGCGCGCCGCCGGCGCCGGCGACGCCCTATCCCGACTGCGCCGCGGTGCGCGCCGCGGGCGCCGCACCCCTCCGTGAGGGCGACCCCGGCTGGAACCCGTCCCTGGACGGCGACGGCGACGGCGTCGGCTGCGAGGGCTGAGCCCGCCGGGCCCGCTGCGTTAGGCTGGACGACGGCACGAGCCCCGCCGAAGCCTCGGCATGCTCGCTCACCTCAGTGACCCCGAGTCCCCGCCGCCGGTGGGGGCCTCGACCCTGGAGCGACATGACCGCCTCTACCGGCACCCGCGTCCTGACCGACGGCGACTTCAAGGTCGCCGACCTCTCCCTGGCGCCGTTCGGCCGCAAGGAGATCCAGCTCGCCGAGCACGAGATGCCCGGACTGATGGCGCTGCGCGCCGAGTACGGCGACGAGCAGCCCCTGGCCGGCGCCCGCATCGCCGGCTCGCTGCACATGACCGTGCAGACCGCCGTCCTCATCGAGACCCTCGTCGCGCTCGGCGCCGACGTCCGCTGGGTCTCCTGCAACATCTTCTCCACCCAGGACCACGCCGCCGCCGCCATCGTCGTCGGCCCCGAGGGCACGGCCGAGCAGCCCGCCGGCGTCCCGGTCTTCGCCTGGAAGGGCGAGACCCTCGAGGACTACTGGTGGTGCACCCAGCGGCTGTTCGAGTTCCGCGACGAGGACGGCACCGTCGTCGGCCCGAACATGCTGCTCGACGACGGCGGCGACGCCACGCTGCTCGTGCACCTGGGCACCCGCTTCGAGGCCGACGGCGCCGTCCCGGACACCACCGAGGCCGACTCCGAGGAGTACGGCGTCATCCTCACCGCGCTGCGCGAGAGCCTGGGCACCGACGCCGGCTACTGGACCCGCATCGGCCAGGGCATCCAGGGCGTCACCGAGGAGACCACCACCGGCGTCATGCGGCTGTACGAGCTCGCCCGCGACGGCCGGCTGCTGTTCCCGGCGATCAACGTCAACGACTCGGTCACCAAGAGCAAGTTCGACAACCTCTACGGCTGCCGGCACTCGCTCATCGACGGCATCAACCGCGCCACCGACGTCATGATCGGCGGCAAGGTGGCCGTGGTCTGCGGCTACGGCGACGTCGGCAAGGGCTGCGCGGAGTCGCTGCGCGGCCAGGGCGCCCGGGTCATCGTCACCGAGATCGACCCGATCAACGCCCTCCAGGCGGCGATGCACGGCTACGAGGTGACCACGCTCGACGAGGTCATCGGCAAGGCCGACATCGTCATCACCGCCACCGGCAACCGCGACATCATCACCGCCGAGCAGCTCGGGCGGACCAAGCACCAGGCGATCATCGGCAACATCGGCCACTTCGACAACGAGATCGACATGGCCGGCCTCGCCCGCACCCCGGGCATCCAGCGGACCCAGATCAAGCCGCAGGTCGACGAGTGGCGCTTCGCCGACGGCCACACGATCATCGTGCTCTCCGAGGGCCGGCTGCTGAACCTGGGCAACGCCACCGGGCACCCCAGCTTCGTCATGAGCGCCTCGTTCTCCAACCAGGTGCTCGCCCAGATCGAGCTGTGGGGCAACCGCGCCGCCTACGAGGGCAGGACCCCCACCGTCACCGTGCTGCCCAAGAAGCTCGACGAGCACGTGGCCCGGCTGCACCTCGACGCGCTCGGCGTGAAGCTCACCGAGCTCACCAAGGTGCAGGCCGACTACATCGGCGTGCCGGTCGAGGGCCCGTACAAGAGCGAGCACTACCGCTACTGACGGAGGACCCCTCTGCCCCCCCCCGCCTCGCAGGCTCGGCGCGGGGCCCTGCAGAGGGGCCGTTCCAGCCCCTCGCCCCGCCCTGCGGGCAGGGGAGGACTCGCCCTGCGGGCGGGGAGGATGGGACGGACGGTGGCGCCGGACCGGTGATTCGGTCCGGCGCCACCGTTATCCGGTCGTGACGTCGCAGAATGGTCACGTGCCTCCGACCGCAGCGAACAACGGGCCCAGTCGCGGCCGCGTCCTGGTCGTCGACGACGACGCCGCCCTCGCCGAGATGCTCGGCATCGTCCTGCGGCGCGAGGGCTACGACCCCGCCTTCGTCTCCGACGGCAACCGGGCGCTGTCGGTCTTCCAGCAGACCCGGCCCGACATCGTCCTGCTCGACCTCATGCTGCCCGGCCGCAACGGCCTGCAGATCGCCCAGGACATCCGCAGCCAGTCGACCGTCCCGATCGTCATGCTCACCGCCAAGGGCGACACCATCGACGTCGTCCAGGGGCTCGAGGCCGGCGCCGACGACTACGTCACCAAGCCGTTCAAGCCCGTCGAGCTGGTCGCCCGGGTGCGCGCCCAGTTGCGCCGCGGCGAGACCGGCCAGGCCGAGACGCTGTCCATCGGCGACGTGCACATCGACGTCCCGGCGCACCAGGTCACCCGGGACGGCTCGCCGATCCCGCTGACGCCCCTGGAGTTCGACCTGCTGGTCGCCCTGGCCCGCAAGCCGCGCCAGGTGTTCACCCGCGAGCTGCTCCTCGAGCAGGTGTGGGGCTACCGGCACGCCGCCGACACCCGGCTGGTCAACGTCCACGTGCAGCGGCTGCGGGCCAAGATCGAGCGCGACCCGGAGAAGCCGGAGATCGTCCTGACCGTCCGCGGCGTCGGCTACAAGGCCGGCCCCCCGTGATCCCGTGAGCACCACCGAGCGGGCGCCGGCGGCACCGGCGGACGACCGCGACACCGCCCCGGCGCCGGCGCGCCCGGCCCCGGCCCGCGCGTCCCGGCGGCGGCCGGCCGACCTGCCCGAGCTGCGCCGCGGTCTCCGCCGGCGGGCGGTCCGGGCGCGGATCCGCGCCCGCCGGCTGGCCGGGCGGGCGGTCACCACCTGGCGGCGGTCGCTGCACGTGCGCATCGGCGCGATCACGATGGTCGTGGCCGGCACGGTCGTGGTGATCGTCAGCCTCGTGCTGTTCAGCCAGATCCGGACCCAGCTGCTGTCGGTCAAGGAGCAGGCCGCGATCGACCAGGCCCAGGCCGGCGTCGTCTACGCCCGGTCGGAGGTGGTGGGCATCGCCGCCGGTGACGCCGCCAGCGTCCGCGCCACCCTGGGCCGCACCGTGAACGGGCTGCTCACCCGCGGCGGCTCGGCCGGTGACTTCGACGTCGTCATGGTCTACCGCACCGGCAACGCCGAGCGGCCGCCCGCGATCAGCCGGCCCGGCGTCTACCCCGCGCTGCCCGACGACCTCCGGGCGGGCGTGCAGGGCGGCGGCCAGTACACGCAGTACGCGCTCGTCCCCGACGACACCGGCGAGCCGCAGCCCACGCTGCTGGTGGGGGTGCCCGTCCCCGGCGACGTCTCCTCCTCCGAGGCGATCGAGCTGTACTACGCGTTCCCGCTCGACCAGGAGCAGGAGACGCTGTCGCTGATCCGCAGCACCGTGGCGATCAGCGGCATCGCGCTCACCCTGTTCGTGGCCGGGATCGGCGTGCTGGTGACCCGGCTGGTCGTCGACCCCGTGCGCCGCGCCGCCGGCACCGCGCAGCGGCTGGCCGAGGGCCAGCTCGAGGAGCGGATGACCGTCCGCGGCGAGGACGACCTGGCCCGGCTGGCCACCAGCTTCAACGCCATGGCCGACAGCCTGCAGCAGCAGATCACCCAGCTGGAGGCGCTGTCCCAGCTGCAGCAGCGGTTCACCTCCGACGTCAGCCACGAGCTGCGCACCCCCCTGACGACGGTGCAGATGGCCGCCGACGTGCTGCACGAGTCGCGCGGGGACTTCCCGCCGCACGTGGCGCGGTCGGCCGAGCTGCTGCACGAGGAGCTCGACCGCTTCGAGCGGCTGCTGTCGGACCTGCTGGAGATCAGCCGCTACGACGCCGGCGCCGCCGTCCTCGACTGGGCGCCCACCGACCTCGGCGCGCTGGTGGGCCGGGTGGCCGACGGGATGACCGCACTGGCCGAGCGGCACGGCTGCGAGCTGCGGGTCACCGGCCCGGCCGACCCGGTCATCGCCGAGGTCGACGCGCGGCGGGTCGAGCGGATCCTGCGCAACCTGGTCGGCAACGCCGTCGAGCACGGCAGCGGGCAGCCGATCGAGGTGACGCTCGCGGCCAACCGGACGGCGGCGGCGGTCACCGTCCGCGACCACGGCGTCGGACTGTCCTCGGCCGAGGCGGCGCACGTCTTCGACCGGTTCTGGCGGGCCGACCCGTCGCGGGTGCGCACCGTCGGCGGCAGCGGGCTGGGCCTGTCGATCAGCCTCGAGGACGCCCGGCTGCACGGCGGCTGGCTGCAGGTCTGGGGCCAGCCGGGCCTGGGCGCGCAGTTCCGGCTCACCGTCCCGCTGGTGGCCGGCACCGACCTCACCAGCTCGCCGCTGCCGCTGCGACCGACGATCGTCCGCCGGCCGGGGGAGCGGCGGTGAGGCGGCTGCCGGCCGCGCTGGCCGCCCTGCTGGTGGGGCTGCTCGCCGCGTGCTCGACCGTGCCCACCGGATCCGCGCCGCAGGCGATCACCGAGGCCCAGGCCCGGCCCACCGGCGACGTCGGCATCGAGCCGCTCGGCCCGCGCGCCGGGGCGCCGCCGGAGGAGATCGTCCGCGGCTTCATCGACGCCGCCGCCAGCACCGTCAACGGCCATCCCGTCGCCGTCGAGCACCTGACCCCCGAGGCGGCCGCGACCTGGTCCGACGAGTCCGGCATCACCCTCGTGGGCCCGGACTACGCGACGGTGACCACCGGCTCGGGCGCCGTGGTCATGACCGGCGACCTGGTCGGCACCGTCGACCCGCGCGGCGTCTTCTCGGCCCCGAACGACACGGTCTTCACCCGCGAGTTCACGCTGGCCGAGGTGGGCGGCGAGTGGCGGATCACCAACCCGCCGGACGGCCTGGTCATGCTCGTCCCCGACTTCGAGCGCCTCTACGACGACCTCGCCGTCTACTTCGTCGACCCGACCGGCACCCGCGTGGTGCCCGACCCGCGGTACCTCGTCTCCGGGGACGCCCAGCCGACGACGCTGGTGCAGCGGCTGGTCGAGGGCCCCTCGCCGGCCCTGGCCGCCGGCGTCACCAACGCGCTGGGCGGCGTGACCCTGACCCGCGCGGTGACCGTCTCGGGGGCGACGGTCACCGTCGACCTCGCCGGCCTCGACGACCTCGCGCCCAACCAGCTCGCCCAGCTCGCCGCCCAGCTCGTGTGGACGCTGGACCAGCTCGAGGGCACGAACTCGGTGGAGGTGACCAGCAACGGCGAGCCGGTCGCCATCGACGGCGTCCCCACCGTCCAGCGCACCGACGACTGGGCCTCCTACAGCCCGGACTCGGTGCCCGCCGACGCCGACGGCCACTACCTCGACGCCGGCCGGCTGATGACCGTCGACGGGCAGCCCGCACCCGGGCCGGCCGGCGAGGGCGCCTACGGGCTGACCGGCGCGGCGGTGTCCGCGGACCCGCGCACCAGCGCCCTGACCGCGATGGCCGGCGTCTCGGTGAGCGGGGGCACCGCGTCGCTGCTGGCGGGCCCCTACGGCCAGCCCCTGGCCCCGGTGATCACCGGCGCCGGCCGGCTGTCGGTGCCGACGGTCGCGGCCACCCGGCCGGAGTTCTGGGTGGTCCGCGACGAGAGCACCGTCGTCCGGGTGCCGGCCTCCGGGCAGCCGCAGCCGGTGAACGCCCCGACCCTGCCCGGGCAGGGCCGGGCGACGGCGCTGCAGCTCTCGCCCGACGGTGTCCGCGCCGCCGCGGTGGTCACCCGCGGGGACGACGCCGTGCTGCTGGTCGGCACGGTCGTGCGCTCCGACGAGGGCCAGGTGGCGCTGCGCGACCTGCGCGAGGTGGCGCCGTCGCTGACCGCCGTGGTCGACGTCGGCTGGCGCACCGCCGGCAGCCTGATGGTGCTCGCCGACGGCGAGGAGGGCGTGGTGCCCTACGTCGTCGGCGTCGACGGGTGGGGGCTGGCGACGGTGCCCACCGCCGGCCTGCCGAGCGCGCCGACGGCGCTGGCGACGGCGCCGGGCCAGCTGCCGCTGGTCAGCGCCGGCGGGACGATGTGGCTGCTGGTCGGCGGCACCTGGGTGACGCTGCTGCGGGGCCAGCAGCCGGTACCGGGCACCGAGCCCTTCTACCCGGTGTAGCGGGAGGACCCCTCTGCCCCCGCCACTCGCAGGCTCGCGCCAGGCCTCGTGCAGAGGCTCGCCGCGAGCTCGCGAGCGGGGAGGAGGACGAGGGTCCTTCTGCCTGCAGAGGGGCCGCTCTCCACAGATGTGGTCGGACCCGGGTGCCGGGGAGCCAGGAGCCGCAGGCTGGGGTGGTGGGAGGTCTCGGCGCGGCGCTCGCCGACCTCGTGCTCCCGCGCACCTGCGCGGGCTGCGGTGTGCCCGGCCCGGCGCTGTGCCGGCGGTGCGCGGCCCTGCTCGGCGCACCGCGCGAGGCGACGCCGCGCCGGCTCCCGCCGGGCATGCCGCCCACCGTGGCCGCCGGCGCCTATGCCGGGCCGGTCCGCCCCGCGGTCGCCGCGTTCAAGGAGCACGGCCGCGCGGAGCTCGTCGGCCCGCTCGGGGCGGCGCTGGGCCGGGCCGTCGGCGTGCACGCGGTGCTGCTGCCCGGCCGGCCGGTGCTGCTGGTCCCGCTCCCGCCGACCCGGGCGGCGCTGCGGGCGCGCGGCCGCGACTGCGTCCGGGAGCTGGCCGCGGCCGCCGCCGACGACCTGCGCGCCGCGGGGGTGCCCGCCGGGTGCGTCCGGCTGCTGACCCGGACCGGGCGGGTGCGGGACTCCGCGGGGCTGTCGGTGGCGCAGCGGCGGGCCAACCTCGCCGGCACCTTCGCCGTCCGCCCGGTCCGGCTCCCGACCGGGGCGGTGCTCGTGGTCGTCGACGACGTCGTCACCAGCGGCGCGACGCTCACCGAGGCGGCCGCCGCGCTGGCCGCGACACGCCCGGACGGTGACACGCCGGTGCTGGCCGCCGTCGTCGCCGCGACGCCCCGTCCCGGCCCCCGGCCGGTCCGCGCGGCGCCACCTGGGTGCTTCCCGGACGGCTCCCCGAGGGCGTCGCGGGAGTCCCGCTGATCGACTGTCCGGCCCACGTGACAGCGACTAGCGTTGCATCGATCACACCCGATGACCGGGAGGTCTGATGGAGATCGTGGTCCGTGGTCGCAACGTCGAGGTGCCCGAGCACTATCGGCAGCACGTGGAGGACAAGGTCGGTCAGCTCGAACGGTTCGACGGCAAGCTCTCGCGCATCGACGTCGAGTTGTTCCACGAGAAGAACCCCCGCCAGTCCTCCAACTGCCAGCGCGTGGAGATCACCCTGCGCGGCAAGGGACCCGTGGTCCGCGCCGAGGCCGCGGCGCCGGACTTCTACGCCGCCCTCGACCTGTGCTGCGGCAAGCTCGACAACCGGCTGCGGCGGGCGAACGACCGCCGCCGCGTGCACCACGGCCGGCGCACCCCGCCCAGCGTGCGGGTCGCCGGTCCCACCGCCGCGCCGCTGGAGACCCCGGCGCTCGGCATCCCCGACGTCGAGCAGCAGTTCGCCGGGGAGCCCCTCGTCACCGACCTCGACGAGCACCTGCCCGGCCGGATCGTGCGGGAGAAGCACCACCCGGCCGTGCCCATGACCGTCGACCAGGCCCTGCACGAGATGGAGCTCGTGGGCCACGACTTCTTCCTCTTCCAGTGCGCCGACACCGGCCAGCCGACCGTCGTCTACCGGCGGCACGCGTTCGACTACGGCCTGATCCGGCTGGTGGAGCCGCCGCTGGGCACCGGGTCCTCCCACGTCGCGGCACCGGCCGAGCCCGCCGCCGTCCCGCGCTGACCGTCCCGGAGGGGCCGTGCCGTGCCGGCGCGGCCCCTCCGCCGTGTCCGGGCCCCGGGAGCCGCGCCCGGCCGGTCCGCCCCGCGGCCGCGGTGCCCGTCGGGGAGGGCCGGTCCTCAGTCGGCGGCCAGCCGGCCGAACAGCACGGCGTCGGCGCGGGTGCCGTCGCGCCGCGGCAGGGCCGAGCGGACGACGCCCTCGCGGGTGAACCGGGCCCGCAGCGCCACCGCCTGCGAGGCGGGGTTGTCCACGTCGACCACCAGGTGCACCCGGGGCGCCCCGTGGGCGAAGGCCCAGCCGGCCAGGCCGTCGGTGACCTCGGTGGCGTAGCCGCGCCGCCGCGCCCACGGCGCCACCGAGTAACCGATCTCCGGGCCGAGGTGCCGCCCGCCGAACACCAGACCCGCCGTGCCGACGAACTCGCCGTCGGCCTCGACCACCACCGGCAGTCCGGTGCCCTCGGCGCGCTGGCGCACCACCGTGTCCACGAACGCGCGGGCGTCGGCGAGCGTGTAGGGCACCGGCGCGGCGCTGATCCAGCGCTGCGTCTCCGGGTCCTGGGTGGCGCGGTGCACCGCGCCGGCGTCGTCGGGGGTGAACGGCCGGAGGACCAGCCGGGCGGTGCGGACCACCTCGGTGGTCAGGTCGATGCCGGTGAGCTCCACGGGATCAGGGTCGTGCATGTCCGGTGGTCTGTCTCGGCCCCGTCCCCGGCCCCCTGCAGGGGTCCGCCGCGAGCGTGCGAGCGGTGGGGGGCAGGGGGTCCGTCTGCCGGGCCTGCGAGGGGTGGGGAGGACGGGGTCCTTCCTCAGGCGTTGCCGAGCACCCGGTCGACCGAGATCTCGACGACGACCCGCGCCGGGTTCTCCCGCGGCTGCCGGTACCGCCGCGCGTAGCGGGCCTCGGCGTCGGCCACCGCGGCCGCGTCGTCGCGCACGACCGCCGTCCCCTCGAGGGTCAGCCACCGGCGCCCGTCGACCTGGCAGACGGCGACCCGCGTCTGCCCGGCGCGGACGTGCCGGGCCTTGGCCGAGCCGCCGGAGGTGATGACGCGCGCGGTGCGGGTGTCCGGGTCGTAGGTGACGCCGACGGGGACCACGTGCGGGCTCCCGTCGGCGCGCAGCGTGGTCAGCGTGGCCAGGTGGCGCTCGGTCAGGAAGGCGAGCGCGCCGGGCCCGAGGGCGGCGGGGTCGGTGGCCACCCGGCGGAGGGTACGTGCGGCGTCCCCGGGGTGCTGGCCGGGCCGCCTACGCTGGTGTCGTGGTGTTCTCGAGAATCCTGCGAGCCGGTGAGGGCAAGATCCTCCGACGACTGGACCGGATCGCCGACGCGATCGAGTCCCTGGAGGGCGACGTCGCCGACCTCACCGACGCGGAGCTCCGGGCGAAGACCGACGAGTTCAAGCAGCGGTACGAGGACGGCGAGACCCTCGACCAGCTGCTCCCGGAGGCGTTCGCCGTCGTCCGGGAGGCGGCCACCCGCACGCTGGGCCAGCGGCACTTCCGCGTCCAGCTGATGGGCGGCGCCGCGCTGCACCTGGGCAACATCGCCGAGATGCGCACCGGTGAGGGCAAGACCCTGACCGGCGTGCTGCCGGCCTACCTCAACGCCCTGACCGGCGAGGGCGTGCACGTGGTCACGGTCAACGACTACCTGGCCAAGCGCGACGCCGAGTGGATGGGCCGGGTGCACCGCTTCCTCGGCCTGTCGGTGGGCACGATCCTGTCCGGCGAGAAGCCCGCGCACCGCCGCGAGCAGTACGCCTGCGACATCACCTACGGCACGAACAACGAGTTCGGCTTCGACTACCTGCGCGACAACATGGCCTGGTCCAAGGCCGACCTCGTGCAGCGCGGCCACCACTACGCGATCGTCGACGAGGTCGACTCGATCCTCATCGACGAGGCCCGCACGCCGCTGATCATCAGCGGCCCGGCCGAGTCCGCCGGCAAGTGGTACGTGGAGTTCGCGCGCATCGTGCCGCTGATGAAGCGGGACGAGCACTACGAGGTGGAGGAGGCCAAGCGCACGGTCGCCGTCACCGAGGAGGGCGTCGAGTTCGTCGAGGACCAGCTCGGCATCGACAACCTCTACGAGGCGGTCAACACCCCGCTGATCGGCTACCTCAACAACGCGCTGAAGGCCAAGGAGCTCTTCCACCGCGACCAGCAGTACATCGTCAGCAACGGCGAGGTGCTCATCGTCGACGAGTTCACCGGCCGCGTGCTGGCCGGCCGCCGCTACAACGAGGGCATGCACCAGGCCATCGAGGCCAAGGAGAAGGTGCAGATCAAGGACGAGAACCAGACCCTCGCCACGATCACGCTGCAGAACTACTTCCGGCTCTACGACAAGCTCTCCGGGATGACCGGCACCGCCCAGACCGAGGCGGCCGAGCTCTCCCAGACCTACAAGCTGGGCGTCGTCCCGATCCCGACCAACCGGCCGATGGTCCGCGAGGACCGCTCCGACGTCGTCTACAAGACCGAGAAGGCCAAGTTCGAGGCGGTCATCGACGACATCGCCGACCGGCACGAGAAGGGTCAGCCGGTCCTCGTCGGCACCGCGAGCGTCGAGAAGTCCGAGGTCCTGTCCAGGCTGCTGCTGCGCCGCGGCATCCCGCACGAGGTCCTCAACGCGAAGAACCACGCGCGGGAGGCGGCGATCGTCGCCCAGGCCGGGCGGCTCGGCGCGGTCACCGTGGCCACCAACATGGCCGGCCGTGGCACCGACATCCAGCTCGGCGGCAACCCCGAGTTCATCGCCGACGAGGAGCTGCGCGCCCGCGGCCTGTCGCCGTCGGAGACCCCGGAGGAGTACGAGGCCGCCTGGGACGAGGCGCTCTCCGCGGCCAAGGACCAGGTCAAGGCCGAGCACGAGGAGGTCGCCGAGGCCGGCGGTCTCTACGTGCTGGGCACCGAGCGGCACGAGAGCCGCCGCATCGACAACCAGCTGCGCGGCCGGTCGGGCCGGCAGGGCGACCCGGGGGAGTCGCGGTTCTACCTCTCCCTCGGCGACGACCTCATGCGCCGGTTCAACGGCCCGATGCTCGAGTCGATGATGACCACGCTGCGGGTCCCCGAGGACCAGCCGATCGAGTCGAAGATGGTCTCCCGGGCCATCCGCTCGGCGCAGACGCAGGTCGAGCAGCAGAACTTCGAGGTCCGCAAGGACGTCCTCAAGTACGACGAGGTGCTCAACCGGCAGCGCACGGTCATCTACGACGAGCGCCGCAAGGTGCTCGACGGGGAGGACCTGCACGAGCAGGTGCAGCACATGCTCGACGACGTCGTCCGCGCCTACGTCGACGGCGCCACCGAGACCGGCTACGCCGAGGACTGGGACCTCGAGCAGCTGTGGACCGGCCTCAAGTCGCTCTACCCGGTGGGCCTGGACCGCCAGGAGCTGATCGACCGGGTGGCCGACGGCGAGCAGGCGGCCCTGACCGCCGACGTGCTGCGCACCGAGCTGCTCGAGGACGTGCACCGGGCCTACGCGGAGCGCGAGGCGGCGCTGGGCTCGGAGGTCATGCGCGAGCTCGAGCGGCGGGTGCTGCTCTCCGTGCTCGACCGCAAGTGGCGCGAGCACCTCTACGAGATGGACTACCTGCGGGCCGGCATCCACCTGCGCGCGATGGCCAACCGCGACCCGGTCGTGGAGTACCAGCGCGAGGGCTACGACATGTTCACCGCGATGCTCGACGGCATCAAGGAGGAGTCGGTCGGCTTCCTGTTCAACCTGGAGGTCAAGACCAGGGAGCAGCAGGAGGCCGAGGCCCGGGCCCAGCAGGCCGAGGCCGAGGCCAAGGCGCTGGCCGCCGCGCAGGAGGGCACCGCCCGCGTGCTCGCCCGGCAGCGGGCGGCACAGGAGGCCGCGGCCCGCGCGGCTGCCGCGCCCGCCCCGGCCGCCGACGGCGCCGCTGCGCCTGCTCCTGCCCCTGCCCCTGCCCCTGCCCCCGCTCCGGCCGCTGCCTCCGCTGCCGACGACGGGGCCGCGCCCGTGTCGATGGCCAAGCCGTCCGGCGGGCCGGCGGCCCGCCGCTCGACCGGCGCCCCGGCCGGGCGGCCCACCGCCCGCAGGAGCGGCACCCGGCCCGCGGCCCCGGCGACGCCCGAGGCGGAGGCCCCGGCGCCGTCGGGCACCGGGCCGCAGCTGGCGGTCAAGGGCCTCGACGAGCCGCGCCGGCAGGAGGACCTGAGCTACTCGGCGCCCTCGCTCGACGCCTCGCCGAAGGAGAGCGGCCCGGCCAAGGCGGCCAAGACCGCCACGGTCACCGGGACCAAGGAGCCGGCCCGCAACGCGCCGTGCCCCTGCGGCTCGGGCAAGAAGTACAAGGTCTGCCACGGGGCTGCCGGTCGCTGACCGCTCCCGCGCACACCCCGGCGCCCCGCCGACCCCCGTGGTCGGCGGGGCGCCGTCGTCCCGGGATCAGGTGCGGGATGAGGGTCTTCCCTGATGTGCCGGAGCCGGGGAGCGAGGAGCCTGGCCGCATGCCCGGGACCGTCCTCGCCCCTCCACCCGACCGGGTGGGGACGCGGGCCCCCGCGGCCCCGGCGCCGACGCTGCTCGACCGGCTCCGCAGTGACCGCGTGCCGGCGCAGTTCGTCCGGTTCGTGCTGGTCGGCGGCTCGGCGAACGTCGTCTACGCCTGTCTGTTCCTGGCGTTGTCCGGGCTCGGGGACCAGCTGGCCAACCTCGTCGCGGTGGTCGCCTCGACGGCCGTGGCCAACGAGCTGCACCGCCGGCTGACCTTCCGCGCCGGCGACCGGGTCGGCTGGGCGACGGCGCAGTGGGCCGGAGGGGGGATCGCCGTGGCCGGGCTGGCGACCTCCAGCCTCACGCTGGCCGCGCTCGACGCCTGGACGGTCTCCGCCGGTCCGCTGGCGTCGGCGCTCGCGGTCATCGCGGTCAGCGGCGTGGTGGGCCTCGCCCGGTTCGTCGGTCTCCGCTGGGTCCTCGTGGTCCGTCCGGGCGCGGCGGCCCACCCGACGCGGGTGCGGACCTGACCGTCAGCCGATCGACAGGGCGGTGCACCGCCAGCGGCCGTCGATGCCCTCCAGCCGGGCGGCCACCGCGTGCGCGCGGCCGGCCCGCCGCGCCACCGCGCTGACCTCCGCCACGCCGTCGACCGGCTCGCACACGTGCACCGGGCCGAGCAGCAGCGGCGCGGTGCCGGCGGCGCACCAGACCGGTCGGCGTCCGGCGACGAGCGCGGCGTGCACGCCGGGGGAGGCGAGCCGCTGCACCTGGGACAGCGGCCGGCGGCCGGCCAGCGCCTCGAGCACGGTCGTGAACAGCAGCCGCCCGGTGGCGCGGGGGTCGGGGAGGTCGGCCCGTACCGACCAGGCCGGGGCGAAGAGGTCCGGCCTGCGGCGGCGGGGTCCCTCCGGCGCCGGCCGCGGACCGGGCCGGTGCGGCGGACGGGGTGGCGGCGTGGTGGGGTCGACCAGGGCGACGGCCGGTCCGGTCAGCGGCGGGTGCAGCGGCGGGACGAGGCTCAGCCGCAGGGTCCGCAGCGGCGCGGCGGTCGGGGGGACGGGCTGGGTGGACGCGGTCACGGGAGCTCCCGGGGTCGGGTCGGGGTGGGGGCGACGGGGCCGGGGGAGCGGCCGGACGGGCTCGGCGGGGTGCGGCCCTCACGGCGGCGGGCGCAGCACCTGACCGGGCAGCAGCAGGTCGGGGTCGGGGCCGATGACGGCCGCGTTCGCCGCCCACCAGCGGCCGACGGCGGCGGCGGTCGCGGAGTCGGGGGGCTCGACGCCGGTGCGGGCGCGCAGGTCGGCGGCGGCGATGGTCCACAGGCACTCGCCGCGCAGCACGACGTGCTCGCCGGGGGCAGGCATCGGCCAGTCGGGCACCGCGGGAGCGGGGACGGGCGCCGCGGGGGCGGGGGCGGGCGCCGCGGGGGCGGGGACGGGCGCCGGCCAGTCGGGGACGGCCAGCGGGGCCGGCGCGCCGGTGGTCGCGACGACGACGGGCCCCGCGGTCGCGCACCCGGTCAGCAC
Organism: Geodermatophilus arenarius; assembly: GCF_042654585.1. Lineage (NCBI taxonomy): Bacteria > Bacillati > Actinomycetota > Actinomycetes > Geodermatophilales > Geodermatophilaceae > Geodermatophilus > Geodermatophilus arenarius. Next base: position 76,848 of record NZ_JBHSGR010000020.1, read on the forward strand.
CGGCGCCGTGACCAGGCCGACGCCGAGGACGAGCGCGGCGGCCCGCCGGCCGGACGCCGGGACCACCCGCCGCAGGAGGACGCCGGCGGCGGCTCCGGCCAGGCCGGGCAGCGCCGACAGCGCGGTGAGCACCAGCCCCAGCGCGCCCCAGGCCCAGACGGCCCAGGCGGCGGCCGCGACCGCGTCGAGCAGCAACGCCTCGGGGCCGGCGGTGTCGACGAGGGCCTGCAGGTCGCCGCCGCTGCGCAGGAGAGCGGCGAGGTCCGGGGTGAGCGCACGCAGCCCGGCGGCCAACGCGGCCATGACCGCCGTCGTGATGACGAGTCGACGTGCCGACACGAGCCCTCCTTGCGTTGACGTCGGCGTACTGAAGCAAGCAAATACGATCAAACGCAAGAGTCCTTGTGGATCTAGGCTCGGCGACGTGCGCTGGCAGCAGCTGTTCGCCGACCTGCAGGCGGAGTTCGAGGCGGCCGCGGTGGCCGAGGAACGGGCCGAGCTCCCGTCCCGGTCCCGCGCGGAGGTCGGGGCGCTGCGGCTGGCGGACCGGCTCGGCGGGGCCGTGGGCGGACACGTGTCGCTGCGCTGCCGCGGCGCCGGGGAGGTGGCCGGCCTGCTCACCGGGCTGGGGCCGGACTGGGCGCTGCTCGACGACGGTTGCGGGCGCGAGGTGCTGGTGGCGCTGCCGGCCGTCGTCGCGGTGTCCGGGCTGGTGCGGACCACGGCCGCCGCCGCGCCGCCGTCGGCCGTCCGGGCCGCGATGGACCTGCGCCGGGCGCTGCGCGGGCTGGCGCGCGACCGCAGCACCGTGGCCGTCGTCCTCGACGACGGCGGGGTGCTGACCGGGACGGTGGACCGGGTGGGGGCCGACTTCGTGGAGCTCGCCGAGCACGCGGCCGACGACTTCCGCCGGGCCGGCGCGGTGCGCGGCGTGCGGGCGGTGGTGCTCGCGGCGGTCGCCGTGGTGCGGACGCTCGCGCCCGGCGCCGCCTGACCTCAGCGGGTGCGGCGCCGTCCCCGGGCGGGCGCCTCGCCGGCCGGGACCTCGTCCCCGGTGGCCTCCGCGCCGTCGGCCGCGACCTCGTCGGCGGGGGGCACCGCGCCGGCGCGGGCCTCGGCGTACTTCTGCTGGATGAAGCGCTCCAGCTCGTCGACCTCGACCCGCCACTGGCCGCGGCCGCCGATCTGGATGGCGATCAGCTCCCGCCGCCGCACGAGGGCGTAGGCCTGCGACCACGAGACGTTGAGCGTCTCGGCGACGTCGTCGAGGGTCAGGAAGCGCGGTGTGGGCATGGGGCTCTCCGTCCGGTCCCCGCCAGTCTGTCAGGAACGCACTCACCCGCACGCTTCCCGTCCACACCCGAACGTGTGGACAACCGGTGCACGCATCCGCATCCGTACCGCATCATCTGCGTCCGACCGAGCCTCGCCGTGCCGGTCGGGACGGACGCCCGCCGGTCGGCGGGCCGCCGGGGGATGCCCGGCCAGCGGAGGGAGGAGCGCCCGGTGAGCGCTGCGACGCGCACGGTGCCGGCGGGCCCCGCCGCGGAGACGCCGGCCGGGCCGGTGCCGCGCCGCGTGCGCCCGCCCCGCTGGCTGGACCTGCGCCTGGTGCTCGGCGTGCTGCTCGTCCTGGGCTCGGTGCTGCTGGGAGCCCGCGTGCTCACCGCCGCCGACGCCACCGTGCCCGTGTGGTCGGTGACCGCCGACCTCGCCGCCGGCACCGTGCTCGGCCCCGAGGACCTGGCCGCCGTCGACGTCCGGCTCGGCGACGCCGCCGGCGCCTACCTGTCCACCGGCACCGACCCCGCGGGCCGGACCCTCGCCCGGGCGGTCCGGACCGGCGAGCTGCTGCCCCGGACCGTGCTGGAGGAGCCGGAGGACCTCGTGCAGGTCGCGCTGCCGGTGCAGGCCGGCTACGTGCCGCCGGGCCTGGTCCGCGGCTCGGTCGTCGACGTCTACGGCGTCACCGACCCGGCGGGCACCGCGACGGGGGAGGGCGTCGTGCTCGTGGTCGGCTCGGCACCGGTGCAGGCAGTCAGCGGCCGGGCGGAGGGCGTCCTCTCGACGACGACCACGACCGTGCAGGTGGTGGTCGGCGTGGCCGCCGACGAGGCGCCCGACGTGCTGGCCGCGATCGGCGGCCGGCCGCTGGTGGTCGTGGTGCACGGGTCCGTCGACGACACCCGTGCGCCCGCGGTCCCCCGGTCCCCGGCCGCCACCTCGTCGTCGGCCGCCACCTCGTCGTCGGCCGCCACCTCGTCGTCGGTGCCGACCTCCTCGTCGCCGCCTGCGACCCCGACGCCGGGCCCGAGTCCGGCTCCCGTGCCCGTCCCGCCGGTGCAGCCCGCGCCCGCGCCGGTGGCGCCCGTGGCCCCGCCGGTGGCCGTCGACCCCGCGGCCGGTGCCCCCGCCGCGCCCGCCGCCTGATGGCGCTGCAGGTCGTCACCGCGGTCACCGGCGCGCCGTGGGAGGCGGCGCTGGTCGGTGCGCTCGACCGCGCCGACCACGGCGTCACCGTCGTGCGGCGCTGCGTCGACGCCTCGGACCTGCTGGCCACCGCGGCCACCGGCACCGCCCAGGCCGCCCTGCTGTCGGCCGACCTGCACCGGCTCGACGGCGACGCGGTCGCCCGGCTGGCCGCCGCGGGGGTGGCCGTCGTCGGGCTGGCCGATCCCGGGGACGAGCGCGCCGGCGACCGGCTGCGCGCCCTCGGCGTGGGGACGGTGCTGCCGGCCGACGCCCCGGCCGAGGACGTCGTGCGCGCGCTGCGGGTCGCCGTCGCGGGCGGGCCGGCGGCCGGGCGCGACGTCGCCGCCCCGGCCGCGGCGCTGCCCGGCCCGGCGCTGTCCGGGCCGGAGCCGGAGGAGCAGCGGCCCCCGCGCGGCCGGGTCGTGGCGGTGTGGGGCCCGACCGGCGCGCCCGGCCGGACCACCGTCGCGGTCGGTGTCGCCGACGAGACCGCCCGCCTCGGCGTCCCCACGCTGCTGGTCGACGCCGACGTCTACGGCGGCGTGGTCGCCCAGGTGCTCGGGCTGCTCGACGAGTCGCCGGGGCTGGCCGGGGCGGCGCGGCAGGCGGCGGCCGGCACGCTCGACGGCGCCGCGCTCACCCGGCTGGCCTGGTCGGTCCGCCCGCACCTGGCCGTGCTGACCGGGCTGGCGCGCGCCGACCGCTGGCCCGAGCTGCGGCCCGCCGCGGTCGCCGCGGTGCTCACGGAGGCGCGGCGGGCGGCCGACCTCGTCGTCGTGGACTGCGCGTTCAACCTCGAGGAGGACGAGGAGCTGTCCTTCGACACCGCCGCGCCCCGGCGCAACGGCGCCACGGTGACCGTGCTCGAGTCCGCCGACGACGTCCTCTGCGTCAGCGGCGCCGACCCGGTGGCGCTGCAGCGCACCGTCCGCGCCCTCGGCCAGCTGCGCGACCTGCTGCCGGAGGTGGAGCCGGCGGTCGTGGTCAACCAGGTGCGCCGCGGGCCGGTCCCCGGGGACCCGCGCGAGGAGATCGCGGGCGCCCTCGAGCGCTTCTCCGGCCGCGGGGTCCGCGCGTTCCTGCCGGCCGACCGCCGCGCCACCGACGCCGCCCTCGCCTCCGGCCGGACGCTCGCCGAGGTGGCCCCCGGCTCCCCGCTGCGCGCCGCCCTGCGGTCGCTCGCCGCCGGGCTCGCACGGGTGCCCGAGCCCTCCGCGGGCCGGCGCGGCCGTCTCCGCCGGAGGGCCGGGTGACGCCGCCGTCCCGGCCCGGCGCCTCCCCGTCCTGCAGGTGTGCCGGCCTCCGCCCGCGACGTACGGTGGGCTCCCGATCCGGAGGAGGACTATGGCCGAGCGGCTGAGCACCCTGGACGCGTCGTTCCTCTACCTGGAGGACGACGGGGTGCCGATCCACGTCGCCGGAGTCCTGGTCCTGGAGCCGGTCGAGGGCGGTCTCGACACCCTCGCCGAGCTGGTCGAGGCGCGGCTGCCGCTGGTGCCGCGCTACCGGCAGCGGATCGTGCCGGTGCCGGGCCACCTGGCCAACCCGGTGTGGGCCGACGACCCCGACTTCGACGTCGCCTACCACGTCCGGCGGTCGGCGGTGCCGCGCCCGGGAACCGAGGCGCAGCTGCTCGACCTGGTCTCCCGGGTGACCTCGCGCCCGCTGGACCGCGGCCGGCCGCTGTGGGAGGTCTACCTGGTCGAGGGCCTGTCCGGCGGCCGGGTCGCGGTGGTCACCAAGACCCACCCCGCGCTGGTCGACGGCCTGGGCGCCGTGGACATCGCGCAGGTCCTGCTCGACCCCTCGCCGGACGCGCCGGTCCCGTCGGCCGACGACTGGGCGCCGCGGCGGGTGCCCGGCCCGGTCGAGCTGGTCCGCGACGCGCTCGGGGACTACGTGCAGCGCCCGACGGCGGTGCTCGAGACCGCACGGTCGGCGGTCGGTGACCTGCGCTCCACCGCGGCGCGGGTGCGGGGCGTGGCCGGAGGGCTGGTGCGGGCGGCCCGCTCGGCGGTCGTCCCGGCACCGCACGGCCCGCTCGCCCGCACGCTGGGCAACCAGCGGCGGGTCGCCGTCGCGCGCGCCGACCTCGAGGACCTCAAGGTAATCCGCAACGCGCACGGCGGCACGATCAACGACGTCCTGCTGACCGTGCTCAGCGGCGCCCTGCGCGACTGGCTGCTGTCCCGCGGCGAGCCGGTGCTCGGCTCGACCGCCGTCCGCGCGCTGGTGCCGGTGTCGGTGCAGGGCGAGGAGCAGGACGCGCCGGGCAGCAGCGTGGCGGCCTACCTGGTCGACCTGCCGGTCGGGGAGCCCAACCCGTGGGTGCGGCTGGCCCGCCTCAGCTACGCGATGCGCGGGGTGACCGGCTCGGGCCGCTCGGTCCGCGCCGACACGCTCGTCGCGCTGACCGGTTTCGCCCCGCCGACGCTGCACGCGCTCGGTGCGCGCGCGGCCCGGGGGCTGTCGCGGCGGATGTTCAACCTCGTCGTCACCAACGTCCCGGGCCCGCAGGTGCCGCTGTACGCCGCCGGCAGCCGGATGCTCGAGGTGTTCCCCGTGGTCCCGCTCGTCGGCGGGCAGGGCCTGGCGGTCGGCATGACCAGCTACGACGGGCACGTCTACGTCGGGCTCAACGCCGACCGGGACGGCGTCGGGGACGTGGACGTGCTGGCCGACCTCGTCGAGCAGGAGGTCGGGGCGCTCGCCGACTCCGTGCGCTGACCCGGCGGCGGACCCGCGCCGGGGGTGCGGGATACGGTCGCCTTCCCCGACAGGAGAGGAGCGGCCGGGTGCGGATCTACCTGCCGGCGACCACGAGCGTCCTCCGCACGCTCGTGGACGAGGGCCGGCTGAGCGGGCCGCACACCGGCTTCGCGGTCACCCCGCGGCTGCGCGACCACTACGCGCTCAGCGACGCCGCGGCCGACGTCGAGGAGCTGGAGTACGCGGCGCTGCTCGCCGCCGCCCGGGCCAGCCTGCGGCTGGTCGACGTCGACCCCACGGCCGCCCGCCGCCGCGTGGTGCTCGCCGCCGACGTCCCCGACGGCGCGGTCACCGAGATCGACGACCCGGACACCGACCCCGGCGCCGTGCGGGTCACCGCCGACGTCGCGCTCGCCGACGTGGCCAGCGCGCACGTCGACGGCGCCGAGGCCGAGGAGGACGTGCGCGCCGCGGTCGCCGTGGTGCTCGAGGCCGACCTCGGCAGCGAGGAGGCGCAGTTCGTCGTCGACCAGGCCGAGGGGCACGAGCTGGCCTGGTACGCCACGCAGGAGATCGGCCCGGCGCTCGACCTGCTCTGACCGGCCGGTCACCGGCCCGCCCGCCGCGCGCGGGCGACCTGGACCCGCTGCGGGGTCCCGGCGGTGACCAGCCAGCCCGACCCCGGCCGGACCGGCACCGGCGTCCGGGGCAGGCGGGTGCCCAGCAGGTCCGCGTCGCCGGGGCCCGGGCACAGCAGCAGGCCGCTGCGGCCGCGGCGCAGCTCGGCGACCGGGCCGCGGAAGGCGGGGGAGAGCTCCCCGGCCGTCCCGGCGGCGAGCACGAGCACCTCGCCGTCGGTGCGGTCGCCGTCGGTGCGGTCGCCGCCGGTGAGGGCGGTGCCCACGGGTGAGTCGGCGAGCGTCCCGGCGTCGTCCAGCAGCACCGCGCCCGGGCGCCCGGCCAGGCCCGCGCACCACGCCCGCCAGCCCGCGACGTCGTCGGCGGGGAGCACCGGCAGCCCGTCCGGCGCGGACCGGCCGCCCCGGGCCACCCGCACGACGGGGACGCCGACCGCCGTCAGCGTCGTTCCCAGCGCCGCCAGGGTGCTGGTGCGGCCGCTGCCGGGCGGGCCGACGACGAGCAGCCCGCCGGTGCGCAGCAGGTCGACGGTGAGCAGCTCGCCCTCGTCGCCGCCGGGACCCAGCGGCACGCGGCGGAGCAGGTCGGTGCCCTCCCCGGGAGGCGGCTGCACCGGCGGCGGGTCCGGCGGCAGCTCGGGGACGACCAGCGGCCCGGCGCCCGGTGGGGCGGCCGGCGCGGTGCGGCACAGCGGCCGGGGCAGCGCGAGCTGGCACTCGAGCGCCTCCCCGCCCAGCAGCGCCCGGCCCGGCGGGCGCGCGCCGGGGACCGCGCGGACCGGCACGCCGGCCACGGCGTAGTCGGCGCGGTCGGGCAGGGGGAGGACCAGGCGGGTCCCCGCGGCCGCGGCCAGCCGGCCCCCGGGCACGGCGCGGTCGGCGGTCAGGACGCAGGTCAGCGCGGCGGCGCCGCCGTCGCGGACCAGCCGGAGGAACTCGGCCGCGCCCTGCCCCGGGACCGCCTCGTCCAGCTGCGCCAGCAGTGCGTCCACCCCGTCGACCAGGAGCAGGACCGCCGGGGAGTCCGCACCTCCTCCGGCCCGCCGCCCGGCGACCTCCGCGGCCAGCCGGGACACCAGCCGGACGGTGCGCAGCGCGTCGCCGCCGCCGACCACCGTCCCGCTGTGCGGCAGGCCGGCGGCCTCGGCGGCCAGCGCGCCACCGGCGTGGTCGAGGACGTGCACGTGCAGGCGGCTGGGGGACAGCCGCTCCACGGCCTCGGCGAGCACCGTGCGGAGCAGGGTGGTGCGGCCGCTGCGTGGACCGCCCACGGCCAGCCAGCCGCCGCCGCGGTCGAGGTCGAGCAGCAGCGGCTCCCGCGCCTGCCGGTCGGGGCGGTCGACGAGCCCCACCACCAGCCGCGTCGGAGGGCCGCCCGCGACGGGGAGGTCGGTCGTCCTCAGCTCCTCCGGGAGCGCCGGCTGCCAGGGCCGGTGCGGCCGCCGCGCGCCCGACGCCGCGGCGTGGCCGGTGGTCGCCGCGGTGACCCGGGCGAGGTCGGTCGGGCCGGCGGGCCTCCCGGGCGCGGTCCCCGCCGGGGGTGCCGGCCAGGACCAGCGGGTCACCGTCGGGCCGGCAGCCGCCGCGGGGCCGAGCGACACCCGTGCCGCCTGGAACGGGACCGGGCGGCCGCTGCCGGTGCGCAGGTACCCGCGGCCGGGACGGTCGGCCGGCACCGTCGCGGCGACCCCGCTGCCGAGCACGTCGCGCGAGTCGGCCTCGTCGGTGGTGCGCAGGCACAGCCGCAGCGAGCAGTTGGCCCGGATCTCGGGGGACACCACGCCGCCGGGGCGCTGGGTCGCGAGCACCAGGTGCACGCCGAGGGAGCGGCCCCGCTGGGCGATGCCGACCAGGCCGGCGACGAACTCCGGCAGCTCCTCGGCCAGGCCCGCGAACTCGTCGACGACGATCACCAGCCGCGCCAGCTCCACCTCCGGCGGGAGCGCCGCGAGGTCGGGGACCCGCGCCGCGGCCAGCAGCGCCTCGCGGCGGGAGAGCTCCGCGGTCAGCGACCGCAACGCCCGGGCGGTGGCCGCGCCGTCCAGGTCGGTCACCAGGCCGACGGTGTGCGGCAGCGCGACGGCCTCGGCGAAGGCGGCGCCGCCCTTGTAGTCGACCAGCAGGAACGAGCACCGGTCGGGCGGGTGCGCCAGCGCGAGCCCGGCGACCAGCGTCTGCAGCAGCTCGGACTTCCCCGATCCGGTCGTCCCCGCCACCAGGGCGTGCGGCCCGTCCCGCACCAGGTCGACCCCGGCTGCGCCGTCCGCGGTCACGCCCAGCCGGGCGGTGAGCGACGACCGCGTGGCCGACCACGCGACCGGCACCTCCCCGGCGGGCAGGTCCCGGCCGTCCGCGAGCAGGTCGAGCAGGCGCACGGTGCGCGGCAGCCCCGCGCCCTGCCGGGCGGGCGCCAGGGGAGCCAGGGCGCGGGCGAGCCGTGCCGCGGCGGCGAGGGGCAGCCGGTCGACGACGACCTCGGCGGAAAGGGCACCGTCGCCGAGGCCGAGCCGCCCGGTGTCGCCGGTCTCGCCCCCGACCTCGAGGACGGCCGGGACGCAGCCGCCGAGGTCCTCGCCGCGGCGGGCGAGTGCCAGCAGCACCGCGCCCCGCTCGCGGCACCGGCGCAGGAGCTCCGCGAGCGCCGGGTCGACCGGCCGGTCGACGACGAGGACCGGCGTCCCCTCGGCGTCCCCGCACCCGTCGGCAAGGCCGGTCAGCCACGAGGGCAGCGCCGGGTCGGCTCCGGGCCCCGGGAGGTGGACCGAGACCGCGCCCGCCGGCAGGTGCGGCAGCCACCGCGCCCAGGACCAGTCGGCCGCACGCCCGGCGGAGGCGAGGACCGCGACGTCGACGTCGCCGGGTGCGGACAGGGCGACCAGCTGCGCCAGCAGCCCCCGCACCACCCCCAGCGCGGGCTCCCGCGGGCCGGTCACGGCCAGGCCCCCGGTCCGGCGCAGGTCGACGGTCACCGGCAGGTCGGCCGCCGCCTCGGGCAGCCGCCGGCCCGCCTCGACGCGGACCACCCGGGTGGGGCCCGCGCCGGTCCCCACCCGCACGGTCAGCGCCGCCGCGTCCCCGGGGCGGCGGGACCACAGCAGGGTGGTCCGCCGGCGCGCCGCGGCGGTCAGCGCCGCCAGGTCGGGAGCGGCCGCCCGCGCCGCCCGGACGTCGGCCCGGACCGCCTCGGCCAGCCGGGCGCGGGTCTCCTGCACCTCCCCGGCGTGCGCCGCGGCCGCCCGCCGGCCGGTGCGCGACCCGCTCCACCGGTCCGACGCCCAGCTGCCCACCGCCACCAGCGGGCCGAGCAGTGCGAAGAACAGGAAGGTCGGTGCCGACAGCACCAGCGCGAGCGCGACCCCGGCGACCGCCGGCAGCACGACGGCCACCCAGCCCAACCGGCGCCGTGGTGCGGCAGCGGGCGGGTCCGGCCACGCCACCTCCACCTCCGGGCGGTGCGCGGGCGGCGGGACGCCCGGGCGGACGAGCCGGCGGCCGCCCGGCCCGGGCCGCAGCGCCGCGCGCCCGTCCCGTGGTCCGGTGACGGTCACCGAACTCGCGCCCAGCCGCAGCACCGCCCCGGGGCGCCACGGGTGCGCCGCGCCGTCGAGGTCGGCGTCGTCGAGCCGGCTGCCGTTGGTCGAGCCGAGGTCGGTCACGGTGATGCCACTGGCGCCGACGTCCAGCGCGACGTGCCGACGGGAGACCCCCGGATCGGGGAGGGACAGCGTGGCGCCGGCGCCGCGGCCGAGCACGTGCCGGCCGGTGGCCAGCGGGACGGCGGTGCCCGCGGCGGGCCCGCCGACCACGTGCAGCTCCAGGGGGCTGGCGGCCGGCTCGCCGGACGGGGGGACCGGGCGGCCCAGGCCCAGGACCGCGCCGTGGACCAGGCGGTCGTCGGTGAGGAGGAGCTCCCCGGGCAGTCGGGTGCTGCCGGACCACAGCCCCGCCGCCGCGGTGCCGAGGGCGGCGGCCAGCGGGACCAGCACGGTGTCGAGCCGGGCGTCGTCGGAGGCGCGGACCTCGACGTCGACGGCGCCGTCGGGGCCGACCACCGTCCAGCAGCGGGCCTCGGCGCCGGCGGGGAGGGGAGCGGACACGGGCGCGACGCTCCCGGCCGCGGGCCGGCCGCGGTGCCCGCCGGCCGGGGTTGTGGACGGGGCCGGGGCTGTGGACGGCGTCGGCGCCTCCGGGACGGGTGCGGCCTAGCGTCCGCAGCCACCCGGGAGGGACCCGGGACGGACAGGAGGAGCCATGAGGGTCGACATCGGGACGCTGCAGTCGATGGCCGGGCGGTGCCAGGCGGAGGCGGCCGAGACCGCCGCGCGGCACGCGACGCTGTCGAGCACGGTCACGAGCTCGGTGCTCGACGGCTGGACCGACAGCCAGGCCGCGGTGCAGTTCAGCGCGCTCTACGAGCAGTGGCGGGTCTCGGCCCAGGGGGTGAGCGACGCGCTCACCGGCATGGGCGGGCTGCTCACCGCGGTCGCCGCGTCCTACCAGCAGCACGAGGCGGACGTGGCCGCCCGCATCGGTGCGCTGATCTGACGCCGGGTCAGCCGGGTGGTGCCGCGGCGGACAGCGTGGCGGCTCGCCCGGGCTGCAGGCGCCGGCGCACCGCGGCGACGGCCTCGGGTGCCCGCTCCCACGGCAGGATCGACAGGATCGCCACGCAGTGCGGCAGGAAGATGATCCGCAGCCCGCCGAACACCATGAGGTGGAAGCCCAGCAGGAACACGACGAGGGCGACGCGGGCCCGGTCGGACCGGACGAGCAGCATCAGCGGCGCGGCGAACTCGAACACGAGCATCACCCACTGCACGGTCACCAGCAGGCCGGGGACGTCGAGCATCCAGTCCGACAGGGCGGTGCCCCGGCGGATCACCGCGCGGGTGATGGTCGAGCCGGTCGCCCAGTCCCAGCCGCCGAAGCGCATCTTCGCCCAGGCCGCGAGGAAGTAGGTGAGCATCACCGTCACCATCACGGCGGCCATCGCCCATCCGGCGGCCTCGGACCGGCGGCGGTCGCGCCAGCGGACCCGGCCGATGGTGGGCAGCACGGCGAGCGCGACGAGGTAGGCGATGCGGTCGTGGTCGACCTTGCCGTAGCTCATCGCGATGACCATCCACTCGAGGTACAGCACGAACACGGCCGTGCCGAGCAGACGGGGGGCGCGGCCGGTGGCCGCGGCGAGGGCGGTGAGGACCAGTGCCCACTGCACGACGTGGACGACGGTCGACGTCGGCGTGGGCAGGTGCAGCACGCGGGCGATCTCGAGGGGCTGGTACCAGACGGTCGGCACCTCGGCGTGCGCACGCACCCAGGCGGTGGTGAGGAAGACGTCGACCGGCACGAACAGGTAGGCGATGGTGCGGAACACCGCGATGCGGGCCAGCGGGACCGGGCGGGTCCAGAAGCCGCGCAGGCCGCGGACCGCGGAGACGAGGGAGGTGACCGGTGAGGAGCTCACGCGCCGGCCCCCAGGTCCTGCTCGACGAGGACGCGGTCGGTCCACGCGCCGGTCGGCTGCCCGTCGGCGAGCTCGAAGTGCCGCTGCACCACCTGCACCTCGACGAGGTCGGGGGCGTCCGGGTGCCGGCGCGCGTAGGTCTCGGCCAGCGTGACCAGCAGCGCGGGGTCGTCGACCAGCCGCGGGAGCTGCCCCTCGAACTCGGCCCGGCGCAGCCCCACCTCGCCGCCGGACAGGCGCACCTCCTCGCCCTCGCCGGTCAGGCCGACCACGCGGGTGGAGACCACCGGCGCGTTCACCTCGGCGCGGGTCGAGTACATCTTGAACGGGCCGAACGGGAACGAGGCGTCGGTGCCCCAGACCGTCCCGGCCAGCAGCAGCGCGAGGACGGCCAGGGAGGCAGCGAGGCGGACGCGGCGCCCGCCGGTGGAGAGCCTGACGACGTCCGCCTCCGCGGGGTCGCCGGCGCGGGACGGCTGGACCACCCGGGCATCGTAGGATCGGCGCCCGTCCAGATGGGTCACCGACGCCGCGTGGTGGGCAACTGGCCTGCCCGGCCCGGGACGGCCCCTGCGCCCGCGCACGACGTCGGCACCGTCCACCGCACGACGACGTCGGAGGAGCGCACATGCAGTTCGGTCGGTACTACGAGGAGTTCGAGGTCGGGGCGGTCTACAAGCACTGGCCCGGGAAGACCGTCACCGAGTACGACGACCACCTGTTCTGCCTCATCACGATGAACCACCACCCGCTGCACCTGGACACCCACTACGCGGCGGAGACCACGGACTTCGGCAGGAACGTCGTCGTCGGCAACTACGTCTACTCGCTGCTGCTCGGCATGAGCGTGCCCGACGTGTCGGGCAAGGCCATCGCCAACCTGGAGATCGAGTCGCTGCGGCACGTGGCGCCGACCTTCCACGGCGACACCGTCTACGGCGAGACCACCGTCCTGGACAAGACGGAGTCGAAGTCGAAGGACGACCGCGGCGTCGTGTACGTCGAGACGATCGGCTACAAGCAGGACGGCACCGTCGTCTGCGTCTTCCGGCGCAAGGTCATGGTGCCCAAGCGCTCCTACGGCGAGGCCCGCGGCGGCGAGCAGCCCGGCCGCCCGGAGCCGAAGCCGCGCTCCTGAGGGGCGGGTGCGCTGCCGGACCGGTCAGGACGGCAGCGCACCCCAGCCGCGCAGCGTCGCGACCAGTCCCGGCGTGCAGGCCAGCCGACCGAGGTCGGCGGCGCCGGCCCAGGTGACCGCGTCGGCGTCGTCGCCCGGGACCGGCGTCGCGGCCGGGGCCTCGAGGGTGCAGGCGAAGTCCACGACGTCGTAGACGACGCCGTCGCCGGGGACGGTCACCCGACCGACCTCCGCGCCGACCCGGACCGCCAGCCCGGTCTCCTCGCGCACCTCGCGGGCGACCGCCGCGGGCAGCGTCTCACCCGGCTCCACCCGCCCGCCGGGCACCGACCACAGCCCCCGACCGGGGGCGTTGCGCCGGCGGACCAGCAGCAGCCGGCCCTCCCCGTCGAGGACCACGGCGCCGACGCAGGCCTGCACCGGCAGCCGGTCGCCGGGGGAGTCGGGAGCCACGACGGCAGGCTACGGCCGGGCCCGCGGCGGGACGGCCCGGCCGGGCGGCACGGCGCCGTCCGCCAGCGCTTGACGTCAGCCCCGAGTGACAGGACGGTGTCTTGCGATGAGCGCCTCCCCGGTCTGTCCCCGCTGTGGCGAACCACTGGTGGTGCGCCCCGGGGACTCGGCGGTGGCCTGGTGCCACGTGCACGGCGCGGTCACCCCGCTGCACCACACCACGCTCATCGCCCACGACGCGATCGCGGCGGTGACCGCCGACGCCCGGGTGCCGGCGTGGGTGCCCGACCCGGTGCCGCCGGGCTGGTCGGTGACCGGCCTGGCCTGGGGCGGGGAACCCGGGGCGCGGGCGATCGTCGTCGGCTGCGCCGGCCCGGCGCCGCTGGGCGGGTCGGCAGAGCTGGTGCTGGTCGCCGAGGAGCCGGGCATGGGCGTGGGCTGCGGCTACGCCGGCTTGCCGGGCCTGGACCCCGGCGACGTCATCACCGGCCCCTCGTCGGCGTCGGTGGAGGCCGCCGGCCAGCACGCGCCGCTGTGGGCGGTGCCCACCTCCGACGACCGGGCCGCCTTCGTCGGCGAGGCGTTCGGCGTGTGGCTGTGGTTGGTGATGTGGCCGATGTCGGCGGCCTGGCTGCTGGCCGAGGAGATGCGCCTGCTCGACCTCCGCGAACGGCTCTACCCGGACCTCCCGCTCGGCCCGCCCAGCGAGCACCTGCTGCCGGGGGACTGACCCGTCCGTCCGCCGCCCGGCGTGTCCCGGCGGAGGGCACTGGGGCCTGTGTTACCCATGGGGCCGGCCCTCGGGGCCGACCCGCGCGGGCACGTCGTCCGCCGGTCCGAGCGGATCCCCCGGGGGTGGCGGTGAACCTGAAGAAGGTGCTCGTCTGGCTGGCGGTGGCCTTCGTCGTGTTCTACGTCATCCAGCGCCCCGAGGCCTCGGCCGACGTGGTGCGCGGCGCCGGGGAGGCGCTCGGTAGCGCCGCGTCGTCGATCGCGGCCTTCGTCGGCTCGCTCGTCTGACCCCGCCGTGAGCGGCCCGGCCGGCGGCCGCCCGCCGCGGTGGGCCAAGGACGCCGCCAAGTACCTGCTCCCCGGTGAGCAGGCGGTCGTGGCGACCCGCCGGCACTGGGCGGTGCTGCTCTGGCCGGGCGCGAAGGCGGTCGCCGTCCTGCTCGCCGGGCTGTGGGTGCTCACCCTCGACCCCGGCAACCGGGTCAGCGCGAGCGTCGGGCTGCTCGTCGTCCTCGGCGCCCTCGGCTGGTTCGCGCTGCGGGCCGGCGAGTGGTGGATGCGGCACTTCATCGTCACCCGCCGCCGCGTGCTGCTGACCTCGGGGATCGTCGCCCGCACGGTCAGCCTGCTGCCGCTGCGCCGGATCACCGACCTGACCTGGAAGGAGACCGTCCCCGGCCAGCTGCTCGGCTACGGCACCTTCCGGTTCGAGTCGGCCGGCTCGCAGCAGGCGCTGTCGCAGATCACCCACCTGCCGCGCGCGGACCTGCTCTACCGCGAGGTGAGCGAGCTGCTGTTCGGCAGTGACGGGGGCGGCGCCGCGGCCGGCGACGACGAGGGCAACCCGGACGACAACGGGCGCCCCGCCGCGGCGCCGCCCCGGCACGACACCCAGCCGATCCCGCGCCTGCCGGGGGCCTGAGCAGCGCGCGCCCGCCTGGGGGAGGCTGGACGCCGATGCGCATCGACCTGCACACCCACTCGTCGGTCTCCGACGGCACCGACACCCCGGCCCGGCTCCTGGCCGCTGCCCGCGCCGCCGGCCTCGACGTCGTCGCGCTCACCGACCACGACACGACCGACGGGTGGGCGGCGGCCGCCGCGGCCCGGCCGGAGGGGCTGACCGTCGTCCCGGGCCTGGAGCTGTCCGCGCGCTGGTTCCCCGCCGAGGGGCGGCCGGTCAGCGTGCACCTGCTGGCCTACCTGTTCGACCCGGACCACCCGGAGCTGGCCGGCGAGCTGCGGCGGCTGCGCGAGGAGCGGCTGACCCGCGGCCAGCGGATGGTCGCCGCGCTCGCCGCGGCCGGCTACCCGGTGGAGTGGCAGCGGGTCCTGGACTCCAGCGGCGGCGCGGTGGTGGGCCGCCCGCACGTGGCCCGGGCGCTGGTCGAGGCGGGCGTCGTCGCGTCGGTCGAGCAGGCCTTCACCACGCTGCTGCACCAGGGCGGCCCGTACCACGTGACCAAGGCCGACACCGACGTGCTCGAGGGCATCCGGCTGGTCCGGGCGGCCGGCGGCGTGCCGGTGTTCGCCCACGGCCTGGCGACCCGGCGCGGCCGGGTGGTCGACGACGCCGCGATCGCCGCGATGGCCGACGCCGGGCTGGTCGGCCTGGAGGTCGACCACCCCGACCACGACCCGGCCCAGCGCGAGCACCTGCGCGGCCTGGCCGCCGACCTCGGGCTGCTGGTGACCGGGTCCAGCGACCACCACGGCGCGAACAAGGCGACGCCGCTCGGCGCGTGCACCACCGACCCGGAGCAGTACGAGGCGCTGGTGGCCGCGTCCACCGGCAGCGTGCCCCTGGCCGACAGGGGCGCCGTCGCCGGTTAGCGTGGCCGGGTGAGGCAGTCCGACGGCGCACAGCTCGAGATGCCCGGCATGCCGCGCCGGCTGTTCCCCGCGACGCCGAGCAAGCTGGCCACCTTCGCCGACTGCCCGCGCCGCTACCGCTTCGCCTACGTCGACCGGCCGACGCCGCCCAAGGGCCCGCCGTGGGCGCACAACACGGTCGGCTCCGCCGTCCACGCCGCGCTGCGCTCGTGGTGGGACCTGCCGCGGGCACGCCGCACCGCCGTCGCCGCCCGGCAGCTGCTCTACGGCGTCTGGTCGGCCAACGGCTTCCGCGACGACGAGCAGGCCGCCCGCTGGCGCGCCACCGCGGCCGGCTGGGTCACCGGCTACGTCGAGGCGCTGGACCCCGCCGAGGAGCCGGTCGGGCTGGAGCGGCAGGTCTCGTGCACCACCGAGCGGCTGGCGCTGACCGGGCGGGTCGACCGCATCGACCAGCGCGGCGACGAGCTGGTCGTCGTCGACTACAAGACCGGCCGGGTGCCCAGCACCGACGACGAGGCGCGCGGGTCGGCCGCGCTGGCGGCCTACGTGCTCGGCGTGCGGCGCACGCTGCGCCGGCCGTGCAGCCGGGTCGAGCTGCACCACCTGCCCACCGGGACGGTCGCCTCCTTCGAGCACACCGAGCGGTCGCTGGCCAACCACGTGCGCCGGGCCGAGGACGTCGCGGAGGACATCGCCGTCGCCACCCGGCGGGTGGAGGACGGCGTGCCGCCGGACGAGGCGTTCCCCGCCGTCCCCGGCCGGCAGTGCGGCTGGTGCGACTTCCGGCCCAGCTGCCCGGTGGGGCAGGCGGCGACGCCGCCGCGGGAGACCTGGAGCTTCCTGCCCGCCGACGTGGACCCGGCGGGGGCCTAGGACCGGGGGCCCGGGACCGGAGGTCGGGGACCGGAGGTCGGGGAGTGGAGGTCGGGGAGTGGAGGTCGGGGAGTGGAGGCTAGGCGCCGACCTCGACCGCGCCCGCCGTCCGCTCGAAGGCGGCGCGCCGGATCGGGGAGTGCCGGGCCCGCTCGGGCAGCGCGAGCATCCCGGTGCGGAACGCCCGCAGCGCCGCCGTCGCCGCCGTGTCGGTCAGCGTCAGCCCGGGCAGCGAGGCCATCCGGCGGGCCCACGGCGGCAGGGTGGCCACCGCCAGCGACGCCAGCGACCCCCAGGCCGGCCGGGCCGGGGTCAGGAACTGCACCCAGCGCGGCATCGGCGGGACGACGAGGAAGCGCCACGCCTCCCGCCCGGCCGCGGTGAGCGTGAGCTCGGGCCGGAGCCGCTCGAAGTAGCCGGCGAGCGCGGCCACCGAGTCGGGGACGTCGGCGCGGTCGATCCCGATGAGCTCGGCGGCGGTCACCTGCTCGGCCACGTAGCGGTCGGCCTCCGCGGGGGTGACGACGCCGACGCGGCGGGCGACGTCGAGCAGCGAGTCGACCTCGCAGTTGTGCACCCACAGCAGCAGGTCGGGGTCGTCGACGCGGTAGGTGCGGCCGGTGGTCTCCTCGGTGCCGCCCAGGCGCCGGTGCACGCCGCGGACCCGCCGCACCGCGCGGATCGCCTCACGGCGGGTGCCGAAGGTCAGCGTGTCGACGTACTCGGCGGTGCGCACCAGCCGCTGCCACGGCGACGCGCGGAAGACCGAGTTGCGGGCCACGCCGTCCATCGCGACCGGGTGCAGCGCCTGCAGCAGCAGCGCGCGCAGCCCGCCGACGCCGTAGACCGGGTCGGCGTGCACCCGCCAGGTGACGCTGTCGGGCCCGAAGAACCCCAGCAGGTCCTCCTCCGCCGTCCAGTCGCGCGCCGAGGGCCGGGCGGCGCTCACCGGGTCCCCTCCGGCACCGAGGACCAGAACGCCTCGAGCACCTCGAGCGTGCGGCGCGGGTTCTCGACGGCGGGGGAGTGGATCGCGCCGTCGATGACCTCGTGCCGGGCGCCCAGCCGGCGGGCCATGTCCGCCTGGACGTCCGGCGGCCAGGCGTCGTCGGCCACGCCGTGGGCGACCAGCACCGGCACGCCGGTGGCGGCCAGCTCGGCCACGCGGTCGGGCTCGGTGGTCATCGCGTCGGCCATGCCGCGCAGCCCCGCCGCGGTGTTGCGGAGGAACCGGCGGGCGTAGAACGCGCGGGTGGGGGCGGGCACCGCCTGGGCGCGCTCGTCGGTCATCGCCAGCTGCTCGAGCGTGGCGTGCACGGCGGGGACGCCGCCGGAGTCCAGCAGCGGGCCGAGGTGCTCGAGCAGCTCGGCGCGCCGGCCGCCCAGCCGGGCGGGGCCCGACCCGAGCAGCGTCAGCGAGCGGAAGGCGGCGGGGTCGGCGAGGACGGCGCCGCGGCCGACCAGCCCGCCGAAGCTGTGCCCGAGCAGGTGCGGGGTGCCGGTCTCCTCGCGCAGCAGGGAGGCCACGGCGACGACGTCGGCGGCGAGCTCGGCGACCGAGTAGGCGGCGGGGTCGTCGGGGCCGGGGGACTCGTACTGCCCGCGCTGGTCGATCGCCACCACCCGGTAGCCGTCGGCGGCCAGCGGCGCGAGCAGCGGGGCGAAGTCCTCCTTGCTGCCGGTGTACCCGGCGACCAGCAGCACCGTGCCGCTGGGCCCGTCGCCGCCGGTGTCCAGCGCGGCCAGGGGCCCGGCCCGCCCGGAGAGGGTGCGCGCCGTCGCGTCGTGGTCGGCGAGCTGGCGCAGGTCGTCGGCGGCGATGGCGAGGTCGGGGCTGTGCGAGGTGCCGGGCAGGACCATGGTCCCCAGTGAACCCCGCCGTCGGCGGCCGCGCCGCCGCACGGGGGCCGCGCGGGGACTACGCGGGGACTACGCGTACCCGAGCACCCGGTCGGGGAGCGCGTAGACGAGCACCGGCCCGGCGACGGCGGCGCGCCCGCCGGGCGCCGGCGGGTCCTGCAGCGCCACTCGGGAGAGCTCGGCGCCGGTGGCCGGGTCGCGCAGGACGAGGCCGTCGGGCTCGGGCACCCAGACGCCGGCCTGCCCGGCCTCGCCCTTGCCGGCGGCGGAGGCGGTGGGCAGGCCGAGGGCGGGCAGCGACCACAGGGTGGCGCCGCTCGTGCCGTCCAGCGCCCGGACGGTGCCGCGCGCCCACACCAGCGCGACGTCGCCGGTCCCGGACTGCAGCACGGGATCGCCCTCCGCGCCGCCGTCGGTCGCGGCCGGGAGCGCGAGCTCCTGCAGCTGCGTGCCGTCGTCGGGGCGGTGGACCAGCAGGGCGTCGCCGGTGACGACGGCGACCAGCCGGTCCACGCCGGCCAGCCGCACGTCGGCGCCGCCCGTGGCGGCCAGGTCGCGGGTCCAGCGGGCCTCGCCGGAGAAGGAGTCGAACAGCCGCAGCTGGACGGCGGCCGAGCCGGTGCAGCGCTGCAGCACCGCGACGCCGGCGCTGCCCGCGGCGGTGTCGAGCAGCGTGCAGCCGGACTCCGCGCCCGCCCGCCAGCGGACGTTGTCCCCGACCGGGTCGAGGACGACGACGCCGGTGTCGCTGCTGGCGAGGACCACCTGGTCGGCGCCGGTGACGGTGGCGTCGCCGCGCAGGCTCAGGTTGCGGGTCCAGGCGCGCACGCCGGTGGCCGCGGTGAGCGCCAGCGCCTCGTCGCAGCGGTCCGCGGTGCGGAAGACGGCGACGACCAGCCCGTCGCCGGCGGAGAGCCCGCACAGCGCGGCGTCGGTGCGCCGGTAGTGCCAGGCCTCCTCGCCCGTGGCCGGGTCCAGCGCCGTGACGCCGTCGGCGACGGGCACGACCACCCGCCCGCCCTCGACGACGGCGTCCGGCAGCGGGACGTCGACGTCGGCCGACCAGGCGGGCGCGAGCTCACCGGCCGGCGCGGTCGAGGGGACCGGCGGCTCGCCGGCGGTGGTGCTGTCGGTCGCGGCGACGCTCGACCCCCGCCACAGCAGGGTGGCGACGACGGCCAGCGCGAGCGCGGCCGCCGTCCAGACCCACACCCGCAGCGGCGGGGGACGCATCGCCACGCGGCGTCTTACGCGGCGGACTCGGAGTCGCCGCCGTCGCCGTCCTGGCCCTCGGCGCCGGAGGCCGCGGAGGCGCCGGAGCGACCCCGGCCGCCGCGGCGGCGACGGCGGCGCGGCCTGGCCGCGCCCTCCCCGGACCCGTCGGTCGCGTCCCCGGCCGGGGACGCGGGGGCCTCGCCGGACCCGGCCTCACCCGACGCGGCGGCGGCGGGCGCGGCGGCCACGGCCTCGGCCGCGGCGCCGCCGCGGGTGCGGCGGCGCGAGCGGGACCGGGCCGGGCGCTCGCCCTCGGTGCGGGACTCCTCCCGCGCGGGACCGCGGCCGGCGCCCCTGGTCTTCTTGCCCGTCTCGCCGAGGTCCTCGAGCACCTCCGCGTCGAGGCCCTCGCGGGTCCGCTGCGCGCGCGGCAGCCGGCCCTTGGCGCCCTCGGGGACGTCGAGGTCGGTGTAGACCCACGGCGAGGTGGAGTAGGTCTCCGGCGGGTCCACGAACGGCAGGTCCAGCGCCTTGTTGATCAGCTGCCAGCGCGGGATGTCGTCCCAGTCGACCAGCGTGACGGCGACGCCCTCGCGCCCGGCGCGGCCGGTGCGGCCGATCCGGTGCACGTAGGTCTTCTCGTCCTCGGGGCACTGGTAGTTGACGACGTGGCTGACGCCGGTGACGTCGATGCCGCGGGCGGCGACGTCGGTGGCGACCAGGACGTCGACCTTGCCGCTCCGGAACGCGCGCAGCGCCTGCTCGCGGGCGCCCTGGCCGAGGTCGCCGTGCACGGCGGCGGCCGCGAACCCGCGGTCGACCAGCTCGTCGGCGACCTTCTGCGCGGTGCGCTTGGTGCGGCAGAAGACCATCGCCAGGCCGCGGCCGCGGGCCTGCAGCACGCGGGCGAGCAGCTCGGGCTTGTCGAGGTTGTGCGCCCGGTACACGAACTGCGTCGTCTGCGGGACGGTCGAGCCCTCGTCGTTGCCGTGCGCCCGGATGTGCGTCGGCTGGGTCATGAACGACCGCGACAGCGTGACGATCGGGCCGGGCATGGTGGCCGAGAACAGCATCGTCTGCCGCTGGGCCGGGACCATGCCGAGGATCCGCTCGATGTCGGGCAGGAAGCCCAGGTCGAGCATCTCGTCGGCCTCGTCGAGGACCAGCACGCGGACCTTGCCGAGGATCAGGTGGCCCTGCTCGGCCAGGTCCAGCAGCCGGCCGGGGGTGCCGACGACGACCTCGACGCCGGCCTGCAGCGCGGACACCTGCGGCTCGAACGCACGGCCGCCGTAGATCGCCTGCACGCGGATGCCGCGCCTGGCGCCGGCGGTGCCGAGGTCGCGGGCCACCTGGACGCACAGCTCGCGGGTGGGGACGACGACCAGCGCCTGCGGGACGCCGTCGCCGCCCTCCGCGGCGGGGACGACGCGCTGCAGCAGCGGGACGCCGAAGCCGAGGGTCTTGCCGGTGCCGGTGCGGGCCTGCCCGATGAGGTCGTTGCCGGCCAGCGCCAGCGGGAGGGTGAGCTCCTGGATCGCGAAGGTCCGGGTGATGCCGGCCTCGGCCAGCGCCGCGACGACGTCGGGGTGGACGTCGAAGTCGCTGAACAGCGGCGCGGTCTCCTCGACGGGAGCGCCGCCGAGCGCCTCGACGGTCTGCTCGACCTGCTCGGGGGCCGGCGCGCCGGTCTCGGCGTGCTCGAGCTCGGTGCTCGGGGTGCCGGTCCCGGTGGGGGTGTTCTCGGTGGGGGTGTTCTCGGTGGGGGTGTTCTCGGTGGAGGTCAGTGCTCTCGCCTCTGGTCGGCTGGGGGAGCTGCCGGGGGCGACGGCGTCGTCGCCCGGGCGCTCCGCGGTCGGGTGTCGCGGGATGCGTTCCAGCGCCGACGCGGCCAGCGGACCGGGGAGGACCGGGACGCACCCGGTGCCCGGTGGGGGCTCCTCAGGGCGTCGTCCGACGTTCGTCAGCGCACAGATACCAGCGCGCCTGGCGGCCCGCCTGTTCCCCATGCTAGCGCGGACAGCGGCTAGCCTCGGTCGCCGCGCGGCCCCGTCCGCCCCGACACCACCCGGAGGTGGCACGTGACCACGGTCGACACCCGAGCCGTCGTCGACCTGCTCGGCGTGCTCGCCTACGCGGAGCTGACCGCGTTCGACCGGCTGGCCGAGGACGCGCGGATGGCGCCCACCCTGGCCGGCCGCGCCGCGCTGGCGCGCATGGCCGCCGCGGAGATGGGCCACCACGACCGGCTGGCGCAGCGGCTGACCGAGCTGGGCGCGGAGCCGACCGAGGCGATGCGCCCGTTCGTGGCCGCGCTCGACGGCTTCCACGAGGGCACCCGGCCCCGCACCTGGCTCGAGGGGCTGGTGAAGGCCTACGTCGGCGACGGCCTGGCCGCCGACTTCTACCGCGAGATCGCGGGCTCCCTGCCCGAGCCGGACCGGTCGCTGATCCTCGAGGTGCTCGCCGACACCGGCCACGCCGACTTCGCCGTCCGCGAGGTCCGGGCCGCGATCGCCGCGCAGCGGACGCTGGCCGGCCGGCTCGCGCTGTGGGGGCGCCGGCTGGTGGGGGAGGCGATCTCCCAGTCGCAGGCGGTCATCGCCGAGCGGGACGGCCTGGCCCGGCTGATCATCGGCGGCACCGGCGACCTGACCGGCGTCGTCCGGCTGGTGGACCGCATCACCGCCGCGCACACCGAGCGCATGAAGACCCTGGGCCTCAACCCCTGAGACTGTGACACTGCGATCCTCCCGGATCGCACCGCGGCCACGTGCCGTTCCCCAGTCGCGCTGAGCCGCTCCGTCGCACCCGCCGGGGACCCTCCGGGCCCGCCACCGGGCACGACCCTCGCGGGGCGGCTCACGTCGTGGAGTCCCGCGACACGTCGACGGGGCGCCCCCGCGCAGTGCGGGGACGCCCCGTCGGGACGTGCGGGTCTCAGGCGCCGGCGACGAAGCCCACCCGGCGCTGGTCGGCCTGGGCGATCTCGACGTAGGCGATCCGGTCGACCGGGACGAGGACACGGCGGCCCCGCTCGTCCTCCAGGGTCAACAGCCCGTCCTTCGTGCCGCCGGACACGGCGGCGGCCACGTCGGCAGCGATCTCGTCAGGGGTCTTCGGGCTGTCGACGACCAGCTCCCGGGGGGAGTGCTGGACACCGATCTTGACTTCCACGGGGGATGCCTCCTCGGGTTGCACGGCTGCCGACCACGCTAGTCCAGCGCGGGGTGCCCGGCCCCGGCGTGCGCCTGTGCCCTCAGCGAACAGGCACGGCGCGGGACCGGATCAGCCCGCGGCCGGCTCGCCCTCGACCCGGGGGAAGCGGGAGATGCCCCGCCACGCCAGCGCGGACATCAGCGACACGGCCTCGTCGCGGGACACCGTGCCCTTCTGCGCCAGCCACCACCGGGCGCTGGTCTCGGCCAGGCCGGTCAGCCCCGAGGCCAGCAGGTGCGCCTGCTCCGGCGAGCTGCCGGTGTCGCCGGCGATCACCTCGGCGATCGCCTCGACGCACGCCCGGTTGCCGCGGTCGACCAGCGCCCGCACGTCGTCGTCGTTGCGCAGGTCGGACTCGAAGACCAGCCGGAACGCGCCGCCCTCGGCGTCGATGAAGTCGAAGTAGGCACCGACGGCGCCGTGCACGCGCTGCCGGTTGTCCTCGGTGCCGGCCATCGCCTCGCGCACCCGGTCGGTGAGCTCGGTGACCTGCTGCTCGAGCAGTGCCAGGTAGAGCTCCCGCTTGCCCGGGAAGTGCTGGTAGAGGACGGGCTTGCTGACGCCGGCGCGGTCGGCGATGTCGTCCATCGCGGCGGCGTGGAAGCCGTGCGCGACGAAGACCTCCTGGGCGGCCTGCAGCAGCTGCAGCCGCCGGGCGCCGCGGGGCAGCCGCGACGTGCGGCGGACGGGGGCCGGTCGGGAGGACTGCATGGTCCCGGGGATGTTACCGGCGGGTCACCCGCCGCACGCGACACCTCCGGCTGGCATACCGTTCGCCGCGTGCCCGAGGTCCGTCGTGCGCGCCGCCGCCCGCCGGCGCCCCCGTCGATCGCCCCGTCGTCCACCGCCCGGCTGTCGACGGCGCCCCTGCCCGTCCCCGGCGCGCCGCCGGACGCCTGGCCCGGCGAGGAGCTGGCGGTCAGCGGCGGCACCGTGTACGTCCGCACCACCCCGTGGGCCGGTCCGCCCGGGGCGCCGCGCGAGCGCGCGCTGTACGTCCACGGCCTCGGCGGCGCGTCCACCAACTGGACCGACCTGGCGGCGCTGCTCGCCGTCCGCTGCGCGGGGTGGGCGGTGGACCTGCCGGGGTTCGGCCGCTCGCAGCCGCCGACCGGCGGGTCGTACTCCATCCGCGGGCACGTGCGCGCCGTCGTGGAGGTCCTCGAGCACGTGCGGGACCAGCCCGGCGACGGGCAGGGCGGGCCGGTGCACCTGCTCGGCAACAGCCTCGGCGGCCTGGTCAGCCTGCTGGTCGCCGCCCGCCGGCCGGACCTCGTCGCGTCGCTGACGCTGGTCTCCCCGGCGATGCCGGTCTACCGCGTGCCGCAGGCGTTCAGCCGCGCGCTGCTGCTGCTCCTGCTGCCGGGCGTGCCGGGCGTCGCCGAGCGGCGGCTGGCCGGCGTGACGCCGGAGCAGTCGGTGCGCGGCATGCTGCAGATGTGCTTCGGCGAGCCCGGGCGGGTGCCGCCGGAGCGGATCGACGCCGCCGTCGCGGAGACCCGCGAGCGGGCGCGGCAGGAGTGGGCCAACCGGGCGCTGACCCGCAGCATGCGCGGCCTCATCACCTCCTACCTGCGGGTCGGCCGGGCCAACGCCTGGCGGCTGGCCCGCGCGCTGCGGATGCCGACGCTGGTCGTCTGGGGCGACCGCGACCGGCTGGTCGACCCGCGGCTGGCCCCGCGGCTGGCGGCGGCCGTCCCCGACGCGCGGCTGCTGGTGCTGGAGACCGTCGGCCACGTGGCGATGCTCGAGGCGCCGGAGGAGACCGCCCGGGCGGTGCTCGGCCTGCTCGAGGACCTCGACGCCGGGGACCGCCGCAGCGCCGCGGAGGCCGGGGACGACGACGAGCCGGAGGCGCGGGCCGGCTGAGCCGGGACCGCGCGACGCGCCACCAGCGGGTCGCACGGGTCTCGTGTGACGCGTGAGAGCCTGACCTGGACGCGCGGTGACGCCGCCCGCGACACTGCGTGACCGGAAGGACGACCGGCAGCCCGGCGGCCACGAGGCCCGACACGGCGAGGAGGCGGCACCGTGGCAGGTCCTCCGCCCGGCCGGCCCCCCGGGGCCCTGACCGGGCGGGAGGCGGCCCGCGGCCTCCCGCCGCTCCCGCCGCTGCCCGCCCGCCCGCCGTCCTCGCGCCCCCCGTCGCCGGCGGCCGACCGCCGCGACCCG
>NZ_JBHSGR010000021.1:0-99284 GCF_042654585.1 Geodermatophilus arenarius
ACAGAACGACATGGCTACGATCCGACTTGCCGACGCCGGCGGCCAGCGCCAGGACCAGCGGGTTGTCCGACCACGGGCTCACGACCACCGGCGCGACGGCGCGGCCGTGCCGGGCGGCCAGCGGCGCCGCCCCGGTGCCGTAGACCGCCCGCCGGCGCAGCCACGCCCCGGTGGCCGAGGGGTGCTCGTGGTCCACGCGGGCGGCCGGCTCGTAGCGCACCCGCCAGCCGGCCGCGGCCAGCCGCCACACCAGGTCGACGTCCTCGGCCACCCGCATGCCGGCGTCGAAGCCCTCCCCCAGCGCCGCCCGCCGGACCAGCAGCGCCGCGCTGGGCAGGTAGGACAGGCCCGACAGCGGCGCGACCGGCCCGGGGTCCGGGCCCATGTCCAGGGCGCTGACCGCCGTCTCGTAGGCGGTCACCCACCCGGGGTCGGCGGCCGGCAGGGCGGTGATCCGCGGGGCGACGACGGCCAGCCGCGGGTCGGCGAGGTGGGGGAGCAGCGTCGCCAGCCAGCCGGGCCGGGGCACGCAGTCGGAGTCGAGGAAGGCGACGGCGTCGGTCGTCGCGGCGCGCAGCCCGGTGTTCCGCGCGGCGGCGGGCCCGAGCGAGCGGTCGTGCCGCAGCACCTCGGCCCCGCCCGCGGCGGCCGCCGCCGCCGTCGCGGCGGTGTCGGCCGAGCCGTCGTCGACGACGAGCACGCGCACGGCGGCGGTGTCCGGGTCGGCGCGCAGGGCGGCCAGCAGGCGGGCGACGGCGGCGGCGCGGTCTACGACGGGGACGTCGACGGTGACGCCGTCCGGGCCGGGTGCGGGGCCGGCGGGCTCGGGGACGGCGACCCCGGCGACCTGCACCCGCGCCGCGAGCGCCGCCGACGCCGGGCCGGTGACGACGAGGCGGTCGCCGGCGAGCAGGTCGCGGGCCCGCGGCGCCAGGCGCAGCAGCCGCAGCGGCGAGCCGCCCAGCAGCGCCGCGCCGTCCTCCAGCCGGCGGGTGCGCGGGTCCAGCCGCACCGCCCAGCCGTCGGGCAGCCGGGCGTCCGGTGGCGGCGGGAGGCTCACCCGGCCAGCACGTCGTCGGTGGTGGTGACCTCGACCAGCGGCGCGTAGAGGCCCATGAGGTCCAGCGCCTTCCGGTGGTCGTCGTCGGTGCTGCCGGCGCAGGCGTCGGCGACCACGCGCACCGGCACGCCGGCGTCGGCGGCGGGCAGCACCGTGGAGACGACGCAGCAGTCGGTGGCCACACCGGCCACGGTCAGCGGCCCGGCGCCGACCACCTCCGCCAGCTCCGGGCCCCACTTGCCGAAGGTGGTCGCGGTGAGCACCCGGGCCGGGCCGGGGTCCTCGACCAGGTCCCACAGCGGGGCGTCGGGCGGCTGCAGCGCGAACGGGAACCGCTCGTAGTAGTCGACCCAGGCGCCGGCGGGCTCCCGCGGCGCCACGAACCGGGTGAGGACGACGCGGTCGCCGAAGGCGGCCACCAGGCGCCGGATGCGCGGGCGCACCTCCTCGTAGCGGGGCGCCGCCCACGGGGAGCCGGGGTCGGCGAACACCCGCTGCGGGTCGACGACGACCAGCCAGCCGGAGGGGTGCGTCACGGCCGGACCCTAACCGCCCGCGGCGCGGTGGCCAGGTTTGGTCAGGCTAGCCTTACCCGGACCGACCGAAGGAGACCGTCCATGTCCCGTCCCCTGACCCGGCGCGCCGCCCTGGCCGCGGCCGCACTCACCACCGCCGCGGCGCTGGCCGCCTGCGGCTCCGACGACGGGGGCTCGACGGCGGACTCCTCGGCGTCCTCCCCCGCGGCCGGTGGTGACGGCGCCTTCCCCGTCACCGTCAGCACCGCCTTCGGCGACGTCGAGATCGAGGAGGAGCCGCAGCGCGTGGTGGCCCTCGGCTGGTCCGACGCGGAGACGGCGCTGGCGCTGGGCGTGCAGCCGGTCGGCGCGAGCGACTGGCTCGGCTTCGGCGGCGAGGGCGTCGGCCCGTGGGCCGAGGGGCTCTACGACGAGGCGCCGGAGATCATCGAGACGCTCGAGCCCAGCCTCGAGGCGATCGCCGCGCTGGAGCCCGACCTCATCCTCGACACCCGCTCCGACGGCACCCGGGAGCGCTACGACTCCCTCAGCGCGATCGCGCCGACCATCGGGATCCCCGAGGGCGCCGAGCAGTACGTGACCACCTGGCAGCAGCAGCTCGAGCTGGTCGGGCAGGCGCTCGGGAGGAGCGACGAGGCCGCGCAGCTGCAGAGCGACCTCGAGCAGCGCTTCGCCGACGCCGCCGCGGCCAACCCGGCGTTCGACGGCACCGAGGTCGCCGTCGGCGCGTACACCTCCGAGGGCTTCGGCGCCTACGTCCGCGGCGACACCCGCGTCGACTTCATGGAGGCGCTGGGCTTCGCCAACAAGCCGGCGATCCAGGACCTCGCCACGGAGAGCTTCTTCGTCCCGGTCTCCGACGAGCAGGTCTCGCTGCTCGACGCGCCGCTGACCGTCGTCTTCCCGATCTTCGTCGACCCGGCGCAGATCACCTCGAACCCGCTGTGGCAGACGCTGCCGTCGGTGCAGCAGGGCAACGCCGTCGTGCTCGAGGACGAGACGCTGGTGAGCGCCTTCTCCAGCGGCTCGGTCCTCGGCACCCGGTACGCCCTCGAGAACGCGGTGCCGCTGTTCGCGGAGACGCTGCAGGGCTGACCGGCTCAGTACGCAGGAGGCCGTCCCGGCACCGCCGGGGCGGCCTCCTGCGTCCGCACCGCACCCCGGCGCAGCGCGAGCGTGCCGAGCAGCCCCACGAGGAAGGCGGCCAGCACGCCGAGGTTGGCGAAGGCCCAGTCGCCCTCGCGGCCGCCGAGCCCGAGCGGGCCGAGCAGGTAGCCCTGCCAGTCCAGCCAGCCGGCGTAGGTGTTGGTGACCAGCCCCCAGCCGAGCACGGTGCCCACCGCGAGCAGCACCAGCGGCACCGGCGGGAGGGCGCCGTAGCGGCCGCGCGCGTCGTAGAGGTCGGGCTCGGCGTAGTCGCGGCGGCGCAGCGCGAGGTCGCCGAGGAAGATCCCGCACCAGGCGGCGATCGGCACGCCGAGGGTGATGAGGAAGCCCTGGAACTGGACCGAGAAGCTGGCGTCGGCCAGGAACACGACCCAGATCGCCCCCAGCACCATGAGCGTGCCGTCGATGCCGGCGGCGACCGGGCGGGGCACCCGCACGCCGGCGGCCAGCAGCGACAGCCCCGACGAGTAGATGTCCAGGAGCGCGCCGCCGACCAGGCCGAGCACCGCGACGACGACGAACGGCACGAGGAACCAGGTCGGCAGGATCGCGCCGAGCGCGCCGATCGGGTCGGCGCCGATCGCGCCCGACAGCTCCGGGTCCGAGGCGGCCAGCAGCAGGCCGGTGCCCAGCAGGACCACGGGGGCCAGCGCGCCGCCGAACGTCGTCCAGCCCACGACGCCGCCGGTCGACGCCGTCCGCGGCAGGTAGCGCGAGTAGTCGGCGGCGGCGTTCACCCAGCCGAAGCCGTAGCCGGTCATCGCCAGCACGAGCGCGCCGACGACGGCCGCCGTCGAGCCGCCCGGCACCGCGGTCACCGCCGACCAGTCGACGTCGTCGGCCACCAGCACCACGTAGACGACGGTCAGCACGCCGCTGACGACCGTGATGACGGCCTGCATGCGCATGATCGCGTCGAAGCCGAGCACGCCGCCGGCCACGACCAGCGCGGCGACGACGAGCAGCGCGACCACCTGGGTCGCCGTCCCGCCGCTCCACCCCAGCTGCTCGAACACCGTCGCCGTCGCGAGGGTGGCCAGGCTGACCAGCACCGTCTCCCAGCCGACGGTGAGGACCCAGGACAGCGCGGCGGGGACCCGGTTGCCGTGCACGCCGAACGCGGCGCGGCTGAGCACGAGGGTGGGCGCCGAGCCGCGCTTGCCGGCGATCGCGACGAGCCCGCAGAGCAGGAACGAGACGACGATGCCGACGGTCCCGGCGACCAGCGCCTGCCCGGCGGAGATGCCGAAGCCGAGCAGGAACGAGCCGTAGGCCAGGCCCAGGACGCTCACGTTGGCGCCGAACCACGGCCAGAACAGCTGGCGCGGGCGGCCGCGGCGCTCCTCCTCGGCGATGACGTTGATGCCGTTGGTCTCGACGGCGCCGCGCCCCGCGGTCACCTCCGCGCCCCGGTCGACGGCCGGCTGCTGGGTCATCGGCGGCTCCTCCCCGTGTCGTGTCCCCGCCATCCTGGCGCGCCGGGGGGACAGCGGCCCGCGGGACTAGTGCAGCCGCCCGTCGTCGCCCACGTCCCAGCGGGCCACCGCCGCCGCGAGGCGGACCGCCAGGCCGGCCAGCAGGCGGGAACCCTCCTCCGCCGAGGCGCCGGCCGGGTCACCGAGCACGCCGGTGGGGCTCACCCCGCGCACGCCCTCGGCGCGCAGCCGGGGCAGCAGCTCGCCGATCGGGGTCGTCACGCCGGCGACCAGGGCACCGGACCGCACCGACGCCGGTTCCACGTGCAACAGCAGCGAGGTCTCGGTGCGCCCGGCGTGCGCGTCGCCACCCGGGACGCCGCAGGGGAACCAGGCGGCGTCGCGGCCCTCGGCGCGCAGCAGCGGCACGGCCCGGCGCAGCGCGTCGAGGTTGCCGCCGTGCCCGTTGACGACGAGCAGCCGGCCGGCCCAGCGGCAGGCCGAGCGGCCGTACTCGACCAGCAGGGTGGTCAGCGCCTCCGTGCCGATGGAGACGGTGCCGGGGAAGCCCTCGTGCTCGCCGCTGGCGCCGTAGGGCAGGGCGGGGGCCAGCACGCCGTCGAGGTCCGCGGCCCGCGCCACCGCCCCGGCCACGACCGTGTCCGTGGCGAACGGCAGGGCGGGCCCGTGCTGCTCGACCGAGCCGAGCGGGACGACCAGCAGCGGGCGCTCGGGCAGCTCCGGCCACGCGGCGCCGACCAGGTCGGGCACCGGGTCAGCCTAGGCAGATCCCCCGCGGCCGGGCGGGTCAGGCGGGGACGGCCTCGGTGTCCACGGGCAGCCGCCACGGCCGGACGACGAGCAGCAGCACCGCGATCGCCACGACCAGCGCGGCCAGGACGACGACGCCCATGGCGACCGCGTCGTTGCCGAGCACGCCGACCAGCGGCGCCACCGCCGCGCCGACGCCGAACTGCACCGCGCCGAGGAGCGCCGCCGCGGTGCCGGCCGCCTCGCCGTGGCGGGCCAGCGCGAGCGCCGGGGCGTTGGGCAGCGCCAGGCCGGAGGCGAACAGCACCGCCCACAGCGGCAGCGCGATCCCCCACAGGCCGCCGGTGCCCGTGCCCGCGAGCACGACCAGCACCGCGCCCGCGAGCGCGCCGACGACGACGCCGGCCACGAGCACCTGCGCCGGGGAGAACCAGCGCAGCACCACCGGGTTGAGCTGGGTGGCGGCGATCAGCCAGACCGCGCCGGCACCGAAGAGCAGGCCGAACTGCTGCTCGTCCAGGCCGAACTGGTCCTGGAAGACGAACGAGGAACCCGACACGTAGCTGAACAGCCCGGCCATCGTCAGGCCGGCGACCAGCACCAGGCCGACGTAGGCCCGGTCGCGCAGCAGCTCGCGGTAGCCGCGCAGCGTCCCGGCGACGCCGCTGCTGCGCCGCCGCTCGGCCGGCAGCGTCTCGCGCACGGCGAACCAGCCGACGGCCAGCAGCGCCAGGCCGTAGACGGCGAGCAGCAGGAACACACCGCGCCACGAGGTGACCCGGAGGACCTCCCCGCCCACCGTCGGCGCGAGCACCGGCGCCGCGCCGAGGACGAGGAACAGCCGGGAGAGCATGGTGGCCGCGGCCCGCCCCTCGAACAGGTCCCGCACGACCGCGAGCGCGATGACCGCGCCGGCCGCCGTCCCCACGCCCTGCAGGAAGCGCAGCGCGCCGAGCACCGCGATGGACGGCGCGACGAGCACCAGCAGCGAGGCGACGACGTGCAGCGCCGTCCCGGCCAGCAGCGGACGGCGGCGGCCCAGGGCGTCCGACAGCGGCCCGAGCACCAGCTGGCCCAGCGCGAGGCCCACCAGCGTGCCGGTGAGGGTCAGCTGCACCGTGGCCGAACTGGTCCGCAGGTCGTCGGCGATGGTGGGCAGCGCCGGGAGGTACATGTCCACGGTGAGCGGCCCGAGGGCCACGAAGGCGCCGAGGGTGAGCGCGGTGCGGGCGGTCCCGGGCCGGTCGGGGGTCGTGGCCGGCACGGTCGCCGGCCGGTCCTGGATCGTCGTCACGACGTTGCGCAAGGCAACCGGCTGCCGGTCCATTCCGGGACGCCGGGGTGTCGCCCGTGTCGCGCGGCCGATCCGGGGAAGGGCAGGGGCATGACCACCGACTCGCAGGACGCCATCGCCAAGGTCGCCGGGCTCATCAAGGGGCAGAGGTTCGGCTTCCTCACCACGACCATGCCCGACGGCCGGCTGACCAGCCGGCCCATGGCGCTGCAGGAGGTCGAGTTCGACGGCGACCTCTGGTTCTTCGCCGAGCACGACGCCCCCTGGCTCGGCCACGTCCAGGCCTCGCCGCAGGTCAACGTCGGCGTCGGCTCGGGCGGCACCTGGGTGTCGCTGACCGGGACCGCGCGCGTCGTCGACGACGTCGCGAAGAAGAAGGAGCTGTGGAACAGCGGCGTCGAGGCGTGGCTGCCGCAGGGGCCCGAGGACCCCTCCGTCGTCCTGGTGAAGGTCGACGGCGACACCGCCGAGTACTGGGACAGCCCCGGCAACCGGCTGGCGACGGCGCTGAGCTTCGTCAAGGCCAAGGCCACCGGCTCCCGGCCCGACACCGGCGAGAAGGACGTCGTCGACCTGCCCTGATGCAGGACCCCCTCGCCCCCGGCCCACGCTCCGCGCGGGCCGGGACCCTGCGAGGGGGCCAGGGGCACCCAGCGGACTCCCAGGCAGGTCACCGGGCCCGGTCAGGGACGGCGGTCAGCCTGGGGGCACGTCACCCGGAGGTGCCCCGTGCTCACGCTCGCCCTGCTCGTCGCCCTGTTCCTGACCATGACCCTGGCCGACCTCGCGCCCGGCCTGCTCCCCGACGGGCCCGGACCCGCCGGGGTCGCCCCGATCCGCTGAGACCTCAGCCCGGTTGCAGCCCGGCCAGCGGGGACTCGTCGCAGGCCTTGGCCGGGACGGCGGGCATGCCCAGCAGCGTGGGCTGGCCGCGGACCGGGCCGGTGTGCGAGTGGTCGAGGTGGCTCCTGGGCGTGACCAGGTCGAGGTCGCGGGCGGCCAGCGCGGTCTCGCCGTACCCCTGCACGCACTCGGGGTCCGGGCCGTCCAGCGGCAGGCCGGTGAAGAACTTGGCCGCCATGCAGCCGCCGCGGCAGGCGTCGAAGTGCGCGCACCTGGTGCAGGCGCCGCCGGTCTGCGGGCTGCGCAGCTCGGCGAACAGCTCGGACTGCTGCCAGACCCGCTGGAAGCCGCCCTCGCCCCGGACGTTGCCGGCGAGGAACTGCTCGTGGATGGCGAACGGGCAGGCGTAGACGTCGCCGACCGGGTCGATCAGGCACACCACCCGCCCGGCGCCGCACAGGTTCAGCCCCGGCAGGGCCTCGCCGTAGGCGGACAGGTGGAAGAACGAGTCGCCGGTGAGCACCCGGTCGCCGTTGGCCAGCAGCCAGGCGTAGAGCTCGCGCTGCTGGGCCTGGGTGGGGTGCAGCTGGTCCCAGACGTCGGCGCCGCGGCCCGACGGGCGCAGCCGGGTGATCCGCAGCTGGGCGCCGTAGCGGTCGGTGAGCGCCCTGAACTCGTCGAGCTGGGAGACGTTCTCCCGCGTCACGACGACGGAGACCTTGAAGTCCTCCATCCCGGCCTCGGCCAGGTTCTCCAACGCGCGCACGGCGGTGGCGAACGAGCCGGTGCCGCGGACCCGGTCGTTGACCTCCGCGGTGGCGCCGTCGAGGGAGATCTGCACGTCGACGTAGTCGGTGGCCGCCAGCTGCTCGGCGCGTGCCCTGTCCAGCTTCACGCCGTTGGTGGAGAACTTGACCCCGACGTCGTGGCCGATGGCGTAGTCCAGCAGGTGCCAGAAGTCCGGCCGCACGGTCGGCTCGCCGCCGCCGACGTTGACGTAGAAGACCTGCATCCGCTGCAGCTCGTCGATCACCGCCTCGGCCTCGGCGGTCGTGAGCTCCCGGGGGTCGCGCCGCCCCGAGGAGGACAGGCAGTGCACGCACGCCAGGTTGCAGGCGTAGGTGAGCTCCCAGGTCAGGCAGATCGGGGCGTCCAGGCCGTACTCGAACTGGTCGACCAGGCGCCCACCGGTGGGGCGGGTGGCCGGCGCTGCGGGCCGCTGGGGGACGACGGCGGTCATGCGCGCACCTCGATCATCTGGGAACGGGCGAGGTCGGCCAGCGCCTTCACGTAGGCGGGTCGCTGGGCCTCGGGGACGCCGCACGCCACGAGGGCGGCGTCGGCGCTGGGGTGGTCGGCGAGGGTCTCCACCACGCTGACCAGCGTCTTCGACTTGAGGAAGGACAGCTTCCGGTTGCCGAAGTGGTACACCAGCGCCCCGAACGGCTCCGGCCGCAGCGCCACCGACCGGGCGCGCCGCCAGGGTCGGGCCGGGTCGAAGGCGTCCGCGGCCGGAGCGGCGGGGATCACGGGACCGGTCGGCTCAGTAGACGCCGCACATGCCGTCGATGGAGACCTCCTCGACGAGGGACTCCTCGACCAGCGCCTCCTCGGCTCCCGCCTCGCGAGTGGCCGCCTGGGCCACGTCCTGGGTCTCGGTCTGGGCGGTCGTCTCGGGCATGCGGAGCCTCCGGAGGACGGCGGGACGGGATGCGGGGGACGTTAGAGACACCGGGTGCCACCGGCAAGCGAGGGGGTGGGCCGCCGGCCGGCGAGGGGCTGACCGGCGCGGCCGGGTGGGACAGGATGGGCGCGTGAGCCCGCCGACGATCACCGCCGTCCCGCCGGCCGTGGGCGACGGCCTCGGCAGCACCCACGCCCGGATCGAGCGTGCGGCCCTGGAGCTGTTCACCGCCGAGGGCTTCGAGCAGGTGACCATCGAGGAGATCGCCGCCGCCGCGGGCACCAGCCGGCGCACCTTCTT
This sequence comes from Geodermatophilus arenarius, assembly GCF_042654585.1. Lineage (NCBI taxonomy): Bacteria > Bacillati > Actinomycetota > Actinomycetes > Geodermatophilales > Geodermatophilaceae > Geodermatophilus > Geodermatophilus arenarius. Next base: position 9,071 of record NZ_JBHSGR010000021.1, read on the forward strand.
CCGCCACGTGGGCGGCAAGGCCGACGCCGTGTGGGGCGACTTCGCCGGCCACGTGTCCCGGCTGGCCGCCCTGCTGGACGCCGCCGGCGACGACGTCCCGGTGCTGCCCGCCGTGTTCGGCGCCTACGTCGAGGTCAACGACTACGCCGAGGCCGACCTCCCGGTGCTGCGCCAGCGGATGCGGCTGATCCTCACCGAGCCGGCGCTGCTGGCGCACTCGCAGCTGCGCTACGCCGAGGTCGACGAGGCGGTGGCGCGCTACGTCGCCCGCCGCCGCGGCCAGGACCCCGCCGACCTGCTCCCCCGCCTGGTCGCCACCGCGACCCGCGCGGCGGCCACCACCGCGTTCGAGGTGTGGCTGACCGGCGGCGACGGCTCCCTCGCCGAGGTGCTGCGCACGGCGTTCGCCCAGCTGGCGGAGGGCTTCCCCGACCTGCGCTGAGAGGCGTCAGAGCGCGGCGCGCAGACCCTCGAGCAGGCGGTCGACGTCGGCGTCGTCGCTGTAGGGCGCCAGCCCGACCCGCAGGCCACCGGCGTCGCCCAGCCCCAGCCGCCGGGACGCCTCGATCGCGTAGAAGTTCCCCGCCGGGGCGTTCACCCGCCGCTCGGCCAGCGCGCGGGAGACCTCGGCGGCCGGCCGGTCGGCGAAGGTGAGCAGCAGGGTCGGCGTCCGGTGCCGGGCGCGGGACCACAGCGTGACGCCCGGCAGCTCCGCGATCCCCTCCTCGATCCGCTCGCGCAGCCGGTCCTCGTGCGCCTCGACGGCGGCCATACCGGCGGTCAGCCGGGCGCGCCGGTCGCCCCCGGGGCCGCCCAGGGCGGCGAGGTAGTCGACGGCCGCGGTGGTCCCGGCCAGCAGCTCGTAGGGCAGCGTGCCGAGCTCGAACCGCTCCGGGACGGCGTCGGTCGAGGGGAGGAGCTTGTCCGGGTGCAGCGTCTCCAGCAGCGCCGGCGCGGCGGTGACGCAGCCCAGGTGCGGGCCGAGGAACTTGTACGGCGAGCAGGCGTAGAGGTCGGCGCCGAGCGCGGCGACGTCGACCGGCGCGTGCGCGGTGAGGTGCACGCCGTCGACGTAGGCGAGCGCCCCGGCGTCGTGGGCCAGCGCGGTGAGCGCCGCGACGTCGGGCCGGGTGCCGATGAGGTTCGAGGCGCCGGTGACCGCGACCAGGCGGGTGCGGTCCGACAGCACCGCGCGCAGCGCCCCGGCGGTCAGCTCGCCGGTGTCCGGGTCCAGGTCGGCCCAGCGGACGGTGGCCCCGCGGGCGGCGGCGGCCTGCACCCACGGCCGGACGTTGGCGTCGTGGTCCAGGCGGGTGACGACGACCTCGTCGCCGGGGCCCCAGGAGGCGGCCAGCGTGCGGGAGAGGTCGTAGGTCAGCTGGGTCATCGAGCGGCCGAAGACGACGCCGCCCGGGTCCCCGCCCACCAGGTCCGCGACGGCGGCGCGGGCGGCCAGGACGACGTCGTCGGCGTTGCGCTCGGCCTCGGTCAGCCGGCCGCGGTTGGCGATCGGGGAGCCGAGGGTGGCCGCCACGGCGTGCGCGACCTGGCGCGGCACCTGCGAGCCGCCCGGCCCGTCGAAGTGGGCGGCCCCGGCACGCAGGGCCGGGAAGTCCGCGCGGACGGCGGCGACGTCGTAGGCGGTGCTCGCGGCTGAGGTCACCCCCGCAGCATGCCCGCCACGGCCGCCGCTCCCGCGACGGGACCGGCGATCCCGTCGCTCACGGGCTCGTGGCGCGGCCCCGCACAGGGCGGCTCGCGCCACCCACCGGCGGGCCGCCGGGTGGCGGTCCTCCCGACGCCGCGATGCGGTCCAGCTCCTCGACGTCCGCGGGGCCGAGTGCCACGTCGCCCGCCGCGAGGAGGTCCTCCAGCTCGTCGACCGAGGTGGCGCTCGGGACGACCAGCACGTTCGGGGAACGGGCCAGCAGCCACGCGATGGCCACCTGCACGGGGGCCACCCCGAACCGCCGGGCGACGGCGTCCAGGGCCGCCGCCTGCGCCGGGCCCATCTCCCCCACCGGGAAGAACGACGTGTAGGAGACCCCCTCCAGCGCGGTGTAGGCGATCCCGTCCCGGGCCAGGTCCTCGACCAGGGCGTCGTCGGTGCGGTGGATCAGGTTGTAGTGGTTCTGCACGCAGGCCAGCGGCGCGATGCCCCGGGCCTCGGCGACCTGCCGGGTGGTGACGTGGCTGATGCCGAGCTCACGGACCAGCCCCTCCTGCCGCAGCCGGTCCAGCGCCTCGAGCGGCTCCCCGAGCGGGCGCTCCGCGGGTTCACCGAGGCCCGGCATCCGCAGGTTGGCGACGTGCAGCGCGTCGAGCCCGAGGTGCTCGAGGTCCTCCTCCACCGACCGGCGCAGTTCGCCCGGCGTCAGCGCCTCGTCCCAGCCGCCGTCCGGCGTCCGGCGGGCGCCGACCCTGGTGGCGATGACCAGGTCCTCGGGGTAGGGGTGCAACGCCTCGCGGATCAGGTCGTTCACCACGTGCGGCCCGTAGAGGCCGCTGGTGTCGACGTGGTCGACACCCCGTTCGACGGCCCGGCGCAGGACGGCGAGCGCCCTGCCCCGATCGGCCGGGGGGCCGGTGACCCGTGGCCCGGTGAGCTTCATGCCGCCGAACCCCACGCGGTGCACCGCCCGGCCCCCGAGGAGGACCCGTCCGGCCCTCGTCGTGGTGGTCCTCATGCCCCGCGAAGCTAGGGTCGGCCGGACGCCGGCCGACCCGGCCCGAGGGCGCCGCCCGGCGCGTCCGTCACGGGTCGTGGAACGGGATCGGGCGTGTCGTGGACCGCTCCGAGCGTGTCACTGGCGTGTCACCGGCGTGTCGGCGCGAGGCCGGCGCACGGGGACCGCCGCGTCGGGGCGGTGCGAGACTCCCCGGGTGACCACCTCGCTGACGCACTCGGACTCGGTCGTCGTCGCCGCCTCCCCGGAGGAGGTCTACGACCTGGTCAGCGACGTGACCCGCACCGGCGAGTGGAGCCCGGTCTGCGCCGCCTGCTGGTGGGACGAGGGCGCGACGGGCGCGGTGGGCGACTGGTTCACCGGCCGCAACGTCACCCCGGAGCGCACCTGGGAGAGCCGCAGCCAGGTGGTGGCGGCCGACCGCGGCCGGGAGTTCGCCTGGCTCGTCGGCGGCCGGTTGGTCCGCTGGGGCTACCTGATGGAGCCGGTCGACGGCGGCACCCGGCTGACCGAGACGTGGGAGTTCCTGCCCGCCGGTCAGGAGTTCTTCGCGGAGCGCTACGGCGAGGACGCGCAGCGCCAGATCGAGCAGCGCACCCGCGCCGCGCACGAGGGCATCCCCGCGACGCTGGCCGCCATCAAGCGGATCGCGGAGCACGCCTGATCCGGTGCCCTCCCGCGGGAGGGCACCGGACCGAGCGCGTCAGTCGGGGCAGAGCGACGTCCCGTACCGGCAGGCCACGACGTCGGGCGTGTCCACGGGACGTCCGGCGTCGACGGCGTGCGCCAGCCGGATGAAGCCCGCGTGGCTCCAGGACAGCGGCGTCGCGGAGAACGTCGGCTCCCCCGGCACGAACTCCGTCCCCTCCGCCGACGGCGGCTGGTCGTCCCACACCTGCTCGGCGAGGAAGGAGGAGGCGTCGTCGGCCGAGCGGGCCATCGTGTCCAGCCGCTCCTGGGCACTCGCGGCGGCGTCGCCACCGAGAGCCAGCTCGTACTCCCCCCGCTCACCGGTGAGCAGCGGCCAACCACGGCCGATCGTCTCCCGCGAACCCGGGTCCACCGACTCCCACTGGGTGCCGTCGGCCTTCTCCCCGTACCCGTCGAAGCTCGACCGGTGCCAGAACCGGCCGTTGGCCGTGTCGTAGGCCAGCTGCTCGTCGATCAGCCGCAGGGTGTTCGCCACGACCGGGTCGTCGGCCGGCACGATGCCCAGCCGGACCAGGTCGAGGAAGCTCGGGTCGAGCACCTCCCGCTGGTCGACCAGCGGGCCGCCGTCGGCGATCTGGATCTGCGTGCCGGCGTCGGCGTCCCCGTCGGCGGTGATGCGGAGGTAGTACGGCTCGGGCGACAGCGGGCCGGTGGTCGTCACCGTCCACTCCGCCAGACCGGCCCGCCACCCGTCGGCCGTGGCCAGGTAGGTGTCGGCGCGGGCGTCGTCGCCGTTGCCGCGGGCGATCTCGGCCGCGGTCACCAGGCCGGCGATCTCGGCCGCGATGGTGTTCGGCGACCACCCGCTCAGGTTCTCCCACCGCTCCTGCTCGGTGGCCGGCCCCTCGGCCACCAGGAAGTCCGCCGAGAGCCGCACCCGCTCCCAGTCCTCCGGGCCCGTCCGGCCGAGCTGCCAGGCGAGCACGATCGGCAGGGCGACCTCGTCCATCTGCAGCCCGCCGAAGACCGCCTCGCCGTCGAGGCGCGCGTTCTGCGGGAACGACCCGTCGGGACGCTGCTGCACCGTCCACAGGTGGTCCAGGGCGCGCTCGGCGGCCGCCTCGTCGCCCATCGCGATCAGGGCGGTCGCGTGCTGGTACAGGTCGCGGGACCAGACCTCGTGGTAGACGGGGAAGTGCTGCAGCTCGTCCGCCCAGGCCCACGGCTTGCCCGGGGAGGCGATGAACCCGCCGCGGAAGGTCTTGTCCTCGCTGGCCGCGACGACCATGGCGGACACGTCGTACTCCGTGCGCCACCGCTCGGCGCTGGCCGGCACGGGCGCCAGGCCGTCGAGGTAGTCGTGCCAGCCTGCGGTGTAGGCGGCCAGGGCGTCGTCGAAGCCGCGGTCCAGCGCCCGGTCGGCGGCCTGCGCGGCGTCGTCCTCCGTCGTCCCGAAGCCGAGCGACAGGGTGAGTCGCTGCCCGCCGCCGGTGCCGGTGAGGCCGGTGCGGCCGATCTGCACCACGTTGCCGGGGGTCGGCGCGTCCCACCTGTCGTCGAGGACGAAGTCGTCGCGCAGGTCCGACCAGCCGTCGCTGCGCTCGAGGTAGCCGCTGGAGGTGTCGGTGAGGCCGCCCGAGACGGTGACGGCGCTGCTCAGCGCGCCGTCGGTCGCCAGCAGCCGCCCGTCGGCGGAGCGGCCGGTGTCGTCGTTGGCGTTCAGGCCCAGGCCCACGTCGTGGAGCAGGTAGACCTGGTACGGCTGACCGTCCAGGGACTCGAAGCGCACGTCGACGAGCACCGCGGACCGATCGGGGTCGGTGGTGTAGGTCTTGGTGATCCGGTAGCGGCCGCTCTGCGCGGTGTTGACCTGGCGGTAGACCAGGGCCCGCGGGTCGACCAGCTCGACGACGGAGTCGGTGGCCTCGTCCTCCCGCTCGGCGAAGGTGGCGCCGTCGGTGACGACGAACTGGGTGTCCCGGGAGCTCGGCGTGTCGATCCGCGGGGCGTAGACCTCGCTGAGCGTGCCGTCGTTCAGCGTGTACCAGACCGTGCTGTCGAGGGCGCCGATCGCCGTCCCGAAGCCGTCCTTGTCCCCCGGCGACCAGGTCGCCGCCTCCCCGGGGTACCCGGGCGCCGCGTCCGCCGCCTGCGCCGACGCGGGGACGACCACACCCAGCACGAGGACGCCGGCGACCACTGCGCCGCCGACCACCGGCCGCCTCCCGGACCCCCTCGGCCGTGCCGCTCCGCGGAGGCGCCTGCGGCGCGGCGGGGTGTGGGGCAGGTCGTACGGGCTCACCGGCTGTCCTCCGTCCCGGAGCCGGCCGGTGGAGCGCCGCCGTCGTGGTGCCGCGGCCGGCCGGGCACGACCGGCCCCCGTCCGGCCGTCGTCGTGTGGTGTGCACCACACCGTAGGAGAGCCGGGGTGGCCACGACCACCGGCCGGACCGCACGCACTCCCGCGGAGACGCCCGGGGCGTCTGCGCGGGAGTGCACGGCCGGCTCAGCGGCCGAGGATCCCGCCGATCGCGCCGCCGAGGCCGCCGCCCTGGCCGCCACCGCCGCTGATCATCTTGATCAGGTCGCCCGGGTCCAGCCCGAGCTTCTGCAGGATCCCGGCGTGCTGGTCGGTGTCGACCTGGCCGGGCAGGTCCTGGTCGGCCTGCTGCGCCTTGGCGTCGTCGCCCTGGGAGCGCAGCAGCTGGAGGATCTGGTCCTTGTCGATCTGCATGACGCCCCGCTACCCACTCACCCCGCGGCTCGCACCACCCGGTCGGGCCGGACGACGGCGAAGCGGGCCCGTCCCGCCCGCAGCCACGCGGTGAGCGCGCCGTCGACGTCGTCGAGCTCGGCGCGCCGGCCGGCCGCGGTGACCGCCACGCGCCCCGGCGCCGCCAGCGCCACGACCGCGGTGCCGGCACCCAGGACGTCGTCGAGCCGGCACTCCCGCCCGCCGGCGCGGACGCGCGCCCGCGGCACGAGGGTCCCGGCCAGCCGCCGACCGGCCGGGCCGCGCCGCTCGACCAGCGGCCCGGCGCGCAGCGCGGGCGTGCGGCTGTCGGTGGCGTAGGCGGCCAGCGCCGGCACGCCCGCGACCGCGGCGAGCACGGCCCGCCGCACCGGCACCGCGCCCGCTCCCCCGCCGGTCATCAGCCGCCCGACCACCGCCGCGAGCCGGACCAGCGCCCGGGCGTGCGGCTCCCGCTCGGCGCGGTGGGTGTCGAGCAGCTCCTCACCCGCGGCGCCGGTGACGACGGCGGCCACCTTCCAGGACAGCTGGTGCACGTCGCGCAGGCCGAGCCCCAGGCCCTGGCCGACGAACGGCGGGGTGAGGTGGGCGGCGTCCCCGGCCAGCAGCACGCGGCCGCGCCGCCAGCGGTCCGCCACCTGCGCCCGGTAGACGTACTCGGCCGCGCGGACCACCTCGGCGTCCTGCGCCCCGAACGGCGCGAGCAGGGCGGGCAGCGCGGCGCCGGTGAGGTCCGCGGCCGTCTCGCCGGGCCGCAGCCGCGCCTCGAAGCGGTAGCGGTCCCCGCTGACCGGCATGAACGTCGCCGCGCGGTCCGGGTCGCACACCTGGTGCACGCCCGGCCACACCGGCAGCGGCACCCGCGCGCGCAGGTCCACGACCAGCCAGCGGTCGGGCCGGCCGAGGTCGCGCATCCGCGCGCCCACCAGGCCCCGGACGGTGCTGTTCGCCCCGTCGCACCCGAGCACGGCCGAGGCGACGACGTCGCGACGCCGCCCCGTGGCCCGCTCCAGCACGGTCACCGTGACGGAGCGGTCCGCCTCCGCGAGCCCGACGACCTCCTCGCCGCCGCGCAGCTCGACGCCCGGGGTGTCGCGCACCGCGGCACGCAGCAGCCGCTCCAGGTCGGGCTGGTGGAACATCGACGCCTGGGGCCAGCCGTGCCGCCCGGCGTCCCCGGCGCGGCGGAACTCGGCGAGCGTGCGGTGCCGCGCGTCGAGCAGCCGCAGCCCCGCCATCGGCCGGCTGACCTCGAGGAACGCCTCGACGACGCCGGCGTCGGCCAGCACCCGCAGCGCCTCGTCGTCGAGGTGCACCGCGCGCGGCAGCCCGTACGGGCGGGGCTGGCGGTCGAGCAGCAGGACGGGCAGGCCGCGCCGGGCGAGCAGCAGCGCGGCGGTCGTGCCCACCGGCCCGGCGCCGACCACCACGACAGGCGGGATGACCGGCTGCGACGACACGCCGCCCAGTGTCGCCGACCGCGCCGGGTCCGGGCTGGCACAGTGGCCCGGCGATGGCCCCGACAGACGCCCCCGCGCCGCCGGCCGGGCGGCGCCGGCCCGGCCGGACGCGCGGGGACCGCCGGCGCGCACTCGCCGGCGGGCTGGGGCAGACGCTGGTCACCGCCGGCGTCGTGCTGCTGCTGTTCGTGGTCTACGAGCTGTGGGTCACCGACCTGTTCTCCGCGCGCGACCAGGACCGGCTCTCCGACCGGTTGCGGACCGAGTGGTCCGCCGAGCCGCCCGCCTCCGGGGTGCCCACCGTCCCCGCGCAGGTCCCGGTGGGCGAGCCGTTCGCGGTGCTGCACGTCCCCCGGCTGGGCGCGGACTGGTCGCGCGTCGTCCTCGAGGGGACCAGCGAGGACCAGCTGTCCCAGGGACCGGGCCACTACGCCGGGACGGCGATGCCCGGGGCGCCCGGCAACGTCGCGCTCGCCGGGCACCGGGTGGGCCGGGGCTCGCCGTTCCTCGACCTGGACCGGCTGCGGCCGGGCGACCCGGTCGTCGTCGAGGTGGCCGACGGGTGGTTCACCTACCGCGTGCTCGGCGACGCCTCCGGGGACCTGACGGCGCAGGACCCCAACGGCGTCCCCGGACAGCGGATCGTGACGCCGGCCGACGTCGACGTCATCGCCCCGGTCCCCGGGGGTGCCGCCGACGCCGCGCCCGCCGGGTCCTACCTGACGATCACCACCTGCCACCCGCGGTACTCGGCGCGGCAGCGGCTGGTGGTGCACGCCGTCCTCGACGGCCCGGGCGTGACCCGGGCGGACGCACCCGACGGGCCGCCGGCCCTGACCGAGGGCTGAGGAGGACCCCCGTGTACCGCTGGATCTGGCGACACCTGCCCGGGGGGACGGCGACCCGTTCGGTGCTGTCCCTGCTGCTCGCGCTCGCCGCGGCGGCGCTGCTGCTGTTCGTCGTCTTCCCCTGGGTGGAGCCGCACCTGCCGTTCACCGCGGTGACCGTCGACCGGGGCCGCTGAGCGGGACGTTGCAGTCCGTTGCGGCCCCTTGACGGCACCCGGTGCCGCGGTGAGTCTGTGGCGCGGCGCACACTCCAGCGGGGTGCGCCCACCAGGCTGCCCGCCGACGACGGCGGGCCGGACGGAGAGGACACCGGGTGAAGACCAAGGGCGCGATCCTGTGGGGCGTCGGCGAGGAGTGGTCGATCGAGGAGATCGAGCTGGGTGACCCGAAGGAGGGCGAGGTCCAGGTCCAGCTGGCCGCCTCCGGGCTGTGCCACAGCGACGAGCACCTCGTCACCGGCGGCACCCCGGTCGCGTTCTACCCGGTCATCGGCGGGCACGAGGGCTCCGGCGTCGTCACGAAGGTCGGCCCCGGTGTGACGGGCCTGCAGGAGGGCGACCACGTCGTCACGGCCTTCATCCCCGCCTGCGGCCAGTGCCCGCCGTGTTCCAAGGGCATGCAGAACCTCTGCGACCTCGGCGCCAACCTGCTGGCCGGCACCTCGATCTCCGACGGCAGCTACCGCATCCAGGCGCGCGGCCAGGACGTCATCCCGATGTGCCTGCTCGGCACGTTCTCGCCGTACATCACCGTGCACCAGGCGTCGGTCGTGAAGATCGAGCCCGACATCCCGCTGGAGATCGCCGCGCTGGTCGGCTGCGGCGTCACCACCGGCTGGGGCTCGGCCACCAGGGTCGCGGACGTGCGGCCGGGCGAGAACGTCGTCGTCATGGGCGCCGGCGGTGTCGGCATGAACGCCGTGCAGGGCGCGGCGGCGGCCGGCGCGAAGCGGGTCATGGTCATCGAGCCGGTGGCGAAGAAGCGCGAGTGGGCGATGGACCTCGGCGCCACGCACGTGTTCGAGTCGGCCGAGGAGGCCACCGAGAAGGTCAACGAGCTGACCTGGGGCCGGATGGCGGACAAGACGATCATCACGGTCGGCGACATCCAGGGCGAGGACGTCCAGACCGCGCTCAGCCTCACCGGCAAGGGCGGCCGCGCCGTCGTCACCGGCATGGGCAACGCCGCCAACACCGACGTCAAGCTCAGCCTGTTCGAGCTCACCCTGCTGCAGAAGGACCTGCAGGGCGCCATCTTCGGCGGCCTGGCCCCGCGGGCGGCGATCCCCGAGCTGCTCAGCCTCTACCAGGAGGGCCAGCTCAAGCTCGACGAGCTGGCCACCACGAAGTACAAGCTCGAGGACATCAACCAGGGCTACCAGGACATGCGCGACGGCAAGAACATCCGCGGGATGGTCGTCTACGGCGACTCCGACCGCTGATCCGGTCCCCGTGCCCGCCGGCGTCCGCGGCGGGCACGGGGAGCGCCGCCGCGGCCCGGCCCGCGCACCCGTCTGGCGGCCGTCGTCCGCGCTCGGGGGCTGGGCCCCGTCCCGCAGGTCCCGGTGATCGTCGTCTGCGGGCACGCGACGCGGGCGGACACGCCGGGTGCCCGTGCGCGCATCCGGTGGTCGACCGGCGCGCGGCCGCGCTCAGCCCAGCAGGCGGGTGAGGGCGGGGCCGAGGTCGCGGACGGTGCGCACCATCTGCGCCGTCCCCGCGCCCCGCGCGGCCAGCGAGCGCGCCGCCGTCTCCGCCTCGGGGGTGGGCAGCGGACAGAGCACGTGCAGCCGGTCGATGCCCGCGAGCGCGGTCTCGGGCGGGTCGCCGGTGGTGTGCAGGCAGTCCGACAGCAGCACGACCACGCGCTCGTCGGCGACCTCGGCGGCCAGCTGCAGCCGGGCTGCCCGCAGCGCGCCGGCGACGTCGGTCATCCCGTGCCCGCGCAGGCCCAGCAGGTGGGTGACGACGTCCTCCGCCGCCCGCCGCTGCCCCTGGCGCTGCACGACGTCGACGTCCCGGCCGAAGGTGATCAGGCTGGTCCGCAGCCGCTCGTCGCCGGTGAGGACGACGCCGGCCGCCGCCACCGCCGCGATCGCCACGCCGAGCCCGGTCATCGAGCCGGACGTGTCGACGGCGAGGCACACCGCGCGCCGGTGCCCGGTCCACCGCCGCGTGACCAGGTCGCCGGGCTGCAGCGGCGTCCCGACGTCCCAGCGGTCGAGCGTGCGGTCGAGGTCCAGGTCGCCGTCGCCGTGCCGGTCGGGCACCAGCCGCCGGGTGCCGCGGGTGCGCGAGCGGCCCACCCGGCCGACCTGGACGAACACGCGGCCGGCCAGGCGCCGGGCGGCGGCGCGCAGCTCGCGGTCGGTGGCCGCGGCCAGGTCGGTGAGCAGCGCGGCCGCGGCGTCGGCGTCCTGGGCCATCAGCTCGGCGAAGGCCTCCTCGTCGAGCTCGCCGACCTCCGGGCTGACCTCCTCGAACGCGTCGTGGCGGGCGGCCATCTCGCGGCGGCTGGTCTGCCGGCGGGCGCCCCCGCCGCGGCGGTCGCGGCGCGGGGAGGACGAGGGGTCAGCGCCCGCCGGGGACTCCGGCGGGCCTCCGGCTTTTCCCTCGCCACCCCCCTCGGCGGGAGCGGGGGGCTCCTCCTCGTCCGGCGGTGGCGGCCCGTCCGGCGGCCAGACGCCGTCGAGGATCTCGTCGATGACGGCCTCGGGGGTGCGCTCGACGCCCTCGGCGACCCGGATGCGGCCCGACAGGGCGGCGTGCGCGGCGTCGCGGGTGGTCTCGCGGGCGCCGTCGGCCCCCAGCCCGGACTGCCCGCGCACGTCCAGCAGCCCGCCGAGCAGCAGCACCAGGTCCGTGGCGCCGCGCACCGACGAGCCCATCCGGACGTCGCGGTGCACCCGCGAGGCCCGCACCAGCCGGACGGCGAGCCCGATCAGCGACGGCGGCGCGCCCGTCACCGCGGCGACGATGGCCCGCTCCGCGGCGGCGTCCTGGTAGCCGAGGACGACGCGGCACATGCGGTCGGCGATCGCCTGCCCGACGCGGGCGGTGCCGATGGCGTCGAACGGGTTCATCGCCGCGATCAGCCGGAAGCCGGCGGCCGCCCGCACGTGGCCGAGCCGCGGCACGGTGATCTCGCCCTCGGTGAGCACCGTGATGAGGACGTTGAGCGTCTCCTCCGGGATCCGGTTGAGCTCCTCGAGGTACAGCAGCCCCGAGCCGCGCATCGCCGTCAGCAGCGGCCCGTCGGTGAAGCTGCCGGGCACGTACCCCTCGGCCAGGACGGCGGCCGGGTCGTACTGGCCGATCAGCCGGGCCGGCGTCAGCTCGGCGTTGCCCTCGACGAACACGACCTCCTGGCCGGCCTCGGCGGCGACGGCCCGCAGCAGCGTCGACTTGCCGGTGCCCGGCGGGCCCTCGAGGACGACGTGCCGGTTGGTGCGCAGCGCGACGGTGAGCACCTCGCGCTCGCGGCGCAGCCCGATGACCGGGTGCGGCACGGTCGGCGTCACGCGGCTCCCCTCTGAGCACGGCGGTGGCTGTGAGGCAGGTTACGGACGGGGCCGCGGCAGCACGCGGTGGGCCTCCCCGGCGCGGGCCGGGTCGAGCGGGACGGCGCTGGTGAGGACGGCGGGACCGAGCCGCAGGACGCCGTCGGTCAGCGGGGCGCAGCGGACCCCGCCGCGGCCGCGCATCCCCCGGTGCGCGCCGGGCGCGAGCACGGTGTCCAGCCAGGCGCACGGGTTGGCCGGCCGCCCGCCGCGCAGGACGACGACACCCTCCCCGCAGTCGAGGGCGAACACCGCGCCGCGCAGGGCCTCGACCTCGGCGCCGCGCAGGACGACGTTGCGCCGGGCGAGCAGCGGGTCCAGCGGGCCGGCGCCGAGCTCGGCGGCCAGCGCCTCGACCGACTCGGCGGCGAGCACGGTGACGGCGGCGTCGCGGTGCGCGGGCCGGCCGGCGTAGCGGTCGCCGACGATGCCGTGTCCGGCGCGCACCTCCACCCGCTCGGCCCGGTCGCCGTCCTGCGGCGGGACGACGCCGCCGGGTCGCCCGTCGTACCGGTGCACCGGCGAGACGAGCAGCCCCACCACCTCCACGTCGTAGGTGTACGGGCGGTCGGCGTCCAGCGGGTCGACGCTCAGCGGTCGACCAGCCCGTACTCCCGGGCCTCCTCCGCCGACAGCAGCCGGCCGGCGCGCATGTCGGCGGCGACCTGCTCGACGTCACGACCGGTCGCCCCGGCCAGCCGCTCCTGCAGCCGGCGCAGCCGCCGGGCGTGCTCAGCGGCGACGGCCTCGACGTCCCGGCCGAGGCCGCTGCCCGGCGCCCGCGGCTCGGTCAGCTGGAACAGGGCGTGGGTCCCGGCGGTGCGCCGGTCGGCCACCGCGAGCACGGCCACCGCGGCGCCGGTGATCGTGCCGAGGCAGGTGACGTGCACCGGCGCGCCCATGAGGTCGATCGCGTCGACGAGGACCAGGGCGGCGTCCAGGTCGGCGCTCACACCCGACAGCCGCAGCTGGACCGGGCCGTCGCCGTCGGCGTCGAGCAGCGCCAGCTCGGCGACCGCCCGGTTGACCGCGTCGGCGTCGAGCTCGCCGGACAGCGTCACCATGCGGTGCTCGACCAGCCGCTCGGCCAGCCAGTCGGGCGAGCCGACGACGACGGACATCGTCGTCGCGCCCTGCCCGGGGACGGCGGGCGGCCGGGGCGGCGGCTGCCACGGGCTGCGCGGGGAGTCGGGCGGCGGCAGCGGGAACGGGGGCTCCGGCGGGAGGGGTGGCCAGGTGCCTGGGGGACGGGTCACGGGAACTCCTCGGACGTGCGGACCTGCCAGTCGACGGTGCGGCCCAGGGCGGCCGCGTAGCGCTCCAGCGTCGACAGCCGCGCGTCCAGCTCCCCGCTCTCCAGGCGGGCGACGGCGGACTGCGACGTCCCCATGCGCGCCGCGACCTGCGTCTGGCTCAGCTCGCTCTCCCGGCGCAGCCGGACCAGCTCCTCGATCAGCCCGCGCCGGCGCTCACCCCGGTCCTCCAGGCCGGGGAAGCGGCTGCGGCGCGGCGGCGGCATACCAGGAACGGTATACCTCTTCCGCTATGTCCACGACCCTCAGCGCTCGGCGGTGTGGTGGATCGGCCCCGCGGTGCCGCTCAGCCGCTCGCCCGTGCCGCCCCAGCGCCCGGCGATGATCTCCGCGGCGATCGAGACGGCGGTCTCCTCGGGGGTGCGGGCCCCCAGGTCCAGGCCGATCGGCGAGGACAGCCGGGCCAGCTCGGCCTCGGACAGCCCCGCCTCGCGCAGCCGCTCGAGCCGCTCGTCGTGCGTGCGCCGCGAGCCCATCGCGCCCACGTAGGCCACCGGCAGCCGCAGCGCCACCTCCAGCAGCGGGACGTCGAACTTCGGGTCGTGGGTGAGCACGCACAGCACGGTGCGCTCGTCGATGCGCCCGGCGTCGACCTCGGCCTGCAGGTAGCGGTGCGGCCACTCGACGACGACCTCGTGCGCGTCGGGGAAGCGGCGGGCAGTGGCGAACACCGGCCGGGCGTCGCACACGGTCACCCGGTAGCCGAGGAACGCCCCGACGCGGGCGACGGCGGCCGCGAAGTCGATCGCGCCGAACACGACCATCCGCGCCGGCGGGGCGAAGGAGGAGACGAACAGCGTCAGCTCGTCGCCGCGCCGCTCGCCGTCGTGGCCGTAGGTCAGCGTGCCGGTGCGGCCGGCGGCGAGCATGCCGCGGGCGTCGTCGGCGACGGCGTCGTCGAGGCGCTGCAGGCCGAGCGTGCCGGAGGACCGGTCGGGCCAGAGCACCAGCCGCCGGCCGATGCGGTCCTCGGGCCCGCGCACGCAGGTGACGACGGCGACCGGCTCGTGCCGGCCCACCGACTCGGCGATCTCCCCCAGCTCGGGGAACGACTCGCGCGAGACCGGCTCGACGAACACGTCGAGGATCCCGCCGCAGGTCAGCCCGACGGCGAACGCGTCGTCGTCGCTGACGCCGTAGCGCTCCAGCGTCGGGACGCCGGACTCGACGACGTCCCGCGCCTCCTCGTACACCGCCCCCTCGACGCAGCCGCCGGACACGCTGCCGACCGCCGTCCCGTCGGGACCGACCAACATGGCCGCCCCGGCCGGCCGCGGCGCGGACCGCCACGTGGCGACCACCGTCCCCATCCCGACCGTCTCGCCGGCCTGCCACCAGCCGACCAGGTCGTCCAGCACCTCACGCACGCGAGATCACCCCTGAAAGCTCCTCGAAGGCGGCCAGGCTGTGGCCGGACACGAACGCGTCGACCGACGGCAGCGCCGCCTGCATCCCACCGGTCAGCGGCTCGTAGCCGGCCCGGCCCTTGTGCGGGTTCACCCAGACGACGGCGTGCGCGAGCCGGCGCAGCCGCGCCATCTGCTCGCGCAGCAGGTCGGGGCTGCCCCGCTCCCACCCGTCGCTGCACACCACGACGACGGCGCCGCGGGCGGTCCCGCGCTGCCCCCACCGGTCCAGGAACGCCTTGAGCACCTCGCCCAGCCGCGTGCCGCCGGACCAGTCGGGGATCGCGCCGCCGCTGGCCGCCAGCGCCCGGTCGGGGTCGCGCAGCCGCATCTCGCGGGTCACCCGGGTCAGCCGGGTGCCGATGGTGAACACCTCGGTCGAGGCCGGCCGGGCGCGCACCGCGGCGTGGGCGAAGCGCAGCAGCGCGTCGGCGTAGGGGCTCATCGAGCCGGAGACGTCGACCAGCAGCACCACCCGCCGCGGCCGCGGCCGGGCCCGCCGGTGCAGCAGCCGGGTGACCTCGCCGCCGTCGCGCAGCGCCCGCCGCACCGTGCGCGCCGGGTGCACCGCGCCGTGCGGGGCAGGCCGGCGGCGGCGGGCCGGGCGCATGGGCGCCGCGGGGCGGACCAGCGCGAACAGCCGCCGCAGGTGCTCGCGCTCGGCCGGCGTCAGGTCGGCGACGTCGCGGTGCCGCAGCACCTCCTCGGCCGAGGCGGCGACGGCGAGGTCCGAGGGCGCCTCGCCCTCCTCACCGGGACCGCCGCCCTGCTCCAGGGGCGCGGTGGCGGCGGTCCTGGGCGGCGCGCTCGTCGCCGGCGTCGACCGGCGGGGGACCTCGCCGCCGAAGTACGCGGCGAACGCGGCGTCGTAGCGGTCGAGGTCGTCCGGACCCGAGCACAGCGTCAGCCGCCCGGCCCAGTAGACGGCGGTGGCGTCGAGGACGTCGAGCACCGCCACCGCCGACAGCATCGCCTCGACCCGGTCCGGGGAGGCGGCCACCCCGGCGGCGCGCAGCGTCCGGGCGAACCCCAGGACGGTGGCCACGACGTGGTGACGTGCTGGAACGGCCCCGTCCGGAGGCTCGCGCCGAGCGTGCGAGGCGTGAGGGGGACGGGACCCTTCACCCGCCACCGAACAGCGCTCCTCGGGCCAGCGCGTGCACCCGGTCGGTGTCCTCGCGGTACTTGAGCACCGCGCCGAGGGTGCGGGCGGCGAGGTCGGGGTCCAGGTCGCGGGCGCCGAGGGCGTGCAGCGCGGTGGCCCAGTCCATCGCCTCGGCGACGCCCGGCGGCTTGAGCAGGTCCAGCGTCCGCAGCTTCCCGGTCGCCCGGGCCACCTCGCGGGCCAGCTGCTCGGTGACCTCGGGCAGCCGGGCGCGCAGGATGGCGACCTCGCGGTCGAAGTCGGGGTGCTGCAGCCAGTGGTAGAGGCAGCGGCGCTTGAGCGCGTCGTGCACCTCGCGGGTGCGGTTGGAGGTCAGCACCACCAGCGGCGGCACCTCGGCGCGCACGGTGCCGAGCTCCGGGATGGAGATGGTGAAGTCCGACAGCACCTCGAGCAGGAAGGCCTCGAACTCGTCGTCGGCGCGGTCGACCTCGTCGACCAGCAGCACGCTCGGGGAGTCCTCCAGCGCCTGCAGCAGGGGGCGGGCGAGCAGGAACCGGCGGTCGTAGAGCGAGGCCTCGAGCGCCTCGGTGTCGCCGGTGGCGTGCGCGGCCTCGGCGGCGCGCAGGTGCAGCAGCTGGCGGCCGAAGTCCCAGTCGTAGAGCGCCTGGCTGGCCTCCAGGCCCTCGTAGCACTGCAGGCGGTACAGCGGGCGGCCGGTGACCTCGGCCAGCGCCCGGGCCAGGGCGGTCTTGCCGACGCCGGCCTCGCCCTCGAGGAACAGCGGGCGGCGCATGACCAGCGCCAGGTAGGCGGCGGTGGCCAGGCCCTCGTCGGGGAGGTAGCCGGTCGAGCGGAGCGCCGCGGCCAGCTCGTCGGGTCCGCCGGGCAGGGCGTCGGTCCCGGGGAGCTCGGTCGTGGTCTCGGTCACGCCGCCGAGCATCCCACCTGCGCAGGCGGGCGACACGCCGCGGCCCCGGTGCCCGCAACCGTTGCAGACGCCACGGTGGCCGGCCGGGAGTCGTCGTCTCCGGCCGGCCACCGCCGTCTGGTGCGCCCGGTCAGGACCGGGCCGTGGTGCTGTTACCGGTTCAGCGACCGATCTTGCCGTCGTTGTCGCGGTCCAGGGCGTCCTTGGCCTTCTGCACGAGGCCGCGGTCGTCCCCGGTGGTGCCGGTGGTCGTCCCGGTCGTGGTGCCGGCGACGCCCGTGGTGCCGCCGTCGACCTCGATCTCCTCGCGGCGCACCTGGTCGGAGACGGTCTCCTGCTCGGTCACCGTCTGGGTGTCGAGGCGGACGCGCTCGACCGGCGTGGCCTCCTTGGACACGACGGGGCGCTCGGCGTGCAGGACGACCTCGTGCTCCTCCTCGGAGATGGCCGGCCCGTCCATCGCGTTGCCGATGTTGGCGTCGGTGATGGGCTCGCGCTCGACCCGCACCTCCTCGTGGGAGACCGGGACGGTCTGGCTCACGTTCTCCGTGACGACGTACTTCCGCAGCCGCGCCCGGCCGGCCTCGACGCGCTGGGTGCCCACGTTGAGGTGCTCCTCGGAGCGGGTCATGGCGTTGTCGGTCGTCGGGCCGGAGACGTCGTGACCCACGGTGCCGCGGGTCTCGAGGTCGTCGCGCACGCCGTCGCGGTCACGGTCGGTCGCCATCCCGACGGTGCCGGTGCCGGCCGTCGTCAGGTCCTGCTGCGACCGGTCCTGGTCCAGCGAGTAGGTGCCGGCGGTGCCGACGTCCGTCGTGGTCTGCGAGGTGGTCTGCGCCGTGGTCTGCGTCGTGGTCTGCGTGCCCGAGCCGAAGCCGAGGCCGTAGTACCGGTACAGCTCCTGCTCCTCCTGCGGGGACAGGTGCCCGTCGGTGTCGATCTTCGGGGCGTCCTTGACCTGGGCCTTGCTGACGCGTACGCGCAGGCCGTCGTTGGTCAGGTCGGCGTCCCGCAGCGGGACGAAGGACTCCTTGGTGCCGAACAGCCCGGTGCGCACCGTGGCCCACTCCGGCTGACCGGTCTCGTCGTCGAGGTAGACCTCCGAGGCCGAGCCGATCTTCTCGCCGGCCTCGTCGTAGACGTCCTGTCCGATCACGCGGCTGATGGTGTCGGTGCTGATCATCGTCGCTCTCGCTCCCATCTGAGCTGTGGTGTGACGGTCGCGTAGATGGGTGACCGGGCTCGGCGCGGCGAAACGACGGAGATCGAGTGCGACGCTTCGGTGGCTGAGCGTGCACCGCCCCGCCCGAGCGGGCCCGGCGGCGGGACGGCCGTTTCCGCTGGTCACCGCGCTGTTCCGGCGAGCTGGCGCGTCGTCGACCGATCGCGACGTCCCGTGACGTTCCGCGATCGGCACGACCTCGGGCGTGTCGCGGCCTTCCTCACACACGGCCCGCTCGGCGCGTCTGCGGGCCTCATCCGCGGTCATCGGCTCTCCTGGGACCCGTGCCGCCGCGTTCCCCCTACGACAACCTGGTGCACCCCCGCACGGTCAAGAAGCCGCCGCCACAGGTGGCCGCCGAACGCGACCTCGTCGTCGAGGACCCCAGCTCGGGGTTCGTCGGCGCCGTCGTGCGCTGCGAGAAGGACGTCGTCCACCTCGAGGACCGGTTCGGGAAGGTCCGCGCCTACCCGCTCGGCCCCGGCTTCTGGGTCGACGGCCGTCCGGTGGTGCTCGTGCGCCCGACGCCGAAGGGCCCGGTGACGCCGACCCGCAGCGCCTCGGGCTCGACCTACGTGGCCGGTGCGCGCGCCCGCGTCGCCCGCGAGGGCCGCATCTACGTCGAGGGCAAGCACGACGCCGAGCTGGTCGAGAAGGTGTGGGGCCACGACCTGCGCATCGAGGGCGTCGTCGTGGAGCCGCTGCACGGCGTCGACGACCTGCCCGGCATCGTCCGCGAGTTCCGTCCCGGGCAGGGCCGGCGGCTCGGCGTGCTGGTCGACCACCTGGTGCGCGGGTCGAAGGAGTCGCGGATCGCCGAGCAGGTGACCGGGCAGCACGCGCTCGTCGTGGGCCACCCGTTCGTCGACGTCTGGCAGGCGGTCAAGCCCTCCGTCGTCGGCATCCGCGCCTGGCCGGAGGTCCCGAGGGGCGAGGACTGGAAGACCGGCGTCTGCCGCCGCCTGGGCTGGGAGGACGACACCGGCTACGTGTGGGCCCAGCGCATCCTGGCCCGCGTGCGGACCTGGACCGACCTCGAGCCCGCGCTGATCGGCCGCGTCGAGGAGCTCATCGACTTCGTCACGACGGACTGAGGAAGGACCCTCCTGCCCCCACCGCTCGCAGGCTCGCGGCGGGCCCCTGCAGGAGGGCCGCGAGCGGTGGGGGCAGGCGAGGGATCAGCCGGGCACGTAGTCGAACGTGTCCGGGTCGGGGCCGGTGCGCTCGCCGCGGTCGAGGCCGGTGACGGTGGCCATCTGGCCCTCGTCGAGCTCGAAGTCGAACAGCGCGAAGTTCTCCTCGACCCGCGCGCGGGTCACCGACTTCGGGAAGACGACGTCGCCGCGCTGCACGTGCCACCGCAGCACGACCTGGGCGGGCGTGCGGTCCAGCTTCTCCGCGATCGCGACGATCGCCGGGTCGTCGAGGACCTTGCCCTGCGCGATCGGCGACCAGGCCTCGGTGACGATCTCGTGCTCGGCGTCGAAGGCGCGCACCTCGTCGTTGGTGAGGTAGGGGTGCACCTCGATCTGGTTGACCGCCGGGCGCACCTCGGTCTCGCCGAACAGCCGGCGCAGGTGGTGCGGGTTGAAGTTGGAGACGCCGACCGCGCGGCACTTCCCCCCGGCGTAGATCTCCTCCATGGCCTTCCACGTCTCGACGTAGTCGACGTCGATGGTCGGCAGCGGCCAGTGGATCAGGAACAGGTCCAGGTAGTCGAAGCCGAGGTCGTCGAGCGTCTGGTCGAAGGCCTTCAGGGCGTCCCCGCGGCGGTGGAAGCCGTTGTTGAGCTTGCTGGTGACGAAGACCTCGGACCGGTCGATGCCCGACTCGCGGACGGCCTGGCCGACCTCCTTCTCGTTGCCGTACATCTCGGCGGTGTCGATGTGCCGGTAGCCGACCTCGAGTGCGGTGCGGACCGCCTCGACGGTCCGGTCCGGCGGGACCTGGTAGACGCCGAACCCCAACTGGGGGATCTCGACGCCGTTGTTGAGTCGGATCGCGGGCACGGTGGCCACGGGGGCTCCTCTCGCTGATGACGGTTGCGGCGCCGCGCACTCGCGTGGGCACGGAACACCGGCCCCCCGCCTACCCGGCAGCCCGGCGCTCAACCCGTGTCAGAAGTAGTCGAGCAGGCCGACCGGCGGCCCGGAGGCGAGCAGGTCCAGCGCGGACGGGTCGTCCGGGCCGGTCACGAGCCCGGCCAGCGCCGCGGCCCGGCCGCTGGTGACGCCGCAGTACAGCTGGGCGAACCCGCGCACCGCCAGGACGAGCCCCGGCTCGCGGTCCGCGCGGCGCAGCTCCCCGGCGCCGTCGGCGAGCTCGAGCTCCCAGGGACCGGCGTTGCCGGGCACGAGGGGGTCGAGCAGCGTGAACGCCACCCGTCCGCGGACGTGCCCGGGCCAGCCGCGGTCGGCGACCGCGCGGACCACGTCGACCGGTCGGTGCATGAACGCCACCCCGGGACCGGCCGGCGAGCGCTCCAGCGGCAGCGCCCCGGCGATCGCGTCGCCGGCGAGCAGGGGCAGGCGGACGGTGCGGGTCACGGTCCGCCACCCGGCCAGCACCCCGACCAGCGCCCGCGCGGCGTCGGCGGTGACCGCCACCGCGTCGTGGACGGTGAGCAGCGCCTCGGGGCCGTAGCCGCGCCCGCGCCCGTACACGAGGGCCCCGGTCGGGACGCCGTCCTGCTCGACCACCGTGAGCCCGTCCACCCCGTCGGGCCAGGGGCCCTCGTGCGGCAGGTCGAAGACGCCCCCGCGCCGGGTGAGCAGCCCGGTGCGCGGGCGGGCGAGGGTCTCGTACAGCCCGTCGACGACGGGCAGGTCGGCCGGCCCGCCGGGCCGCACCTGCACGCCCGGCACGGGCGCGGACGGCAGCGAGGCGGTGTCCAGGTCCACCCGCTGCAGGGCGCCCACGACCTCCCACCCGAGGTTCCGGTACACCGCCGACACGGTCGGGAACAGCGCGCTGACCGCGGCACCGCGCTCGTGACCGCGGGCGAGCAGGTCGGTGAGCAGCGCGCGGGCCACCCCCGCGCCCCGGTACTCGGGCAGGACGGCGACGCCGCCGACGTCCACCGTGGCCACCTCCCGGCCGCCCCACCACTGCCGGTGACCGGTGTCGGTGGCCTTGCCGACCAGCCGGCCGCGGGCGTCGAACGCGCCCAGCCGCACCAGCCCCTCGACCGGCCGCAGCGCCCACTCCGGCGCCGCGGCCGGCCCGCCGAAGGCCAGGCGGCCCAGCTCCCAGGCGGCGGGGAGCTCGTCGTCGGCCAGCGGCCGCACGGTGACGCTCACGCCGCCACCGGCTCGAGCGCCGGGCGGCGCAGCAGCGGCGCGCCGACCAGCGCGAGCGCGGCCGCGACGGCCGCGGCCAGCGCGGGGACGGCGAAGGCCGCCCGGGCGCCCCACGCGTCCACCGCCGCGCCGGCCAGCGCCGAGCCGGCGGTGACGCCCAGCGTCAGGCCGGTGTTGGTCCAGGCCAGCGCCTCGGTGAGCGCCGCCCGCGGCACCCGGGACTCGGCCAGCGACGTCCCGGACACCAGCACCGGCGCGACGGCGAGCCCGGCGAGGAACCCGGCGCCGACCAGCAGCGGCAGCGAGGCCACCGCCCACAGCCCCTGCGCGGCCAGCCCGAAGAAGACCGCCGTCGCGAGGAACCGGGTGGCCAGCGTGCCGCGCAGCCGCGCCACCCCGTAGGCGAGCCCGGCGACCAGGCTGCCGCCGGCGTAGAGCGCGAGCGCCAGCCCGGCCAGCGCGGGCGCGCCCTGCTCCTCGGCGAAGCCCACGACGACGACGTCCATCGCGCCGAACACGGTCCCCACGCCCAGGTAGGTCGCGCAGACCAGCAGCACCGCCGCGTTCAGCGCGGCCGGCCGGTGCCGCCCGCCGGCGGACGGCGCGGGCGTCGCGGTGGGCTCGGTGGCGCGCTGCCGCGCCAGCCACAGCCCGCCGACGGTGCCCAGCACGATGCCGGTGGTGAAGCCGGCGGCCGGGGCGACCATCGTGCCGAGCACGGTCACCAGCGGCGGGCCGACGACGAAGACGACCTCGTCGACGACGGACTCGAAGGCGAAGGCGGTCTGCCGGCGCTCGGCGTCCTCCAGCGCGGCCGCCCACCGGGCGCGGACCAGCGCGCCGATGTTGGGCAGGCTCGCCCCGGTCAGCCCGGCGAGGGCGAACCACGCCCAGCGCGGCCCGTCGGCGACGACGACGCCGACGAACGCCAGCCCGGTGGCGAGGTAGGCGGCCATCGCCGCCTGCAGGACCCGCCCCTGGCCGCGGCGGTCCATGGCGCGGGCCCACTGCGGCCCGCCGACCGCGGCCGCGAGGGCGAGGGTCCCGGAGACGGCGCCGGCCAGGCCGTAGCTGCCGGACTCGCCCTCGACCAGCAGCACCGCGCCCAGGCCGAGCATCGGCAGCGGGAGCCGCGCGACCCACCCAGCGAGGGAGAACCAGACGGCTCCGGGGACGGTGAACAGGCGGCCGTAGGGGCCGAACAGCGTGCGGGGTGACACGGGCTCTTCTCGCGCTTCCTGGCCACAGGCGAGTGCGGGACTGCCCGCCGGACTCTCGGGTGGCGCCCCGACCGTAACAACGGGCACCGACGTCGTCGTCCCGGTTTCCGCCTGCCCGCCCGCCGGCAACCCGGCTGCAACCTCGGCCTCCGCACCAGCGGCCCGTTCCCGGCGATCGGCTCCGCGGATGCGGGGGCCGGCCGGTTCCTGTCGCGGGACGGGGGACGTGATCGCCGTTGCGCACTACATTCGCCAGCGTGAGTGCGACCCCGCTCCCCGACCCCTGGACCCGTCCGGCCGACGGCGTCCCGGGCACCGGCGGGCTGGTCGACCGGCACGGCCGGGTCGCCACCGACCTGCGGGTCTCGCTCACCGACCGCTGCAACCTGCGCTGCACCTACTGCATGCCGCCCGAGGGGCTGCAGTGGCTGCCCAAGGTCGAGCAGCTCACCGACGACGAGGTCGTCCGGCTGGTCCGCATCGGCGTCGAGCAGCTGGGCGTCCGCGAGGTCCGCTTCACCGGTGGCGAGCCGCTGCTGCGCCCGGGCCTGGTCGGCATCGTCGAGGCCACGACGGCACTCGCGCCGCGCCCGGAGGTCAGCCTCACCACCAACGCCATCGGGCTGGCCCGCGTCGCCCCCGCGCTCGCCGCGGCGGGGCTGGACCGGATCAACGTCAGCCTCGACACCCTCGACCGCGAGCGGTTCAAGGCCCTCACCCACCGCGACCGGCTCGACGACGTCCTGGCCGGGCTGCAGGCCGCCCAGGACGCCGGGCTCACCCCGGTCAAGGTCAACGCGGTCCTGCTGCGCGGCATGAACGAGGCCGACGCCGTCCCGCTGCTCGACTTCTGCCTCGAGCGCGGCTACCAGCTGCGGTTCATCGAGCAGATGCCGCTCGACGCGCACCACGCCTGGACCCGCGGCGAGATGGTCACCGCGGAGGACGTCCTCGAGCGGCTCTCGGCCGCACACGACCTCACGCCCGACACCGAGGAGCGCGGCTCGGCGCCGGCCGAGCGGTGGCTGGTCGACGGCGGCCCGGCCACCGTCGGCGTGATCGCCTCGGTCACCCGCTCCTTCTGCGGCACCTGCGACCGCACCCGGCTCACCGCCGACGGCCAGGTCCGCAACTGCCTGTTCGCCCGCGAGGAGTCCGACCTGCGGACGGCGATGCGCGAGGGCGCCACCGATGCCGAGCTCGCCGACCGCTGGCGGATCGCCACCCTGGCCAAGCTGCCCGGCCACGGCATCGACGACCCGAGCTTCCTGCAGCCGTCCCGGCCGATGTCGGCCATCGGCGGCTGAGATGGTGACCGTCCGCTACTTCGCCGGCGCCCGCGCCGCGGCCGGCGTGGACACCGAGACCTGCGAGGCCGGCACGCTCCAGGAGCTGGTCGGCCGGATCGTCGACGCCCACGGCGAGCGCCTCGAACGGGTGCTCACCGCCTGCTCCTTCCTGGTCGACGGAACGCAGACGCGCGACCGCGCGTTGGAGCTGTCGCCCGGGGCGGTCGTGGACGTGCTGCCCCCCTTCGCCGGAGGATGACCGCCCCCTCGTGAGCCAGCCTCACCATACGAGCCGTCCCCTGCCCTCCCCCGCCACCGAGGTCGCTCCGTGATCGAGTGGCTGCTGGTCCTCGTCGGCGTCCTGCTGGTCCTCGCCTGCGCCGGCTTCGTGGCCTTCGAGTTCGCGCTGGTGACCGTCGACCGGGCCACCGTCGAGCGCGAGACCGAGGCCGGCGTCCGCGGGTCGGCGGGCGTCCTCGCCGCGCTGCGGACGCTGTCGACCCAGCTCTCCGGCGCCCAGCTCGGCATCACCGTCACCAACCTGGCCATCGGCTTCGTCGCCGAGCCCTCCATCGCCGCGCTGCTGCGCGGGCCGCTGGAGTCGGCCGGCCTGTCCGGCGCCGCGGCCCGGTCGGTGTCGATCACCCTCGCCCTGGTCCTGGCCACCGTGTTGACCATGGTGTTCGGCGAGCTGGTTCCCAAGAACGTGGCGATCAGCCAGCCGCTGCACACCGCCCGCGCCGTCGCCGGCTTCCAGCGCGGCTTCACGAAGGCGACGTCGCTGGTCATCCGGTTCCTCAACGGCTGGGCCAACGCGATGCTGCGCCGGCTGTTCGGCGTGGAGCCACAGGAGGAGCTGGCCTCGGCCCGCTCGCCGGAGGAGCTGACCTCGCTGGTCCGCCGCTCGGGCCGGCAGGGCACCCTGCCCGCCGAGACCGCGGTGATGCTCGAGCGCGGGCTGGCCTTCGGCGAGCTGCGCGCCAGCGACGCGGCCACGCCGCGCACCCGCATGACCACCGTCCCCGCCGACGCCCCCGTGGCCGAGGTGCTCACCGCCGCGCGCGACTCGGGGCACTCCCGGTTCCCGGTGGTCGCCGACGGCGGCGTCGACGACGTCGTCGGGATGGTCCACGTGAAACACGCCCTCGCCGTCGCCCGCGACCGGCGGGCCGACACCCCGGTCTCGGCGGTCATGCTGCCGCCGCTGTTCGTCCCCACCTCCCGGCGGCTGGACGACCTGCTCGGCGACCTGCGCCGCGGCGGGCTGCAGATGGCCGTCGTCGTCGACGAGTACGGCGGCACCGACGGCGTGGTGACCGTCGAGGACCTCGTGGAGGAGATCGTCGGCGACCTCACCGACGAGCACGACCAGGAGACCGGCGACGACGTCGTCGACCGCGGCGACGGCACCTGGTCGGTGTCCGGGCTGCTGCGGCCCGACGAGGTGGCCGCCGCGACCGGCCTGGCCGTGCCCGCCGACCGGCACTGGGAGACCCTCGGCGGCCTGGTGCTGCACGTGCTCGGCCGGATCCCCGAGGTCGGGGACCGGATCGAGGCGCGGCCCGCTCTGCCGCCGGAGCTGGCCGCCGAGGCCGAGGGGCTCCCGGCCGGCGTGTGGGTGCAGGTCGAGCGGGTCGACGGCACCCGCGTCGAGCGGGCCGTCGTCGGCGGCCTGCCGGCCACCACCGGCGACGACGAGGAGGACGACCGTGGGTGACTGGGTCGGCGTGCTGGTCGCCGTCGTGCTGCTGCTCGCCAACGCGTTCTTCGTCGGCGCGGAGTTCGCGCTCATCTCCGCGCGCCGCTCCTCGATCGAGCCGCTGGCCGAGGCGGGCTCCCGCCGCGCCCGCACCACGCTGGCCGCGATGGAGCGCGTGTCGCTGATGATGGCCGGCGCGCAGCTGGGCATCACCGTCTGCTCGCTGGGGCTGGGCGCCATCGGCGAGCCCGCGGTGGCGCACCTGCTCGAGCCGGTGTTCGAGGCGCTGTCGGTGCCCGAGGCGCTGGTGCACCCCATCTCGTTCGTGATCGCGCTGACCGTCGTCGTCGCGCTGCACGTGGTGATCGGCGAGATGGTGCCGAAGAACCTGGCGCTGGCCGGCCCCGACCGGGCCGCGCTGGTCCTCGCCCCGCTGCTGTCCGGCGTGGTCACGGTGCTCAAGCCGGTGATCGTCTCGCTGAACGCGCTGGCCAACGGGGTGCTGCGGCTGCTGCGCGTCCAGCCCAGGGACGAGGTGACCAGCGCCTTCACCCGCGACGAGGTCGCCGGCCTGATCGACGAGTCCCGCGCCGGCGGCCTGCTCGACGAGCGCGGCCACGAGCTGCTCACCGGCGCGCTGCAGCTGGAGGAGCGCGACACCCGCTCGGTGCTCATCCCGCGGGCCGCGCTGACCGTCGTCGCGCCGGACGACGACGTCGCCGCCGTGGAGCGCGCCGCGGCCGCCACCGGCTTCTCCCGCTTCCCGGTGGCCGTCGGCGACCGGCTGCTCGGCTACGTCCACGTCAAGGACGTGCTGGCCGCCGACGGCGCGCCGGAGCCGCGGGTCCGGGACATCACCCGGCCGCTGCCCCGGGTGGCCGCCGAGGACGACCTGCGCCGCACGCTGGGCGTCATGCAGGCCGGTCGCGCCCAGTTCGCCGCGGTCACCGAGGGCGGCCGCGTCGCCGGCGTCGTCGCGCTCGAGGACATCCTGGAGGAGCTCGTCGGCGAGATCCGGGATGCTGCACACCGGGACTCCCCACACCGGAACGCCGAGAGGACGGGAGCGCGATGAGCTTCATCGAGAAGGCGAAGGCCAAGGCCGAGGAGCTGCTCGGGCGGGCCGAGGAGGTCTACGGCCAGTCGCACGGCGACGCCGCCGCGCAGGTGGCCGGCGAGGCCCACCGGCTGGAGGGCGAGGCGGAGCTGGAGGAGGAGCGCGCCGAGGAGGCCGCGCACAGGCGCACCCGCCCGACCGACGAGGGCGGCTCCACCGCCGGCTGAGCGGGAGCACCGTCCGGCGCCCCGTCCGCCGGCCC
The DNA here is from genome assembly GCF_042654585.1 of Geodermatophilus arenarius. Lineage (NCBI taxonomy): Bacteria > Bacillati > Actinomycetota > Actinomycetes > Geodermatophilales > Geodermatophilaceae > Geodermatophilus > Geodermatophilus arenarius. Next base: position 35,831 of record NZ_JBHSGR010000021.1, read on the forward strand.
GTGCGTCTTGACCGGTGTCCGCCCCCGGGCGAAGCATGGCGGCCAGCGGGGGCGGACCCGGATGGGGGCTACCCATGACGACGACACGGCTGCGCCCCGAGCTGGACGACCTCCGTGCCCGCGTGTCGGGCACCGTGGTCGGGGAGCACGACCCCGGCTACGACGAGGCCCGCGCGGTGTGGAACGGCATGATCGACCGTCGTCCCTGGGCCGTGGTGCGGGCCGCCGGCGTGGAGGACGTCGCGCCCACCATCGGCTACGCCCGGGAGCACGCCCTCGACCTGGCCGTGCGCGGAGGGGGGCACAACGTCGCCGGCACCAGCAGCGTGGACGGCGGGGTCGTGCTCGACCTCGGCGGCCTGCACGCCGTGTCGGTCGACCCGGCGGCGGGGACCGTGCGCGTCGAGGCGGGCGCCACGCTGGCCCACGTCGACGCGGCCACGGAGCCGCACGGGCTCGTCGTGCCGGTCGGCGTCGTGTCCGGTACCGGCATCGCGGGGCTCACCCTCGGCGGAGGGGTGGGCTGGCTGACCCGGCCGTACGGGCTGGCCGCCGACAACCTGGTGTCCGTCGAGCTGGTCACCGCCGACGGGCAGCGGATCACGGCCGGCGACACCGCGCACCCCGACCTCTTCTGGGCGCTCCACGGCGGTGGCGGCAACTTCGGCGTGGTCACCTCCTTCACCTTCCGGGCCCGGCCGCTCGGACCGCGGGTGTTCGCCGGCAACTTCCTCTACCGGCAGGACCGCTGGCCCCAGGCGTGGGCCGCGATGGAGAGGTGGACGCGCGACCTGCCGGACGAGATGACGGCGATCTCGACGTCGTTGACCCCGCCGCCCGTCGCGGGGCTGGGCGACGAGCCGCTCCTGCTGGTCGGGTTCGCGTGGGCCTCGGCCGACCACGCGGCCGGGGAGGCCCACGCCGAGCGGCTGCGCGCGCTCGCCCCGCCGGACGAGGAGGAGCTCGGCGCGGTGCGGTGGGTCGAGTGGCAGTCCGCGTTCGACGCCCTGTTCCCCGACGGTGTCCGGGCCTACTGGCGCAACACCTCGTTCGACCGGCTCGACGCCGCGGTGGCCGACGTGCTGGTCCGCCGCGCGTCGGAGCAGACCTGGACCGGCACCGCCTTCGACGTCCACCACCTCGGCGGTGCGTTCGGACGCGTGCCCGAGGAGGCGACGCCGTTCCCCAACCGGGCCGCCCGGTTCTGGCTCAACGTCTACGGGTTCTGGAGCGACCCGGCCGACGACGACGCCCGGACCGCGTTCGTCCGGGGCCTGGCCACGGACATGGAGCCGTTCACCACCGGGGGCCAGTACGTCAACTTCCAGGGCGCCGAGCCGGCGGGGCACCGCGGGTTCGACCCGCGCAGGGTCTTCGGTGCGGCCAAGTACCGGCGGCTCGTCGACGTGAAGCGGCGCTACGACCCCGGGAACCTCTTCCACGTCAACCACAACATCCCGCCGGGCTGAGCCCCGGCCCGGGCACTCGGCCGTCCGGCACGGCGCCGTCCGGCAGCGGGGTGGCGGGGGTCCTCAGCTCCCGAGACGCAGGGCGACCAGCGCGACGTCGTCCTCGGGCCGGCCGTGCACGAGCCGCTCGATCACCTCGTCGCACAGCTCGTCGAGCGGCCGCCCGGCGAGCTCGGTGACGGCCCCGGTCAGCCGGGCCAGCCCGGCGTCGAGGTCGAGGCCGCGCCGCTCGACCAGCCCGTCGGTGAACAGCAGCACCGTGGAGCCGGGCTCGAGGACCACGGCGCTCTCGCCGCGGGCGCCGGCCGGGTCGACGCCGAGCAGCAGGTCGCCGGGCGGCGGGGGCAGCTCGACCGGCCGGCCCGACGGGTCGAGCACAAGCGGCGGCAGGTGGCCGGCGCTGGACCAGCACATCCGCGTCGCCGCGCCCTCCCCCGGCAGCCGCTCGAAACGGGCGACGGCGGCGGTGGCGTAGGTGTCCACGCCGAGGGTGGCCATCGCCTCGTCCAGCCCGCGCAGCACCTCGGCGGGGCCGGCGTCGCTGTAGGCGGCGATGCCGCGCAGCAGCGAGCGCAGCTGCCCCATCGCGGCCGCCGCGGCGGTGTCGTGCCCGACGACGTCGCCGATGACCAGCGTCGTCGCCCCGCCGGGCTGGACGAAGGCGTCGTACCAGTCGCCGCCGACCCGCGCCGCCTCCGCCGCCGGGGTGTACCGCACCTCGACCGCCCCGAGCCCGGACCCGCGCGGGTCGGTGAGCAGGCTGCGCTGCAGCGCCTCGGCGAGCTGGTGCTGGCGGGCGAACAGCCGGACGTTGTCCAGCGCCAGGCCCACCCGGCCCGCGACCTCGCGGGCGGTGAGCGGGTCCACCCGGGCGGCGCTGCGGCTCTCGGCGGCGAGGAAGGTCAGCGCGCCGATCACCCGGTCCCGACCGGGCAGCGGGACGGCGAGCACGGCGGGCGCGCCCAGCCCGCGGTAGAGCCGGGCGGCCTCCTCGTCCTCGATCGCGGCGAGCACCGCGGCGCCGTCGGAGGCCACCGTCTCCCCCGCCAGCGCGCGGACCACCGGGGCGGCGGCGGGCATCCCGGGCAGCCGGACGGCGGCGTAGCGGGCCAGCAGCTCGCGGCGGGCGGGGTCGCCGTGCCAGGACCCGAGGTCGCGGGGGCGGCCGTCGTCGTCGAGGACGGTGAGCAGGCAGGCCTCGCCCAGCTCCGGCACGACCAGCCGCGGGATCCGGCGGACCGCCTCGGCGAGCTCCAGCGTGCCGGTCAGCTCGGAGCCGACGCGGGCCAGCAGCGCGAGCCGGTCCTGCGCGGTCCGGCGGGCGGTGACCTCGGAGAAGTACAGGGCCAGGCCGGTCGGCAGCGGGACGGCGCGCACCTCGAACCAGCCGTCGAGCGGCGCGGGGTGGTAGGCCTCGACGCTCCGCGGGGTGCCGGTGGCCATCGCCTCGCGGTAGACCCGGCCGAACTCGTCGTCCCGGTGGGCGGGGAAGGACGCCCAGAAGCAGCTGCCCACGAGCTCGTCGCGCGTCCGGCCGACCACGGCCTCGCCGTGGACGTTGACGTAGGTGACCCGCCAGTCGGCGTCGACGGCGATGTAGCCCAGGGGCATCGCCTCGAGGACGGGGTCGCGCTCCGGCGCGGGCACGGGCACCTCGCTGTCGTCCGGCCGCTGTGCGCGGGCACACCGGGGCAAGCCCCACCCCACCCTTGGAGTGGGCATCGTTGTGCCACGCGCGTCCCGGCCGGTCAAGCAGCCGGGCCGCACCGGTACCGGGACGCGACCTGCCTCAGGGGCAGGCGACCCACTCCTCGTCGCCGTCGGTGAAGACCTGGCGCTTCCAGATCGGCAGCCGCTTCTTCACCTCGTCGACGAGCTCGGCGCAGGCGGTGAAGGCCTCCCCGCGGTGGGCCGAGCTGACCGCGCAGGCCAGCGCGACGTCGCCGATGCCCAGCAGGCCGACCCGGTGGGAGACGGCGACCGCGCGGATCCCCGGGCGGGCGGCGAACTCCTCGGCGAGCTCGGTGATGACCTGCGCGGCGGTGGGGTGGCCGACGTACTCCAGCTCGGTCACCGACCGGCCGCCGTCGGTGTCCCGGACGACGCCGGAGAAGGAGACGACGGCGCCGGCACCCGCGTCGGCCACGGCCTGCTCGTGCTCGGCGACCGACAGCGGCTCGTCGACGACCCGGGCGATCACGGCGCCGAAGCTACCCCGCCCGGCGGCACGTCGAGGTCCCCCGGGTCCGCCAGGCCCGTGCAGTCGACCTCGGTGACCGGGTGCGCGGCCAGGTAGCGGCGGGCGCCCTCGTCACCGGTCGCCGTCGCCGCCACCCCGGCCCAGTGGTCGCGCCCCAGCAGCACCGGGTGCCCGCGGACGCCGTCGTAGGCGGCGACCGCCAGCGCGCCGGGGTGCGCGTGCGCGGCGACGGCGCGCAGCGCCTCCGGCGTCATCCCCGGCACGTCCACCAGCGTGACCAGGGCGGCGTCGACCCTCCCGGGCCAGCCGCGCAGGCCGTCGAGGCCGGTGCGCAGGCTCGAGGCCATGCCGGTCTCCCAGTCGCGGTTGGCCAGCACGGTCGCGCCGGTGAGGTCGGCAGTCCGCCACACGTCGACCGCACGGGCACCCAGGACGACGAGCACCGGGTCGCACACCGCGCGGGCCGTGCGCACCGCTCGCTCGACCAGCAGGCTGCCGCCGTACTCGACCAGCGCCTTGGGCATGCCGTAGCGCCGCCCCCCGCCCGCGGCGAGGACCAGCCCGGCGACCGTCGTCATGACCCCAGCCTGTCAGCGCGTCCGGTCTCAGCGCGCGTAGACGGCGACCTCGGAGGCCTTGACCACCGCCCACACCGGCGACCCCGGCGCCAGCCCGAGCTCGGCGAAGGCGGTCGCGGTGACGTCGGCGACCAGCGGCACCTCGCCGTCGAGCTCGCAGCGCACCGTGGCGCCGTGCGGCGTCGCCCCGGCCACCCGCGCCGGCCAGACGTTGCGGGGGCTGCCCTCGGGCCGGACCGGGTAGAGCGCCACCGACTCCGGGCGGACGGCGACGAACACCGGCCCCGCGGTCTCCTCGGCCACCGCCACCACGCCACCGCCGTCGAGGCGCACCGCCGTCCCCTCCCCCGTGCCCGGCAGCAGGGACAGCCCGACCAGCCGCGCGACGTAGTCGGTGCGGGGGTGCCGGCTGACGTCGGAGGGCGTCCCGGCCTGCACCACCCGGCCGTCCTCGACCACCACGACCCGGTCGGCCAGCGCCATGGCGTCCACCGGGTCGTGGGTGACCAGCACGGTGCTGCCCGCGTAGTCGGCCAGGTGCCGGCGCAGCTCCGCGCGGACGGCGAGCCGTGTGCGGGCGTCCAGCGCCGACAGCGGCTCGTCGAGCAGCAGCAGCGCCGGGTCGCCGACCAGCGCGCGGGCCAGGGCCGCCCGCTGCGCCTGCCCGCCGGACAGCTGCGCGGGCCGCCGGTCGGCGAGGCCGGCCAGGCCCACCCGCTCGGTCCACGCGGCCGCGGCGCGGCGCGCGTCGGCCTTCGACGCCCCGCGGGTGCGCGGCCCGAAGGCCACGTTGTCCAGGACGGAGAGGTGCGGGAAGAGCAGGTGGTCCTGGAACACCATCCCGAGCGGGCGCCGGTGCGCGGGCAGCTGCACGCCGGCGTCGACGTCGTCCCACACGGTCCCGTCGACGGCCACCCGCCCGCCGTCGGGCGGCAGCAGGCCGGCCAGCACCCGCAGGAGCGTGGACTTGCCGGCGCCGTTGGGCCCGAGGACGGCGAGCACCTCGCCGTCGGGCACGTCGAGGGCGACGTCGACGGTCACCGGGCCGCGGCGGACGCGGACCTGCGCCTCCAGGGTCACGGGGCCACCCCCGTGCGCCCCAGCCAGCGGTCGCGCAGGAGCAGCAGGGTGGCCACCGAGACGGCCAGCAGCACCAGGGACAGCACGATCGCCGCGTCCGGGTCGCGCTGCAGGGCGAGGTAGACCGCGAGCGGCATCGTCTGCGTCGTCCCGGGGAAGTTGCCGGCGAAGGTGATCGTGGCGCCGAACTCGCCCAGCGCCCGCGCCCAGCACAGCACCGCGCCGGCGGCGACGCCCGGCGCCACCAGCGGCAGGGTGACCCGGCGGAAGGTGGTCCAGCGGTCGGCACCGAGGGTGGCCGCGGCGTCCTCGAACCGGGCGTCGGCGGCCCGCAGCGCCCCCTCGACGCTCACCACGAGGAACGGCATCGCCACGAACGTCTCGGCGACGACCACCGCGGTGGTGGTGAACGGGACGGTGATCCCCGTGGTCTCGGCGAGCCAGCGCCCGACCAGCCCCTGGCGGCCCAGCACGAGGAACAGCGCGACGCCGCCCACCACCGGCGGGAGCACCAGCGGCACGGTCACCAGCGCGCGCAGCACCGCCCGCCCGCGGGCGCGGGATCGGGCCAGCACCCAGGCCAGCGGCACGCCGAGGACGACGGAGACCAGCGTGGCCAGCGTCGCGGAGACCAGCGACAGCCGCAGCGCCTGCCCGACGCCCGGCTCGGTGAGCAGCGCGGGCACCTGCGGCCACGGCGCGCGGACGACCAGCGCGACCAGGGGCAGGACGAGGAAGGCGACGGCGAGCGCGGCGGGGACGAGCAGGGGCGCCGGCGTGCGGGCGCGCCTCACGGCGCCCGGAAGCCCGCGTCCCCGAGCGCGCGCTGCCCCTCCTCGGACAGGACCAGGTCGACGAAGGCCCGCGCCGCCTCCGGGTTGGGGGCGCCGGTCAGCGTGCACAGCGGGTAGTCGTTGACCGCGTCCTCCGCCTCGGGGAAGGGGACGGCCTCGACGGCGTCCCCGGCGGCGACGACGTCGGTGGCGTAGACCAGCGCGGCGTCGACCTCGCCGAGCTCCACCTTGGTCAGCGCGGCGCGGACGTCCTCCTCCTGCGTGTCCGGGCGGGGCGTCACGCCCGCGGCGGCGAAGACGTCCTCCGACGCCGCGCCGCAGGGCACCTCGGGTGCGCAGACGGCGAGGGTGAGCTCCTCGCGGGCGAAGTCGGCCAGGCCGGTGACGCCGGCCGGGTTGCCCGCGGGGACGGCGATCTGCAGGACGTTGGCGGTGAACACGGTGGGGTCGCCGTCGGCGAGGCCGGCGTCGGTGACCACCGACATCTGGGTGCCGTTGGCCGAGGCGAAGACGTCGGCCGGGGCGCCCTGGGTCAGCTGGGTGGCCAGCGCCGAGCTGCCGGCGAAGTTGAACTGCACGGTCAGGCCGTCGCTCCGCTCCTCCAGCCGCTGCCCGAGGTCGGTGAAGACGTCGGTGAGCGAGGCGGCGGCGAAGACGGTGAGCGTGCCGGTGGGGCCGTCGCCGTCCCCGGCCGCGCTCGCGCCGGCCCCTCCCCCGCACCCGGCGGCGCCGAGCGCCACCGCGACCAGCGCCGCACCGATCCCACGTCCCCGCATGCGCGGGACACTAGCCCCTCCGAATCCGCAGGTGCGGACCTCCTACGGGACGTCGACGCTCACCTGCGTGGCCTTGACCGTGGCGACGGCGCGGACGCCGACCTCGAGGCCCAGCTCGTCGGCCGCCTCGCGGGACATGAGCGAGACCAGCCGGAACGGCCCGGCCTGGATCTCCACCTGCGCCATCACCGTGTCGCGCAGGACCCGGGTGACGATGCCGGCCAGCCGGTTGCGCGCCGAGGAGCCGCGGGTGGTGCCCGGCTCGGGCGCCTCGTGCAGCTCGGTGGCCAGGCGGGCGAGGTCGGCGCCGTCGACGTGCGCGGGGCCGCCGCCCTCGCGCGACGCCGGCAGCCGGCCCCCGTCGATCCACCGGCGCACGGTGTCGTCGCTGACCCCGAGCAGCGCCGCGGCCTCGGCGATCCGGTAGCTCGCGCTCACGCCGGGGACCCTACGTGCGCGGCGTGTGCACGCACCGCCGTCCACGGCCCCCGGCCACCGCGATCCGTGCACACGCCGCGTCCCCCGGGAGACGCCGACACCCCGGCCTCCGTTTGCCGATCGCGGCGTCCGGGCAGCGGCAGCCGGTGTCACGCACCCCCAGCGACAACCCCGCCGGCGGCTCGGCCTCGGTCCGCACCCGCCGGCTGCGCGAGGTCTCCCGCGACGTCCTCGGCTTCGAGGAGTTCCGTCCCGGCCAGGAGCGGGCCATGCAGGCCGTGCTGTCCGGCCGGGACACGCTGGCGGTGCTCCCGTCCGGCGCCGGCAAGAGCGCGGTCTACCAGGTCGCCGGGCAGCTGCTCGACGGCCCGGTCGTCATCGTCTCGCCGCTGATCGCCCTGCAGCGCGACCAGGTGGAGCGGCTGCAGGAGCTCGGCGACGACGCCGGCCGCGCCGCCCAGCTCAACTCCAGCCTGTCCGCCGGCGACCAGCGCGCCGCCCTCGAGGGCCTGGCCGACGGGACGGTCCGCTTCCTCTTCCTCGCTCCCGAGCAGCTGACCAAGCCCGAGGTGGTCGACGCGGTCCGCGGGGCCGGCGTGGCGCTGTTCGTCGTCGACGAGGCGCACTGCGTCTCGGCCTGGGGGCACGACTTCCGCCCCGACTACCTGCGGCTGGGGCAGGTGGTCGAGCAGCTGGACCACCCCACGGTGCTCGCCATGACCGCCACCGCGGCCCCGCCGGTGCGCGCCGAGATCGTCGAGCGGCTGGCGATGCGCGACCCCGAGGTCGTCGTCGCCGGGTTCGACCGGCCGGAGATCCGGCTCGAGGTCGACCACCACGCCGACGCCACCGCCAAGCGGAATGCGGTCCTCGACCGCACGACCGCCGAGGTCGAGGCCGGCCGCGGCCCCGGCATCGTCTACAGCGCCACCCGCAAGGGCACCCTCGAGGTCGCGGAGGCGCTCACCGAGCGCGGGCTGCGGGCGCGGCCGTACCACGCGGGCCTCAGGAAGAGCGAGCGCGAGGACACCCAGCGCGCGTGGATGGAGGACGAGCTCGACGTCGTCGTCGCCACCACGGCCTTCGGGATGGGCATCGACAAGCCCGGCACCCGGTTCGTCGTCCACGCCGAGCCCGCCGACTCGATCGACAGCTACTACCAGGAGATCGGCCGGGCCGGCCGCGACGGCGAGCCCGCGCTCGCGGTGCTGGTCTACCGGCAGGAGGACCTCGGCCTGCGCCGCTTCTTCGCCGCCGGCGCCCCCGCCGAGGAGGAGCTGCAGCAGGTCGCCGGGCTGGTCGCCGCCGCGCCCGCCGCCGGCGTCGAGGACGGCGTCGACGTCAAGCAGCTGCGCGAGGAGACCGGCCGCGGCGCCACACCGCTGGCCCGCGACCTCAACCTGCTGGAGCAGGTGTCCGCCGTCGTCCTCGACGAGGAGGGCGCCGCGCACCCCGCCGAGGGCGCGCCCGCCCCCGGCGAGGCGGCCGCCGCCGCGCGCGAGCTCGCCGAGCACCACGAGCGGGTCGACCAGAGCCGCGTCGAGATGATGCGCGGCTACGCCGAGACCACCGAGTGCCGCCGCCAGTACCTGCTCGGCTACTTCGGCGAGCAGCTCGAGGAGCCCTGCGGCAACTGCGACAACTGCTCGGCCGGCACCTCCCGCGAGCAGCCGTCCGGCGGTGACGCCGACACCCCGTTCGCCCCCGAGACCCCCGTGACGCACACCGAGTGGGGCCCCGGCGTGGTCATGCGGGTGGAGGACGACCGCGTCGTCGTCCTGTTCGAGGAGGTCGGCTACAAGACCCTGGCGCTCAAGGCCGTCGAGGCGAACGACCTGCTGCAGGTGCGGGGGGCCGGCGGCTGACCGGACACCTCATCGGGTGCTCACCCTGCGGGAGCGCCCGGGGAAGTCGATGATCAAGGCCGGATCGCCGGGCGCGTCGCCCGGTGCGGGAGGAGAGCGCACGTGAAGGTCCTCGGCATCAACGCCATCTACCACGACCCGGCGGCGGCCCTCGTCGTCGACGGGAAGGTCGTGGCCGCGGCCGAGGAGGAACGCTTCAGCCGGCGCAAGCACGGCAAGCGCCCGCTGCCGTGGAGCGCATGGGAGCTGCCCGAGCTGTCGGCCGCGTGGTGCCTGGAGCACGCGGGCATCCGCCCCGAGGAGCTCGACGCCGTCGCCTACTCCTTCGACCCCGCCCTCATGGGCACGCCGGAGGACTCCGGCCTGTTCGACGACGGCGACACCATGCGCAAGAGGTACGCCGAGATGGCGCCGGACTTCCTCGCGCACGCCCTCCCCGGCCTGGACCCCGCGAAGGTCCGCTTCGTCAAGCACCACGTCGCGCACGCGGCGTCGGCCGGCAAGGCCGCGCCGCAGCGCGACAACGCCGTCCTGGTGCTCGACGGCCGCGGCGAGGCGCACAGCCACCTCGCCGGCCGCTACGTCGACGGGCAGCTGGAGATCCTGGCGGGGCAGTCGCTGCCGCACTCGCTGGGCCTCATGTACGAGGAGCTCACCGACCACCTGGGCTTCCTGCGCAGCTCCGACGAGTTCAAGGTCATGGCGATGGCCTCCTACGGCAAGCCGCGCTTCCTCGGCGAGCTGTCCGAGCTCATCCGCGCCACCGGCGACGGCGGCTTCCGCACCGAGAGGATCGACTTCTCCGAGTTCGCGCCGCGCCTGGGCAAGGACGAGCGGTGGACCGAGGACCACGCCGACCTCGCCGCCAGCGTGCAGACGCGGCTGGAGGAGGTGCTGGTCGACCTCGCCCGCTGGGTGCACGAGCAGACCGGCGAGAAGACGCTCACGATGGCCGGCGGCACCGCGCTCAACTGCGTGGCCAACACCCGCATCCTCGCCGAGAGCCCGTTCGAGCAGGTGTGGGTGCAGCCGGCCGCCGGTGACGCCGGCACGGCCCTCGGCGCCGCCCTGCACGTCGCCGCCGAGCTCGGCGAGCGCACCGAGCCGATGCCCGGCGCGGCGCTGGGCCGCGGCTGGAGCGACGACGAGATCGAGCGCCGGCTGCAGACCGCCGCCGTCGACTACGAGCGTCCCGACGACGTCGCCGAGGCCGTCGCCGAGGTGCTCGCCGACAACGGGATCGTGGCCTGGTTCCAGGGCCGAAGCGAGTACGGCCCGCGGGCGCTCGGCCACCGCTCCCTGCTCGCCCACCCCGGCTTCGAGGCCAACCTCGAGCGGATGAACGACGTCAAGGGCCGCGAGCAGTTCCGCCCCGTGGCGCCGATGGTGCTGCTGGAGAAGGCGCCGGAGATCTTCGGCCGCGGGCCGATCCCCTCCCCGTACATGCTCTTCGTGCACGACGTCGCCCCGGAGTGGAAGGACCGCATCCCCACGGTCACCCACGTCGACGGCACCGCCCGCATCCAGACCATCGACCCGGAGACCGAGCCGCTGGTGCACCGGATGATCTCGGCGTTCGAGCGGCGCACCGGGCTGCCGGTGGTGGTGAACACCAGCCTGAACACCGCCGGGCGGCCGATGGTCGACGACCCGCGCGACGCCCTGGAGTGCTTCGGCTCGGCCCCGGTCGACCTGCTGGCCATCGGCCCGTTCGTCGTCCGCCGGACGAGGCGCACGCCCCGCCCCTGACCCCTCCTCCGCAGGGCCCCGCGCCGCCGGCGCGGGGCCCTGCGCGTTCCCCCGCCCCTCCACCGGGTGACCGGTGAACCGGGTCGGCCGCGGCGTCCGAAGACCGGTACACCGCCTGCCGCGACGGTGACGATCCGGCAACGGCCCTCCGCTGGACGGGGGGCTCCCGTTACCGACCGTCACGCCGGGGTAGGCGACACCCCGAGCCCGCCAGGACGGCGGCGACCTCGTCCACACACGGAGGAACCAGATGGCCACCACGGGGAACACCGGCGCTCGGCCGGGCATGGCCTGGCCCCAGACACTCGCCCTCGCCTTCGGCGTCGTCTACCTGCTCGTCGGCATCGTCGGCTTCTTCATCACCGGCTTCGACGGCTTCGCCAGCAACCGCACCGACGGCAACACGGACACGCTGCTCGTGTTCATGATCAACCCGCTGCACAACGTCGTGCACATCGTGATCGGCCTGGCCGGCGTCCTGCTGTCCCGCACGCTGGCCGGCGCCCGAACCTACGGCTGGCTGCTCGCCGTCGGCTACGGCGCGGCGTTCGTCTACGGCCTGATCGCGATCAACCAGGACTGGGACTTCCTCAACGTCAACGCCGCGGACAACGTCCTGCACGTCGCCACCGCCGTGGTGGGACTGGTGATCGCGCTCGGCCCGGTCAACACGCTCGCCCGCTCCTCGCGCCCCTAGGCGGTGGTCCCCGTCCTCCCGGGACGGGGACCACCGGGAGCCGGGCACCTGCCACGCGGCGGGTGCCCGGCTCCCGCCGTCCCCGGCTCCCGACGTCCCCGGCTCCCGACGGCGCGCGACCCCGGTGCGACGCCGGTCACGCGGCGGGCTACCTTCCGACGCATGGACTTCGCCCTCTCCGCCCGAGCCGAGGACGTCTGCGGCCGGATGTGGGACTTCATGCGTGAGCAGGTCTTCCCCGCCGAGCCCGTGTACGAGGCGTGGCGCGCCGAGCGCGGCCACGACAACCACGAGCACCCGCCGGTGCTCGAGGACCTCAAGAAGGAGGCCCGCGCCCGCGGCCTCTGGAACCTCTTCCACCACGAGCTCGGGGGGCTGACCAACCTCGAGTACGCGTCGGTCGCCGAGATCATGGGCTGGTCGCCCACGATCGCCCCCGAGGTGACCAACTGCGGTGCCCCGGACACCGGCAACATGGAGACGCTGATGATGTTCGGGACGCCCGAGCAGAAGCAGCGCTGGCTCGAGCCGCTGCTCGAGGGCGAGATCCGCTCGGCCTTCGCGATGACCGAGCCCGACGTCGCCTCCTCCGACGCCCGCAACATCCAGACGTCGATCGTCCGCGACGGCGACGAGTACGTGATCAACGGCCGCAAGTGGTGGACCAGCGGCGCCGCCGACGAGCGCTGCCAGATCTTCATCCTCATGGGCAAGACCGACCCCGAGGGCGCCCCGCACCGGCAGCAGTCGATGGTCCTCGTGCCGCGCGACACCCCGGGTCTGGAGATCATCCGGCACCTGCCGGTGTTCGGGTACCAGGACCAGCACGGCCACTCCGAGATGCGGCTGACCGACGTCCGGGTCCCGGTGAGCAACATCCTCGCCGGCGAGGGCGACGGCTTCATGATCGCCCAGGCGCGGCTGGGCCCCGGTCGCATCCACCACTGCATGCGCGCCCTGGGCATGGCCGAGCGGGCGCTGGCGCTCATGGTCGACCGCGCGCAGAAGCGGGTCGCCTTCGGCCGGCCGCTGGCCGAGCAGGGCACCGTCCGCGAGACCATCGCCCGCTCGCGCATGGAGATCGACCAGGCCCGGCTGCTGGTGCTGCGCACCGCCGACCTGATCGACAAGTACGGCGCCAAGGGCGCCCGCACCGAGATCGCCGCCATCAAGGTGATCGCGCCGAACGTCGCCTGCGACGTCATCGACCGGGCCATCCAGGTGCACGGCGGCGCCGGCGTCAGCAACGACACCGTGCTCGCGCGCTTCTACGCCTCGGCCCGCACGCTGCGCATCGCCGACGGCCCGGACGCGGTGCACCTGCGGTCGGTGGCCAAGGAGGAGCTCGCCCGCGAGCGTCCGTACGTGGGCTGAGGACAGCGGAACGCCGGACGGGCCGGCACCCCGGTGGGGTGCCGGCCCGTCGCACGTCCGGGCTCAGCTCACGGGGACAGCGTCGTCCCGAAGCCCCCGGCGGCCAGCTTCGCGAGCAACTGGGTGCGGTCCAGGCCGACGCCGGACAGCGCGTCGGCGTCGCGGTCGGTGTCGATCTCGTCGGGCAACCGGCTCTCCACCGCGTCCGCGGTGGAGTGGTCGCCCTCGGTGCGCAGGATCTCGAGCAGGTGCCGCTTCTCCAGTTTCACGTGCGTCCTCCGTCCTGGGGCCCGCTGGGTCCCCCGGAGTGTGGTGCCGGTCACCCGGCGCCGCAACGTCAGCGGACCGAGCGGGACCGCCGCAGGAGGAAGCCGCCGACGGCGAGCAGGACGACGCCCACGAACAGCTGGGCGACGCCGACGCCGCCCCGGTCGCTGGCGAACCACGTCGGCGAGGAGAGCAGCAGCACCACCCCGATGCCGAGGACGAGCAGCGCCACCAGCCGCTCCCGCCGCGCCGTCGTCCCGCCGTCCCCGGGCCGTGCCGGTCCGCCGCCCATGTCGCCTCCGTTCCCGCCGGTCCCCGGACCGGCTCCCCGCCCGAGCCAACCAGACGCCGCGGCACTGGACAGGCAAGCGTGTGCTTGCGTATCGTCCGGCCGTGGGCGACGTGTTCAGGGCCCTCGCTGATCCGACCCGGCGCGCACTGCTCGACGAGCTGCAGGACCGGGACGGCCAGACGCTGTTCGAGCTGTGCACCCGGCTGATCCAGCGGCACGGGGTGGGCTCGTCGCGCCAGGCCGTCTCCCAGCACCTCGAGGTCCTCGAGCAGGCGGGCCTGGTCCGGACCCGGCGGGAGGGTCGCTACAAGTTCCACCACCTGGACACCGCACCGCTGCTCGCCATCGTCGAGAGGTGGCGGCTGGACACGGAGGAGGGCCCGTGCGGATCACCCTGACCAGCGTGCTGGTCGACGACCAGGAGAAGGCGCTGCGCTTCTACACCGAGGTGCTCGGCTTCGTGAAGAAGACCGAGGTGCCGCTCGGCGAGCACCGCTGGCTGACCGTCGTCTCGCCCGAGGCGCCCGACGGCGTGGAGCTGGTCCTCGAGCCCGACGCCCACCCGGCGGCGCAGTCGTGGAAGAAGGCGCTCATGGCCGACGGCATCCCCTACAACTCCTTCACCGTGGCCGACGTGCACGCCGAGACCGAGCGGCTCAAGGCCCTCGGCGTGCGGTTCACCCAGGAGCCCCTGGAGATGGGCCCGGTGACCACCGCCGTCCTCGACGACACCTGCGGCAACCTCCTCCAGATCGCCAGCGCCCCGGCGACCTGACGGCGGCCCCGCTGCAGGGTCCCGCCGCGAGCCTGCGAGCGGTGGGGGCAGCGGGGTCCTTCCTCAGCCGTTGCGGCTGGGCGGCTCGCCGGCGGCCAGGGCGGCCTGCGCCTGCGCCGGGTTGAAGGCGCACGCGTCGTCGACCTCGGTGGCCGTGGGGGCACCCTCGACCGGGGCGGGCGGCGTCCCGTTGGGCACCTCGGCGCCGGAGGCGCTGGTCCCCGGGGCCGGCGCGGGAGCGGACGTGCCGGCGGCGCCGGAGAGGGTGTCCTCCACGATCTGGCGCATCCGGTCGTAGTCGGGGTACGCGGGGTCGATCAGGCTGGTGTCGAAGACGACGCTGCGGATCTCGGCGTCCTTGACCAGGAACGCCAGGTCGACGAAGTCGTCGAGCGCCGACCGCGGGATGTCGGTGCTGACGATGTCCTGCGTCGTCGCGGCCAGCTCCTGGTACTGCTCCAGCAGGGTGATCGGGTCGGCCTCGTCGACGATCGCCTTGATGGTGCAGCGCTGCCGGTCCATGCGGTCGTAGTCGGTGAGCCCGTACCGGCCGCGGGCGAACTGCAGGGCGAGGTACCCGTCGAGGTGCTGGTCCGGCCCCGGCGCGATGTAGTCGTCGGGCAGTTCCTCACCGGTGATGCCGTTGATCGGCACGTAGTAGTTGACGTTGACCGTGATGCCGCCGAGGGCGTCGACGAGCCGGCTGAACCCGTCGAGGTTGACCAGCACGAAGTAGTCGATGTGGAGGCCGAGCGCCTCGCCGACGCCGAGCTTGAGGAAGTCCGCGCCGGGGTCGTCGGTGGGGCCGAGGACGTCCGGGTGGTCGGCCGGCCCGTTGCGGTAGACGGAGTTGAGCAGGCTCTCGCTCTCGCTGCCGGACTCGAAGCCCTCGGGGTAGATCTCCGCCAGCGGGCTGTCGGCCGGGAAGGGCAGGTCCTCCAGGTTCCGCGGCAGGCTGAACAGCGTCGTCTCACCGGTCTCGGTCTCGACGCTGGCGACGATGACGGTGTCGGTGCGCACGCCCTCGCGGCCCTCGCCCCCGTCGCCGCCCAGGAGCAGGACGTTCACCCGCTCCTTGCTGCCGAACGGGTCCGGCGTGTCCTCGACGGTGGCCGACTCGCGGTCGTCGGCGAACACGCCGTCGAGCAGGCCGCGCTGCGCCACCGCCACCTCCCCGACCCGGTAGGCCGGGTAGGCGATCCCCGCGACCAGGAGGGCCACCAGGACGGCACCGACGGCGTGCCGCGGGGCGGAGCTGTGCCGCGGCAGCAGCGAGCGGTAGCCGGTGACGACGACGGCGACCCACGCGACCGCGAGCACGACCAGCGCGGCGACGATCCAGTTCAGCGACGAGGAGTCGACGGCCAGCCGCACCGCGGTGCGCCGGCCGGCGGTGGCCAGCCAGACGCCGGCGCCGACGAGCAGCACGAACAGGACCAGGACGACCGCGCCCAGGCGGCGCCGTCCGGAGGCCAGGAACGCGGTCCCGGGGACGACGGCGTTGACGGCGGTCAGGCCGAGCACCGCCGCGAGGGACCGCGACTCGCGCCGTTGCCGGCGGGTGCGCCCCTGGCGGGCCGCTCCCTTCCCCGAGGGCACCGGCGGGAGGGACGGGGCGTCGCCGATCGGCCGGGTGACGTCCTCGTTCACGGACGCACCCGGGCTGCACCGGGTCGGCTCATCTCGCTCCCACGGGTCCTGGTCATCCGGCCATGATCCCACTCGCGGCTGGCGGTCACGGGCGTCTCCGTACCCAGCACCGCCCCCGGGCACCCGAACGGGCGTGAGGTGCGTCTCCCCTGGTCACGGGCGGTGCCCGGACGGGCCCCGGCGGTCACCCCCGGTGCCCCATAGGCTCGGGGACCGTGCGCCTCGCCACCTGGAACGTCAACTCCATCCGGACCCGGGTCGACCGGGTGACGGCCTGGCTGCAGCGCCGCGACGTCGACGTCCTGGCGCTGCAGGAGACCAAGTGCCGCGACGACCAGTTCCCCGAGGAGCGGTTCACCGAGCTCGGCTACGAGGTGGCGCACGTCGGCCACTCGCAGTGGAACGGCGTCGCCGTCGTCTCCCGGGTCGGGCTGGCCGACGTCGAGGTGGGGTTCCCCGGCATGCCGACGTGGGCGGCCAAGGAGGGTGCCGAGCCCGCCGCCGAGGCCCGCGCGCTCGGCGCCACCTGCGGCGGGGTGCGGGTGTGGAGCCTGTACGTGCCCAACGGCCGGCAGCTCGGCGACCCGCACTACGACTACAAGCTCGAGTGGCTGGCCGCGCTGCGCACCGCGGCCGGGAGCTGGCTGGCCGCGGACCCTGCGGCGCAGGTCGCGCTGGTCGGCGACTGGAACATCGCCCCCCAGGACGAGGACGTGTGGGACATGAGCGTCTTCGCGCACTCGACGCACGTCTCGGCGCCCGAGCGGGAGGCGTTCCGCGCCGTCGTCGACGCCGGGTACGCCGACGTCGTCCGGCCGCTGGCCCCCGGGCCCGGCGTCTACACGTACTGGGACTACACGCAGCTGCGCTTCCCCCGCCGCGAGGGCATGCGGATCGACTTCGTGCTCGGCACCCCGTCGCTGGCGGCCCGGGTGAGCGGGGCGCTCATCGACCGCGAGGAGCGCAAGGGCAAGGGCGCCAGCGACCACGCCCCCGTGGTGGTCGAGCTGGCGGACTGAGGGTCCGGCGGGCGGCCGCCGTCAGGTGGTCACGCGCGCACCGGCGGGCGACGACGCGACCTCGGGCTCCGTGGCCCGGGCCGCCGGGGCCCGCTCGGCGGGCCGCCGGCGCAGGCGCAGCACCCGCGACAGGGCGGTCTGCTGCCCGAAGGACGCGGTCAGCCGGTCGAGGAAGATGGCCAGCAGGACGACGGCCAGGCCGCCCTCGAAGCCGCTGGCGACGTCGAGCTGGGTGACCGCCCGCACCACCACCGCGCCCAGGCCGGCCGCGCCGAGCAGGCCGGCGGTGACGACCATGGACAGCGCCAGCATGATCACCTGGTTGACGCCGGCCATGATCGACGGCAGCGCCAGCGGCAGCTGGACCTCGCGCAGCACCTGTCCCGGGCGGGCGCCGAAGGCCTGCGCCGCCTCCACCACCTCGCGGTCGACCTGCCGGATGCCCAGCTCGGTCAGCCGCACGCCCGGCGGGATGGCGAACAGGATGGTCGCCACGACGCCCGGCACGACGCCCACGCCGAAGAAGAAGACGGCGGGGATCAGGTAGACGAACACCGGCAGCGTCTGCATGAAGTCGAGCACCGGCCGGACCGTCATGCTCACCGCCCGGGAGCGGGCCGCCAGGATCCCGAGGGGGATCCCGATCGCCGCGGCGATGACCGCGGCCACGAGCACCAGCGCGAGGGTCTGCATGGTCTCGACCCACAGCTCCAGCGAGACCACCAGCAGGAACGCCAGGACGGTGTAGAGCGCCAGCCACGGGCCGCGCAGCAGCAGGGCGAGCACCGTGAAGACCACGATCCACACCACCGGCGGCGGGGAGACCAGCACGTCGGTGAGCCCGTCCACGAGGACCTGCATGACGTTCGAGATGGCGTCGAACAGCCACGGGACGGTGGCGAGCAGCCAGTCGATGAGGTCGGCGACCCACTGGCCGAGCGGGATGTGCGGGATCACGGGCGCCTCCCCCGGACCGGGACGGCCGACAGCGCGTCGAGCACCGCGGCCCGCGGGACGACGCCGAGCAGCCGCCCGCCGTCGTCGACGACGCCGAGCGGCACGGGGTGCCGCCCGACCAGGTGCACGAACTCGACGACCGGGCGGTCGGCCGCGATGGTCGCGTGGTCGGGGACCAGCTCGCGCGGGCCGAGGGCGGACCGGCCCTCCTGCACCGCGCGGGCGAGCAGGTCGTCGCGGGCGACGCCGGCGATCCGCCCGCCGTCGTCGAGGACGTAGACGCCGTTGGCCTCGGCCGCACCCAGCGCCTTGAGCACGTCGCCGGGCGCGTCGCCGAGCCGGGCGGTCAGCCGGGGCTCGCGGAGCAGGTCGCCCGCGGTGAGCACGCGGGTCCGGTCGACGTCGGAGGTGAAGTCGGCGACGTAGTCGTCGGCGGGCGCGGAGATGATCTCCGGCCCGGTGCCGAGCTGCACCGTCCGCCCGTCCTTGAGCATGAGGATCCGGTCGCCCAGCCGCATGGCCTCGTTGAGGTCGTGGGTGATGAACACGATGGTCTTCGCCAGCTCCGCCTGCAGCCGCTCCAGCAGGTCCTGCATGTCGCGGCGGATCAGCGGGTCCAGCGCGGAGAACGGCTCGTCCATGAGCAGCACCTCCGAGTCCGCGGCCAGCGCGCGGGCCAGGCCCACGCGCTGGCGCATGCCGCCGGACAGCTCGTCGGGCCGGGCGTCGGCCCGTTCCAGCAGCCCCACCGTCCCCAGCGCCCAGTCCGCCCGCTCGCGCTGCTCGGCCGCGCTCGCGCCGCGGACCTTGAGCGCGTAGGCGGCGTTCTCGCGGACCGTGCGGTGCGGCATCAGCGCGAAGTGCTGGAAGACCATGCTGATCTTCTCGTTGCGGACCGCGCGCAGCTGCGCGTCGTCGAGCGCCCGCAGGTCCCGGCCCTCGACCTCGACGGTGCCGGCGCTGGGCTCGATGAGCCGGTTGAGCAGGCGGACCAGCGTGGACTTGCCCGAGCCCGACAGCCCCATGACGACGAAGAGCTCCCCGCGCTCGACGGCGAAGCTGACGTCGTGGACGGCGAGCGTCGCCCCGGTGCGCCGTTGGATCTCGTCGCGCCCGAGCCCCTCCCCGGCCAACCGCAGGGCCTCCTGCTCCCGCGCCCCGAAGACCTTGGTCAGGCCCGAGACGCGCAGCACCGGCGCGGTCACGTCAGCCGATCCACTCGTCGATCTGGTCGCCGTGGGCGTCGACCCACTCGCGCGCCACCGTGGCCACGTCCTCACCGTCGACGTCGACCTGCTTCTGCATCTCCTCCATCTCCTCGACCGAGATGCGGAAGTTCGTCAGCAGCTCGACGAAGCCCGGGGCCTGGTCCCGCAGCTCGTCGCTGGCGGCGATGTTGGCGCTGTAGGAGGGCATCGCGCAGGCGCCGTTCCCCTCGGTGAGGCAGCCCTCGGTGTAGGGCGTGGGCTCCTCGAGCTGCACCATGTCGTACTGCGCGAAGACCGCGTGCGGGTGGTACAGGTACAGCACGATCGGCTCCTCGCGGCTGTAGCTGTTCTCCAGCTGGGCGAGCTCGGCCGCCTCGCTGGAGACGACGTGCTCCAGCTCGATGCCGTAGCCCTGGAGCCGCTTGGCGTTCTGCTCGGTGGTGATGTAGCCGGGGTCGGCGTCGTAGAACTTGCCGCCGAGCTCCTCGGCGTAGTCGTTGAGCTGGGTGACGCTGGTCAGCCCCTCCAGCGGCCCGCCCGGCTCGACGGCGTAGGCCGGCACGAACCAGCCCTGCGCGGCGTCGCCGTAGGTCTCCGAGACGATCTCGACCCGGTCGGCGGCCGAGTCGGCCAGCTCCTGCTGGTTGGGCAGGGCCACCTCGGTGAGCAGGTCGATGTCACCGCGCGCGGCGCCGGCCCAGGCGGCGGCCGGGTCGAGCTGGGTGGTCGCCAGCGAGGCGACGCCGAGGTCGGGGTTGTCGGCGGCGATCTCGCCCAGGATGCCGTTGGTCAGGCCGGCGGCGGTCCAGCTGAACTGGGCGGTCTGGACGGTGATGCCGTCGCCACCGCCGCTGCCGGTGCCACTGCCACTGCCACTGCCACCGGAGCCCGCCTCCTCGCTCGTGCACCCGGCGAGGGCTGCGGTCAGCAGGGCGGTGAGCACCACGGCGGAGGTGCGGGGGCGGAGGGGAGTGTGCTGCATGGGGTCCTCTTCCTGGGGACGTGGGCCCTGACGGGCCGCAGCAGGTGTGGGCACAGTACGAGGCGCAGGCCCCCTGGAGGAGCCTGCGCCTCGTACCGCGGTCGGTCGGGGAGGGCGGCGGCCGGGGTCAGACGGCGGCGGGCCCGACCGGGGCGTCGCCCCGGAGGGTGATGCGGTGCATGACACGGCGCTGGTCGCCGTAGTCGCGGTTGGCGTAGTGCACCGTCGACCGGTTGTCCCACATCACGACGTCACCGACGGACCAGCGGTGCCGCACGACGTGCTCCGGCTTGGTGATGTGCGCGTAGAACAGGTCGAGCAGGTACCGGCTCTCGGCGTCGGAGACGCCCTCGATGTGCGAGACGAAGCCGGGGTTGACGAACAGCCCCTTGCGGCCGGTCTCGGGGTGCACGCGCACGACCGGGTGCGCGACGGGGACGAGGGCGCGGTACTCCTCGCCCTCCCACTTCGTGCGCTCCTCGCGCTGGGCGATGTAGTAGCCGAACTCGCGGGTGCCGTCGTGCACGGCGACGAGCTGGTCGGCCAGGCGCTGCAGCGGCTCGGACAGCGAGCGGTAGGCCAGCTCCAGGTCGGCCCACTGGGTGTCGCCGCCGGTCGGCGGGAGGACGACGGCCCGCAGGACCGATCCCAGCGGCGGCCGGCGCACGAAGGTGACGTCGGTGTGCCAGACGTCGGCGAAGCCACCGGTCGCGCTGTCGAGCGCGTAGATCTCCGGGTGCTGCTCGTCGACGCCCGGGACGACCGGGTGCGACTCGGTGACCTCGCCCAGGCGGCGGCCGAGGGCGATCTGGCCGTCGGGGTGCAGGTCGTGCTGGCCGGCGAAGAACAGCACCTTGTACTCGGCGAGCGCGGCCCGGATCGCCCGGACCTGCTCGTCGGTGGCACGGGCGAGGTCGACGCCGTGGACCCGGGCGCCGATGGTCGGCTCCAGGCGCTCGAGGTCGAGGACGCCGCCGTCGAGGTCGGCGGGCGTGGTCGGGGCAGCAGCGAGCAGGGTCATGCGAGGTCTCCAGGGATGGGTGCGGACGAGCGGACGGGCCGAGGACCGGGGACGGGACTCAGGCCCGACAGAGCGCGCTCGCGCACCGCAGCAGGTCGACGTGCCGGCGCTCGACGAGCGCAATCCGCACAATCCCGACCGACTGCATGGGGATTACCGTAGCGGGTGTTCCCGCCTCCTGACGACTAGGGGTCCCGCCGTGTCCGTGCCCGGCTCGCTGTTCATCGACGGGACGTGGCAGGACGCCCGCTCCGGCCGCGTCCTGCGGGTCCTCGACCCGTTCGACGGGTCGCTCGTGGCCGCGCACGACGCCGCCACGCCCGGCGACGTCGACCGCGCGGTCGCGGCGGCGCGGGCGGCGTTCGAGTCCGGGAAGTGGTCCGGCCTGCCCGCGGCCGAGCGCGCGGACCTGCTGCACCGCACCGCGGACCTGCTGGTCCGCGACCGCGAGCACGTCGCGCTGCTGGAGACGCGCGACACCGGCAAGACCCTGCGCGAGAGCCGGGCCGACGTCGACGACGTGGTCGCGGTGCTGCGGTACTACGCCGGGCTGGCGGTCGTCGACGTCTCGCGGGTGGTCGACGCGGGCCCGGGCGTCGACAGCCGGGTCGTCGCCGAGCCCGCCGGCGTGTGCGCGCTGGTCACGCCGTGGAACTACCCGCTGCTCGAGATCTCCTGGAAGCTCGCCCCCGCGCTCGCGGCCGGCTGCACGGCGGTGGTCAAGCCCAGCGAGCTCACGCCGCTGACCACCGCGCACCTGCTGTCCCTGCTGGCCGAGGCGGGTCTCCCCTCGGGGGTGGTCAACCTGGTGCTCGGCGACGGGGAGGTGGGGGCGGCGCTGGTCGCGCACCCCGGCGTCGACCTGGTCAGCTTCACCGGCGGCACCGCCACCGGCCGCGCCGTCCTGCGCGCCGCCGCGGACACCGTGAAGCGGGTGCACTGCGAGCTCGGCGGCAAGAACCCGAACGTCGTCTTCCCCGACGTCGACGTGGACGTCGCGGTCGACAACGCCCTGTACGCGGCGTTCCTGCACGCGGGGCAGGTCTGCTCGGCCGGCTCGCGGCTGATCGTGCACGCCGACGTGCACGACGCCGTCGTGGCCGGCCTGGTCGCCGGCGCGGAGGCGATCCGGCTCGGCGACGGGCGGGACGAGCGCACCCAGTCAGGGCCGTTGATCTCGGCGGCGCAGCGGGCGAGGACCGAGGGGATGGTCGCCGGGGCCCTGGCCGACGGCGCGGTCCTGGCCGCCGGCGGACGCCGTCCGGAGGACCCCGCGCTGCGGGACGGCTTCTTCTACCGGCCGACGGTGCTGACCGGGTGCCGGCGGGACACGGCCGTCGTCCGCGAGGAGGTCTTCGGCCCGGTCCTCACCGTGGAGACCTTCACCGACGAGCAGGAGGCGGTCGCGCTGGCCAACGACACCGTGTACGGCCTGGCCGGGGCGGTGTGGACCGGCGACGACGAGCGCGCCGAGCGGGTGGCCGCCGCCCTGCGCTGCGGCACGGTGTGGATCAACGACTACCACCCGTACGTCCCCGGGGCGGAGTGGGGCGGGCGCGGGCAGTCCGGCGTCGGGCGGGAGCTCGGGCCCACCGGGCTGGCCGAGTACCGCGAGCTCAAGCACGTGTGGCGGCGGCGGTCGCCGGGCCGCAGCGGCTGGCTCGACTGAGCTCCGCCCGTCGGGCCGGGCGGGTCAGCGGGCGGGCACCAGCTCGGCGACCAGCGCGCGGACCCGCCGCTCGATCTCGTCGCGGATGGGCCGCACGGCCTCGACACCCCTGCCGGCCGGGTCCTCGAGCTCCCAGTCGAGGTAGCGCTTGCCGGGGAAGACCGGGCAGGCGTCGCCGCAGCCCATGGTGACGACGACGTCGGAGGCCTCGACCGCCTCGGTGGTGAGCACCCTCGGCCGCTGGGCGGTGACGTCGATGCCGACCTCGGCCATGGCCTCGACGGCCGCGGGGTTGACCCGGTCGGCGGGCAGGGAGCCGGCCGAGCGCACCTCGACGGCGTCCCCGGCGAGGTGGCGCAGCCAGCCGGCGGCCATCTGGGAGCGGCCGGCGTTGTGCACGCAGACGAACAGGACACTGGGGCGGGCGGTCACGGGACCACCGTCGCAGACGGGGGCTTGACCGCCCGCACGATCGCGCCGTGCAGGCCGGGCGCGACCTCGTGCGTGAAGGTGACCGAGGCGTCGGCGAAACCGGCCGCGGCCAGCCCGTCGAGGTACTCGGACCGGGACAGGGCGCCGGCGATGCAGCCGACGTGGGAGCCGCGCTCGGCGCGCTCGGCCGGGCTCACGGAGTCCTCGGCGACGACGTCGGAGATGCCGATGCGCCCGCCGGGGGCGAGCACGCGGAACGTCTCGGCGAGCACCGCGGCCTTGTCGGTCGACAGGTTCACGACGCAGTTGGAGATGACGACGTCGACGCTCGCGTCCTCGAGCGGCAGGTCCTCGATGGTGCCCCTGCGGAACTCCACGTTCGTCGCGCCGGCCTCCGCCGCGTTGGCGCGGGCGAGGCCGAGCATCTCGTCGGTCATGTCCACGCCGTAGGCGAAGCCCGTGGGGCCGACGCGGCGGGCCGAGAGCAGCACGTCGATGCCCCCGCCGGAGCCCAGGTCGAGCACCCGCTCCCCCTCCCGCAGGTCGGCGACGGCGACCGGGTTGCCGCAGCCGAGCGACGCCAGCACGGCCTCCTCGGGGAGCCCCTCGGTGGCTTCGGCGTCGTACAGGCCGGCGCCGAAGCGCCCGTCGTCCCCGGCCGCCGGACCGCAGCAGCCGCCGACCTCCTGCGCGGCCGCGGCGTAGCGCGCCCGGACCTGCTCCCGCAGGTCCGCCTCCGTCCCGGTCATGGCCCCTCCACGCATCGATGGACGTCGATGACAGGACGGTGCCACACACATCGACGCCTGTCGATATCGACGTCCGTGGATGTCCGGTGCGACACTGGCGCCGTGCCGACGTCGCTGCCGCTCACCCCGGGGACGGACGCGTGCTGCGCGCCGCCGGTCCGCGCACCCCTGAGCGCCGCGGACGCCGCCACCCTGGCCGGGACGCTCAAGGCCGTCGCCGACCCGGCGCGGCTCCGGCTGCTGTCGCTGGTGGCCGCCCACGACGGCGGTGAGGCCTGCGTCTGCGACCTCGTCGAGCCCCTCGGCCTGTCCCAGCCGACGGTGTCGCACCACCTCCGGGTCCTCGTCGACGCCGGCCTGCTCACCCGCGAGAAGCGCGGCGTGTGGGCCTACTACGCGCTCGTGCCCGGCGCTCTGGACTCCCTCGCCGCGGTCCTCACCACCGCCGCGTCCTGAGTCCGCGCCCCGGTACCCGTCGACGTCCGGGGATGCGGCGGGCAGCATCGGGTCATGGACGAGCAGTCGGTCCGGGCCGCGCTGGAGCACTACATCCGTCACAGCGCGGCGGGCGACGAGGACCGCGCCAGCGAGATCTACCACGAGGACGCCGTCCTCGAGTTCCCGCAGTCCGGTGAGCGGTTCGAGGGCGTGGCGAACTTCCGGGAGTGGCGCCGGGAGTACCCGGCCCAGGTCGACCTCGAGATCGTCCGTGTGCGGGGGCGGGACGACTTCTGGGTGGTGGAGGTGCGCGCCCGCTACGACGGTGGCCCGTGGATGTACGGACCGGCCGTCTACGAGTTCCGGGGAGACCGGGTGTCCCGCGAGACGATCTACGTCGGCGAGGCTTGGGAGGCGCCCGGGTGGCGGGCGCGCTGGCGGGCGGCACCCTGATCCTGGAGTGGCCCGACTCACGGGCTGACCTGCGGGGACGTCCCGCGCAGGGGCATCGGCCGGGGCGTCGCGGTGTTGTACCCGTCGATGACCGCACCCGCCCTGCTCGGGGCCCCCTCCCCCACCCGCCTGTGGACGCCCAGCCGCGTCCTCGTCACCCGCTCGGCCGCCGAGCGCCCGCACGGGCAGCGCGTCCTGCGCCGCCTCGAGGCCGCCGGCGTCGACGCGATCGACCTGCTGCCCGGTGACCGGCTGCCCTCGCTGCGCGGTGACGACGACCGCGCGGCGTTCATGGCCGCCAAGGACACGATGGCGCTGGTCGTCCCGCCGCCGTCCAAGCGCCGGCTGCAGCCGATCCCGCCGTCGGCGGACTTCCGGCTCGACCTGGCCGAGGGCTGCCCCGCGCACTGCCAGTACTGCTACCTCGCCGGGTCGCTGTCCGGCCCGCCGATCACCCGCGTGTGGGCCGACCTCGACGAGGTGCTCGAGGGCCTCGACGACTACGTCGGCCGGGGCCGCATCACCTCCGGCACGCTCGAGCGCGGCGGCGAGGGGACGACGTTCGAGGCGTCCTGCTACACCGACCCGCTGGCGATCGAGCACCTCACCGGCGGCCTGGCCCGCATGGTCGAGCACTTCGGCACCCACGCGTGGCCGGGCCCCGTGCAGCTGCGGGCGACCACCAAGTTCGACGACGTCGCCGGGCTGCTGGACCTGCCGCACGGCGGGCGCACCCGGCTCCGGTTCAGCCTCAACGCCGCCCCTGTCGCCCGCCGGTTCGAGGGCGCCACGGCCCGGGTCGGGGCGCGCATCGCCGCCCTGGCCGCCGTCGCCCGCGCCGGCTACCCGGTCGGCCTGACCATCGCGCCGATCATGCCGGTGGACGGCTGGCGCGAGGAGTACGGCGCCCTGCTCGACGCCGTCGCCGCGGCCCTGCCGGCGGACGCCGACCTCACCGTCGAGTGCATCACCCACCGGTTCACGCCGGGCAGCAAGGAGACGCTGCTCGACTGGTACCCGCGGACGAAGCTCGAGATGGACGAGTCGACGCGCACGCTCAAGCGCGGGAGGTTCGGCTCGGTCAAGCACGTCTACCCGAGGGAGACGATGGCCGAGCTGCGCCCCTGGTTCGAGGCCGCCGTCGCCGACCGGTTCCCCCGGGCCCGCTTCCTCTACTGGACCTGAGTCCGCCCGCGATCATGGCGCCGGGACCGTGCCGGACGGCCGGCGGCGGTCACGGCGCCATGATCGTCGGGCCAGGCGACCGGGATCAGGCGGCCGGGATGAGGCCGTTCGGGTCGAGCACGTACTTCTTCGCCGCGCCCTGGTCGAACTCCTGGTAGCCGCGCGGCGCCTCCTCGAGCGGGATCACCGTCGCGTTGACCGCCTTCGCGATCTGCACCCTGTCGTGCAGGATCGCCATCATCAGCTGGCGGTGGTAGCGCATGACCGGGCACTGGCCGGTGGTGAACGCGTGCGACTTCGCCCAGCCCAGGCCCAGCCGGATCGACAGCGACCCCTCCTTCGCCGCGTCGTCGACCGCGCCCGGGTCGCCGGTCACGTAGAGGCCCGGGATGCCCAGCGCGCCGCCGGCCCGCGTGATGTCCATCAGCGAGTTGAGGACCGTGGCCGGCGCCTCGCGGGAGGCGTCCGAGCCGTGCCCGCGCGCCTCGAAGCCGACGGCGTCGACGCCGCAGTCCACCTCGGGCGTGCCGAGGATCTGGTCGATCTGGTCCTTCGGGTCGCCCTGGGAGACGTCAACGGTCTCGCAGCCGAAGCTGCGGGCCTGGGCCAGCCGGTCGGCGTTGAGGTCGCCGACGATGACGACGGCGGCACCGAGCAGCTGCGCCGAGGCGGCCGCCGCGAGCCCCACCGGGCCGGCGCCCGCGATGTAGACCGTCGAGCCGGTGCCCACGCCGGCGGTGACGCAGCCGTGGTAGCCGGTCGGGAAGATGTCCGACAGCATCGTCAGGTCGCGGATCTTCGCCAGCGCCTGGTCCCGGTCGGGGAACTTCAGGCAGTTCCAGTCCGCGTAGGGGACCATCACGTACTCGGCCTGCCCGCCGGTCCAGCCGCCCATGTCCACGTAGCCGTAGGCGGAGCCGGGGCGGTCGGGGTTGACGTTCAGGCAGATGCCGGTCTTGCCCTCCTTGCAGTTGCGACAGCGGCCGCAGGCGATGTTGAAGGGCACGCTGACGATGTCGCCGACCTCGAGGAACTCGACGTCGGGCCCCTTCTCCACGATCTCGCCGGTGATCTCGTGGCCGAGGACGAGCCGCTCGGGCGCCGTCGTCCGGCCGCGGACCATGTGCTGGTCGCTGCCGCAGATGTTGGTGGCGACCGTCCGCAGGATGACCCCGTGCGGCGTCTTGCGGCCGACGTTGGCCGGGTTGACCCCGGGTCCCTCCTTGAGCTCGAGCCCCGGGTAGTCCAGGTCCGCGACCTCGACCTTGCCCGGACCCATGTACATGACCGCCTTGTTCGCCACGGACGTGCCTCCTCTCGGCAGCCGGCACGGCGCTGTGCCGGACACCGTCTCCGTCGCCGCGCCGGCCGGCGCAGCCCTGGTGCCGCTCCCCTCGCCAGGACGGGACTCCTGGTCTCGGGGTCCGGCGGGGAAAGAGTGTGGCCCGGGTCACGGGACGGTCTCGGCGGCGACACCGACCCCTTCCCGGACCACGGCACGTTGCGACGTACCGTCGCCGGTCGTGCTCGTACTGCTCCCGCCCTCGGAGACCAAGTCCCCGGACGGCGACGGCGCCCCGCTCGACCTGACCGCCCTCTCCACGCCGGAGCTCACCCCGCTGCGCGCGCGGCTGGTCGAGGCGCTGGTCCGGCTGGCCGCCGACCCGCCCGCCGCCCGCGCCGCGCTGGGCCTGTCCCCCGGCCAGGACGCCGAGCTGGCCCGCAACGCCGCGCTGTGCACCAGCCCCACCAGGCCCGCGCTCGAGCGCTACACCGGCGTCCTCTACGACGCCCTCGCCGTCCGCACCCTGACGCGCGCGCAGCGGGCCCGGGCCGACCGCCGGCTCGCCGTCGGGTCGGCGCTGTTCGGCCTGGTCCGCGCCACCGACGCCATCCCGGCCTACCGGCTGTCCGCGGGCTCCGCGCTCCCCGGGCTGCCCACCCTCCGCACCCTGTGGCGCCCGCTCCTCGGCCCGGTGCTCGCGGACTCCGGTGAGCTCGTCGTCGACCTGCGCAGCGGGGCCTACCAGGCGCTGGCCCCCGTCCCGGGCGCGGTCACCGTCGACGTCCTGAGCGAGCGGGCCGACGGCAGCCGGACCGTGGTCAGTCACGCCAACAAGGCCCACAAGGGCCGGGTGGCCCGCCTGCTGGCCACGACGACGGCGGAGCCGGACGACGCGGGCCGGGTGCGGACGCTGCTGCGGCGGGCGGGGTTGCACGTGGAACACGACGGCGCGGACGCGCTGACCCTGGTCCTGCCCACGGCGGCATGAGGGGCGCGTCGTCACGTCGCGTGACGGCGAAGGGTTCGTCCCGTGATCCCTGTTGGCCGCATGGGGCGTCGCTTACGATGTACACGGCGTGCGGACCCAGAACCGGCCGGACCGCCGGTGTACGAGGAGTCGGCCGCGAGCCGGGCGAAGGGTTTCGGTGGACGACACGTCTGAGCTCCCCGGGGAGCCGCACGTCCCGGGTCTGCGCGACGCCGCCGAACTGCTCAAGGCCGACCGCCCACGCACCGAGGCCGCGCGCCGGTTGAGGCTGCATGACGCCAGCGTCGTCCTCGACCGCCTCGCCGAGCTCGCCGCCCGGCTGGTCGGCGCCCCGGTCGCCCAGCTGTCCCTCCTCGACGACGTCCAGGTGGTCGTCAGCGGCGCCGGGCTGCCGCCGGGCACGGTCGGCAGCGAGGTCCCGCTCGAGACGACCGCCTGCGCCGTCGCCGCCGCCGAGCGCGCGCCCCTCGTCGTGCCCGACGCCCACGCCGAGCCCCGCGCGGCCGAGCTGCCGCAGGTGGCCGCCGGGGCCGTCGGCGCCTACCTCGGCGTCCCGCTGGTCGACTCCGCCGGCCACACGGTCGGCGTCCTGTGCGTCGTCGCCCCCGCCCCGCGGTCGTGGTCGGACACCGACGTCGCCACCCTGCGCCAGCTCGCCGCGGCCGCCGTCACGGAGCTGGAGCTCGCGGCGCTGCGCACCGAGTACGAGAGCGACCGGCTGCGCTGGGGCCTGGCCATCGACGCCGCCGGGATCGGCACGTTCGACTGGGACCTGGTCACCGGGGAGCTGACCTGGGACGCGCGGCTGGTCGAGATGTTCGGGTACGCGCCCGAGGAGTTCGGCGGCACCATCGAGGACTTCAACGCGCGGGTCCACCCCGACGACCTGCCGCGGGTCACGGACGCGCTGCAGGCCAGCATCGACAGCCGCGGCGACTACGAGGCCGAGTACCGCGTGGTCTGGCCGGGCGGCGAGACCCGCTGGGTGCAGGCCCGCGGTCGCACGCTGGCCGACGAGCGCGGCGCGGCGACCCGCGTGCTCGGCGCCGCCTACGACACCACCGCCGAGCGGGCCGCGGGCATGCGGGTCACCCGCGTGCTCGAGGCCATGCCGGCCGGCTTCTACTCCCTCGACCGCGAGTGGCGGTTCACGCACGTCAACGCCGAGGCCGAGCGGCTGCTGGGCCGCAGCCGCGAGGAGCTGATCGGCCAGGAGCTGTGGACGGCGTTCCCGGCCGCGGTCGCCAGCGCGTTCGAGGAGAACTACCGCGCCGCCGTGCGCACCGGGACGCCGGTGCAGTTCGACGCGCACTACCCGGCGCCGCTCAACGGCTGGTACGAGCTGCGCGCCTGGCCCAGCCCCGAGGGACTGTCGGTCTACTTCCTCGAGGTCACCGAGCGCCGCCGCGTGCAGGACCGCGCCGAGCGCGCCGCCCAGCGGCTGGCCCTGCTGGCCCAGGTCAGCGCCGAGCTCGCCGGCGCGCTCGACCCCCAGACCGCGACCGGGCACCTGCCGCGGCTGGTGGTCCCGGCGCTGGCCGACTGGTGCATCGTCACCGTCGTCGACCCCGACGGCCGCCCGCGCGACGTCGGGCACTGGCACGCCGTCCCCTCGCAGCGCGCCCTGGTGGAGCGCTACGCCGCGGTCCGGCTCGACGCGATGCCGGCGACCGCGCCGCTGATGCGCGCCCTGCTCACCGGCGAGCCGGTGATGGAGCGCGGCGAGGCCGTGCGCGACCTGCTCACCGAGGGCGACGCCCGCGACCTGCTGACCGCGCTGGCCCCCGAGTCGGCGATCGCGATCCCGCTGCGCGGCCGCGACCGCACGCTCGGCGTCATGACGCTGTACTGGCGGGCGGGCTGGACGCCGCGCGACGAGGACCTGGCCACCGCCCAGGACGTCGCCGACCGGGCCGGCCTGGCGCTGGACAACGCCCGCCTCTACGGCCAGCAGCGGGCGCTCGCCGAGGGGCTGCAGCGCAGCCTGCTCACCGAGCCGCCCGAGCCCGACCACGCCCAGATCGCCGTCCGCTACCTGCCGGCCGCCGAGGCCGCGCGGGTCGGCGGGGACTGGTACGACGCGTTCCTGCAGCCCGGCGGCGCGACGATGCTGGTCATCGGCGACGTCGTCGGCCACGACACCGAGGCCGCGGCCGCGATGGGGCAGCTGCGGGCCCTGCTGCGGGGCATCGCCACCTACAGCGACGCCGGCCCCGGCGAGGTGCTGCGCGGCCTGGACGCCTCGATGGCCGTGCTGCAGACCCGCGTCCTCGCCACCGCCACCGTGGCCCGCTTCGAGCAGACCCAGGACGAGCGGGAGCGCGGCGTCACCCGGATGCGCTGGGCCAACGCCGGGCACCTGCCGCCGCTGGTCATCAACCCCGACGGCAGCGTGGCCGAGCTGGCCACCTGGCGCGGCGACCTGCTGCTCGGCGTCGACCCGGACGCCCGCCGCGAGGAGTCGGTGGTCACCCTCGACCGCGGCGCCACCGTGCTGCTGTTCACCGACGGGCTCATCGAACGCCGCGACGCCGACCTCGACGCCGGCATGGCCCGGCTGCGCGAGGCGCTGCGGGAACTCGCCGGGCAGCGGCTGGACGACCTGCTCGACGAGGTGCTGTACCGGCTGGTGGACGGCCGGCCCGAGGACGACGTCGCGCTCGTCGCGGTCCGGCTGCACCCGCAGGACCGGCCGCGCCCGCCCGACGCCGGCCCCAACCGGGTGCCCGACGTCGTCCCCGAGGACCCGGCGAGCCCGACGCTGCGCTGAGCACTCCGGCGAGGCTGAGCACTCCGGCGAGGCTGAGCACTCCGGCGAGGCTGAGCACTCCGGCGGGCCCTCGGCGGTCCGGAGGGCCCGCCGGCCCCGCGCTCGTCCCGCGCAGGCCCGGCGCCGGATCCGGTCAGGAATCGAGAAGCCCCCGGCACCCGCCCCTCCCTAGCGTCGGTGGCACGACCCCGCAGAGCACCGAGGGAGCTGGAGATGCCCACGGAGGACGTCGAGCAGGAGTCCACCGGCTTCACCGCCGAGGAGCGCGCCGCGATGAAGGAGCGCGCCGCCGAGCTGCGCGCCGAGGGGAGGAGGGGCGCGAAGCGGGCCGACGGCCTGCAGGCCGTCCTGGACCGGATCGCGGCCATGGACCCCGGGGACCGGGCGCTCGCCGAGCGGGTGCACGTGGTGGTCACCACGCACGCCCCTCACCTGGCCCCCAGGACCTGGTACGGCATGCCCGCCTACGCCGACGCGGACGGCAAGGTCGTCGTCTTCTTCCAGGACGCCGGCAAGTTCGGCTCCCGCTACGCGACCCTCGGCTTCAACGACCCCGCGAGGCTCGACGACGGCGACCTCTGGCCGGTGTCGTTCGCGCTGACGGGCTGGAGTCCCGAGGTGGAGGAGCGGGTCACCGCGCTGGTGCGGACCGCCACCGCCTGACCGGGTCCGTCACTCCCGCTGCCTGTCCCGGCGGACGGTCACCTTCCGGCCCTTGACCGTGCTGGCGCGCAGCGCGGTGACGACCTCCTCGGCGGCGGCGGCGGGCACCTCGACCAGGCTGAACCGCTCGGCGATCTCGATCGCGCCGACGTCGCGGCCGCGCAGCCCGGTCTCCCCCGCGATCGCGCCGACCAGGTCGCCCGGGCGGACGCCGGCGCTGCGGCCGGCGCCGATGAACACCCGCTCGGTGTCGCCGCCGCCCGACCGGGAGCGCGGCGGGCGGCCCTGGCCCCGGTCACCGCGGTCGCCGTCCCGCCGCGGGCGCTCCGGGCGCAGGGTGACCTCGGGGATCTCCTCGTCGTCGTCCGGGCCGGTGGTGGCCTCGTGGGCGAGCTTGACCGCCGCCAGGGCCACCTCCACGACGTCGAACTCGTCGGTGAGCGTCTCGACGACGGCGCGGAACCGCTCGAGGTCGTCGCCGAGCAGGCTCTCCCGCAGCGCGGCGCGGGTCAGCTCCAGCCGGCGGGCCCGCAGGTCGGCGACCGTGGGGACGCGTTCCACGTGGATCGGCGCGCCGGTGACCCGCTCGATCGTCTTGAGCATCCGGTGGGCCCGCGGCTCGACCAGCGTGATCGCCACGCCCTCGCGGCCGGCGCGGCCGACCCGGCCGATGCGGTGCACGTAGGTCTCCGCCGCGGCCGGGACGTCGTAGTTGACGACGTGGGTGAGCTGCTCGACGTCCAGCCCGCGGGCGGCGACGTCGGTGGCCACCAGCAGCTCCGCGGTGCCCGACCGCAGCCGGCCCATCACCCGGTCCCGCTGCTCCTGGCTCATCCCGCCGTGCAGCGCCTCGGCGCGGTAGCCGCGGCCGTTGAGCGTCTCGGTGAGGTCGTCGACCTCGTCGCGGGTGCGGCAGAAGACGATGGCCGCCGTCGGGCTCTCGACGTCGAGGACCCGGCCCAGCGCCGCCGGCTTGGCCGCCCGGGCGACGACGAACGCCGTCTGCCGGACCCGCGGCGCCTCACCCGCCACCGGCACCTCGCGGGCGACCTGGATGCGCAGGGGGTCGCGCAGGTGGCGGCGGGCCATGCTGTCGAGCCGGCGCGGCATCGTGGCGCTGAACAGCACCGTCTGCCGCTCCTCGGGCACCTCGTCCAGCAGCGCCTCGAGGTCCTCGGCGAAGCCCATGTCGAGCATCTCGTCGGCCTCGTCGAGCACCACGGTGGCGACGCCGCCCAGGTGCAGGCTGCCCCGCTGCAGCAGGTCCAGCGCCCGCCCGGGGGTGGCGACGACGACGTCCACCCCGGCCTCCAGCGCCCGCAGCTGCCGCGGGATCGGCTGGCCGCCGTAGACCGGCACCACCCGGGCGCCGAGG
The DNA here is from genome assembly GCF_042654585.1 of Geodermatophilus arenarius. NCBI lineage: Bacteria > Bacillati > Actinomycetota > Actinomycetes > Geodermatophilales > Geodermatophilaceae > Geodermatophilus > Geodermatophilus arenarius. Next base: position 69,029 of record NZ_JBHSGR010000021.1, read on the forward strand.
TCGCGGCCGTAGCGGTGCAGCGCCTCCGACACCTGGATAGCCAGCTCGCGGGTGGGCACCAGGACCAGGGCCAGCGGGTCGCCGCCGGGGCGGTCGTCGGGCAGCCGCTGCAGCACCGGCAGCGCGTAGGCGGCGGTCTTGCCGGTGCCGGTGGCGGCCTGGCCGAGCAGGTCGCGGCCGGCGACCATCGGCGGCACCGCCTCGCGCTGGATCGGGGTCGGCTCCTCGTAGCCGAGGCGCGACAGCGCCGCCAGGAGCTCCGGCCGCAGGCCGAGGTCGGCGAAGGTCCCGCCGTCGGGGGCAACCGTCTCGTCGGCCTGCTGCTGGGTGTCCTCGCCGTCCACCCGCCCAGTGTCCGGCACGGTGGCCCACCCCCGGCACGGCACCCCGGCGTGGCACCCTCCCCCGGTGACCCCCGCACCCGCCGTCGACGACGACCTCTGCCTGCTCCCGGCCACCGAGCTGGCCGCGCTCGTGCGCGGGAAGGAGGTCTCGGCGCGCGAGCTGCTGGAGGCGCACCTGGCGCGCATCGAGCGGATCGACCCGCAGGTCAACGCGATCGTCACCCTGGACGCCGAGGGCGCCCGGGCCGCGGCCGACGCCGCCGACGCCGCGCTGGCGGCCGGGGAGGAGGTCGGCCCGCTGCACGGCCTGCCGGTGGCGCACAAGGACACCCACGCCACCGGCGGCATGCGGACCACCTGGGGCTCGCCGCTGCACGCGGACACCGTCCCGGCGCGCGACGAGCTCGTCGTCGAGCGGCTGCGCCGGGCCGGCGCGGTCCGGGTGGGCAAGACCAACGTGCCGGAGTTCGCGGCCGGCTCGCACACGTTCAACCCGCTCTTCGGCGCCACGCACAACCCGTGGCGGCACGGGCTGTCGGCCGGCGGGTCCAGCGGCGGCGCGGCGGCCGCGCTCGCCGCAGGGCTGGTGCCGGTGGCCGAGGGCAGCGACATGGGCGGCTCGCTGCGCAACCCGGCGGCGTTCTGCGGCGTGGTCGGGCTGCGGCCCACGCCCGGGCGGGTGCCGACCTGGCCCGCCGGGCTGGGCTGGGCGACGCTGTCGGTGCAGGGGCCGATGGGCCGCACGGTCGGCGACGTCGCGCTGACGCTGTCGGCGATCGCCGGGCCCGACCCGCGGGTGCCGATCGCGCTGTCCGAGGACGGCGCGTCGTTCGCCGCGCCGCGCCCGGCGGAGCTGCGCGGCCTGCGGGTGGCCTGGACGCCGGACCTCGGCGGGCTGGTGCCGGTCGAGCCGGAGGTCACGGGCGCGCTGGCGGAGGTGCCGCGGCTGCTCGAGGCGCAGGGCGCCGTCGTCGAGGAGGCCTGCCCCGACCTGCGCGAGGCCGACGAGGTGTTCGGCACCCTGCGGGCCTGGCTGTTCGAGGCCACCTACGGCGAGGTGGTGCGCCGCTCGCCGGAGCAGGTGAAGGAGGCCATCCGGCGCAACGCCGCGCGCGGGGCGGCGCTCAGCGGGGCCGACGTCGCCCGGGCCGAGCTCGCGCACACCCGGCTGCACGAGCAGGTGGTCGGCTTCTTCGACCGCTTCGACGTGCTGCTGGCGCCGACCACCCAGGTGCTGCCGTTCCCGGTGGAGCAGGAGTACCCCACCGAGGTCGCGGGCGTGCCGCAGGCGGACTACCTGGGCTGGATGCGCTCCTGCACGCTGGTCTCGGCCACCGGGTGCCCGGCGCTGTCGCTGCCCGGCGGGTACACCGGCGACGGCCTGCCGGTGGGCCTGCAGGTGGTCGCCGCGCCGCGGGCCGACCTGCGCCTGCTGGAGGTGGCCGCCGCGCTCGAGCAGGTGCTCGGGACGCCCCGCCTGCCCGCGCTCTGACGCCGTCTGCGGCTCTCTAGCCCCGGCGCTAGAGAGCCGCAGACGAGGGCAGCGACGGCCTCAGCGACGGACCGCCCGGGGCGGCGGCGGGGCGATAGGGGTGTCGGAGGACTCCTCCAGCACGTCGGCGGCCGAGCCGACGATCAGCGGGTCGGGGTCCCCGACGACGTCGCAGTCCTTGTCGTCGTAGTCCAGCCGGCACAGCACGTGCCGCATCGCCTCGAGCCGGGCGCGCTTCTTGTCGTTGCTCTTGATGACCGTCCACGGCGCGTGCTGCGTGTCGGTGTGGAGGAACATCGCCTCCTTCGCCTCGGTGTAGGCGTCCCACTTGCCGAGGCTGGCGAGGTCGGTGGGCGAGAGCTTCCACTGCCGCACCGGGTCGATCTGCCGCACGACGAAGCGGCTGCGCTGCTCCCCGCGGGACACCGAGAACCAGAGCTTGAACAGCAGAATGCCGCTGTCGACGAGCATCCGCTCGAACTCCGGCGCGTCCTGCAGGAACTGCCGGTACTGCTCGTCGGTGCAGTAGCCCATCACCCGCTCGACGCCGGCGCGGTTGTACCAGGACCGGTCGAACATCACGATCTCGCCGGCCGCGGGCAGGTGCTGCACGTAGCGCTGGAAGTACCACTGCGTCTGCTCGCGCTCGGAGGGCTTGTCCAGCGCCACTACGCGGGCCCCGCGCGGGTTGAGGTGCTCGGTGAACCGCTTGATCGTGCCGCCCTTGCCCGCGGCGTCCCGCCCCTCGAAGACGATGACCAGCTTCTGCCCGGTGTCCTTCACCCAGCTCTGCATGTGCAGCAGCTCGATCTGCAGGCGGCGCTTCTCGATCTCGTACTCCCGGCGCTCCATGCGCTCGGTGTAGGGGTAGCCCTCGCGCCAGGTCTCGACCCGCCGCCCCTCGGGGTCGAACAGCTCGCGGTCGTCGTCCCAGTCCTCGTCGCTGTCCTCGTCGGGCAGGGCGTTGAGCCGCCAGCGGCTCAGGTCGAGGACCTCGGCCTCCTTCGGCGCCTCGGTGGTGCCGGGAGGGTCCCCTCCCCGGTCCTGCACGGCCTCTTCCTGCGCGGCACCTTCCTGCGCGGCACCTTCCTGCGCGGCATCGCGGTCGACGGCGGTGTCGGGCTGCACGGGGTCCCCCTCCCGGGTCGGTCACGTCCGGGACCGGCCGTACCCCACCCTGGACCGGGCACGCCCGGGGCGCGACGGGGCGGGCGCCCCGGACTCGAGCACGTGCGCGACGGCGTACTCGGCGAGCGCGGCCAGCGCCCGGGCGTCGCGGCCGGGCGCGAGGGCGGGCAGCAGGTGGACCTCGACGACGCCGCCGTCCACCTCGCGGACGGCGACCGGGCAGACGGCGGCCTGCGCGTCGACGGCGGGGGCGAGCGCGCGGGCGCGGAACCGGCCGGGGTCGTCCCCCTCCGCCGGGCCGCCGGGGTGCGCGGTGACCGTGCCCCCGGCGCGCAGCAGGGCCGTGACCCCGGCGCGGACGGCGCCGCTGCCGTCGTCGACCAGCAGCCCGCCCCGGCGGGCGAGCGCGCGCAGCAGCGGGGTGCCGGCCAGCGCGGCGTCGACCACCGGGGTGCCGGGGACGACGGTGGCCAGTGCGAGGACGTCGGTCCAGCCTGCGGCGTTGGCGACGACGAGCCGGGGGCCGCGCGGCCAGGCGAGCGCCGGGTTGACCACCCGCACGCGCAGGCCCCGCGCCAGGAGCAGGTCGGCGGCGGTGCACACCCGCAGCCGCTGCTGCCGGCGCGCGCCGCCCCAGGTCGCGGTGGCGGCGCGGACGGCGGTGCGGGCGAGCACCGGGGTCATCGCGGTGCGGGCGAGCACCGGGGTCATCGCGGTGCGGGCGGGGGACGGGGTGCCGTGGTCCACGGGGCCCTCCAGGTTCCGGGACGGGGATCCGCGCGCCAGGGTCGGTGCCCCGGGTGTCCGCCGGGTGACGCCGGTGCGGAGATCCCGCGACGGCCCGGGGAACCCCTCCACGGCCGGGGCCCGGGACCGGCGGTGCGCCGGCCCCGGGCCCCGGGGTGGTGCGCTCAGCCGAACAGCACCGACGTCACGACGTCGTACAGGTGGGTGTTCGGGTAGTAGCCGGTCAGGTCCTCGCTGCCCGGGCCCTCCGCGGTGACGACGGTCGGGACGCCGGTGTGCGCGGTCGTCGTCCAGTCGAGGGCGAAGTCGTGGGCGCCCCCGGTGCCGGCGACGGCGAACGGGCCGTCCTCGCCGGACTCGGTGCCGCCCGCGATCGACGGGTCGAGGGTCCCGCCCGGGCCGCTCTCGTCCTCGGGGTCGACGTCCTCGATGGCGAGCCCACCGGTCTCGTGGTCGCCGGTCACGACCAGCAGCGTGTCCGGGTGCTCGGCCACGTACGCCCGGGCCACCGCGACGGCCGCGTCGAGGGACCGCATGGCCTCGAGCACGCGGGTGCCGTTGTCGTTGTGCGCCATCTCGTCGACGGCCTCCTCCTCGACGAGGAGGAAGAAGCCGTCCTCGTCCTGGGAGAGGACGTCGAGGGCCTTGGTGGTCATGTCGGCGAGCGACACGGCGGGGTCGAACTCGTCGCCCTGGCCCTCGGGCCGCTGCTGGAACATCTCCTCGTTGGCGAACAGCCCGAGCAGCGGGCCGGAGCCGGCGGCGGCGAACTCCTCGGCGGTGCTCACGTACTCGTAGCCCTGCGCCTGCGCCCGCGCGACCAGGTCGCCCTGGGTGCTGCGGGACACCTCCGGGTCCTCCGTGTCGCCGGTGCGCGGCGGGTGGGTGCCCTCGTCGCCGGCGGGCAGCCACCAGTCCTCGCCGCCGCCGAGGACCACCTCGGGCCGGCTGCGCTCCAGGTACTGGCGGGCGATGTCGTCCTGCGCGGCACGGTCGGTGCTGTTGGCGAAGAACGCCGCGGGGCTGGCGTCGGTGACCTGCGCGGTGGTCACGATGCCGCCGGCCAGGCCCGCGTCCTCCACCTGCTGCCCGACGGTCGGCAGCGGCTCGCCGTCGACGTCGACGCTGATCGCCCCGTTGTAGGTCTTCACGCCGGTGGCCCAGGCCGACGCCCCGGCCGCGGAGTCGGTGACCGTGTCCTCCGGGTCCCGCGCGTCGGTGGTCTGCAGGCCGGCGATCGGCAGCGAGTCCATCGCCAGCTGCCCGTCGAAGCCGACCTGGTCGAGCCGGGCGGCCTCGCGGTGGGCGGCGCCCATGCCGTCGCCGGTGATGAAGATGACGCTGCGCGGGTGCCCGTCCGCGTGGCCGCCGCCGTGTCCTCCGCCGCCGTGCGCGGATCCGCCCCCACCGGCGAACGCCCCCGTCAGGGGCAGCAGCGCGAGCGTGCCGCCGGCCACCGCCACCACGGTGGCCGTCCGCAGCCGCCGTCCTGTCCTCGGGTCGGTCATGGTCGTCCTCTCGTCGCCGGGCCCCCGGCGACCGGTCGCACCGCCGGGGGGACGCCCCACCGTGGGACGTGACCCGGGTCACTCGCGCAGGCGACGCACCACCGGCGTTCCGGGCCGCGGCCGGTCCGGTCGGACCGTGACGGACCGACCCCTCACAGCGACCGCACAGCCGCCTCCCAGCGGCGCCCGGTGGCGGCGCCGGTGGTCAGCGGCGGCGCAGGCCCCGCAGGGTCCGGACGGCGACCAGCAGCTCGGGCAGGTCGTGCCGGTCGCCGGCGGCGATGTCCGCGAGCTGGGCCGCGGCCCGCCGCTGGGCGGGGTCCCAGCCCTCCACCCAGCCCGCGACCAGGGTCGTGGCATCGGGGGAGGCGTCGTTCCCGCTCCCCCGCCCGGCCAGCACCTCGACGGCGAGCTCGGCCTGCTCGGCGGCCAGGTCGTCGCGCAGCGCCGCGCGAGCCATCGACGGCCAGCGCCGGTCCCGGGGCAGCGCCGTCACGAGCTCCCGCAGCGGCACCAGCGCCAGCCGCTCGGCCAGCTCCTCGGTGACCCGCCCGGCCAGCTCGATCGGCGCGCCGGTGCGCTCGGCGACGACGGCTAGGTCGAGGGCCGTCGGCAGCAGCGGCGCGGCCGCCAGCTCGCCCGCCAGCCCGGCCGGCACGCCCGCGGCCTGCAGCCGCCGCGCCCGCTCGGCGTAGGCGGCGGCCTCGTGGCCCAGCAGCCAGCCCGGCAGGCCGGCCCGCACCGCCGCCACGGGGCCGGCGAACCGCTCGGTGAGGGCGGCGATCCCCGCCGCGGGGTGCGCGCCGATCTCGGGCAGCCGCAGCAGCCACCGCGCCGCCCGCTCGGCCAGCCGGGTCGCCTCGGTGCGCAGCTCCACCTGCACCGGCGCGGGCACCCGGTTGTCCAGCGGCCGGACGGCGTCCCACAGCCGGTCGACGTCGAACACCGCGCGGGCCACCGCGTGCGCCCGGACGACGGCGGCGAGGTCGAGCCCGCTCTCCTCGGCCAGCCGGAACAGCCCGGTCACGCCGGCGGTGTTGACCGCCCGGTTGGTCAGCGCGGTGGCGATGATCTCCCGGCGCAGCGGGTGGGCCTCGACCGCGTCGGGGAACCGCTCGCGCAGCGGGGCCGGGAAGTACTCGCGCAGCAGCCGGGCCAGGGCGGGGTCGTCGGGCAGGTCGGAGCCGAGGACGGCGTCGCCCGCCTCGAGCTTGGCGTAGGCCAGCAGCACCGACAGCTCGGGGCTGGTCAGCGCGTGCCCGTCGCGGCGCCGCTGGGCGAGCGCCCGGTCGTCGGGCAGCGCCTCGACCGCGCGGACCAGCCGCCCCGACCGCTCCAGCGCCCGGATGAACCGCTCGTGCGCGTCGAGCAGGCTGCGCGCGGAGGTCACCTCGACGGCGAGCGCGGCGTTCTGCGCGTGGTTGTCGGTGAGGACGGCCGCCGCGACCTCCTCGGTCATGTCGGCCAGCAGCGCGGCGCGGCCGTCGGCGTCGAGCACGCCGGCCTCCACCACCTCGTTGAGCGCGATCTTGATGTTCACCTCGTGGTCGGAGGTGTCCACGCCCGCGGAGTTGTCGATGGCGTCGGTGTTCACCCGGCCGCCGGCCAGCGCGTACTCCACCCGCCCGCGCTGGGTGAGGCCGAGGTTGCCGCCCTCCCCCACCACGCGCACGCGCAGCCGGTGGCCGTCGACCCGGACGGCGTCGTTGGCCTTGTCGCCGACGTCGAGGTGGCTCTCGGTGGCGGCCTTGACGTAGGTGCCGATGCCGCCGTTGAACAGCAGGTCCACCGGGGCCAGCAGCACCGCGCGGACGAGCTCCACCGGGGAGAGCGTGTCGACGTCGGCGTCGAGGCCGAGCGCGGCCCGCATCGGCTCGCTGACCGGGATCGCCTTGGCCGTCCGCGGCCACACGCCGCCGCCCGCGCTGATCAGCGCGGGGTCGTAGTCGGCCCACGACGAGCGGGGCAGGTCGAACAGCCGCCGGCGCTCGGCGTAGGACGTCGCGGCGTCGGGGGTGGGGTCGACGAACACGTGGCGGTGGTCGAAGGCGGCCACCAGCCGGATGTGCTCGGACAGCAGCATCCCGTTGCCGAAGACGTCGCCGCTCATGTCGCCGATGCCGACGACGGTGAACTCCTGGCTCTGCACGTCGACGCCGAGCTCGCGGAAGTGGCGGGTCACCGACTCCCACGCGCCGCGGGCGGTGATGCCCATGGCCTTGTGGTCGTAGCCGACCGAGCCGCCGGAGGCGAAGGCGTCGCCGAGCCAGAACCCGCGCTCGAGCGCGACGGCGTTGGCGATGTCGGAGAAGGTCGCCGTCCCCTTGTCCGCGGCGACGACGAGGTAGGCGTCGTCGCCGTCGTGGCGGACCACCCGCTCCGGGGGCACGACCTTCCCGCCCACCAGGTCGTCGGTGAGCGACAGCAGCGCGCCGATGAACAGCCGGTAGCAGGCCTGGCCCTCGGCCAGGACCTCCTCGCGGGAGGCGCCCTCCGGTGGGGGGTTGCGGACGACGAAGCCGCCCTTGGCGCCGGTGGGCACGATGACGGTGTTCTTCACCATCTGCGCCTTGACCAGGCCGAGGACCTCGGTGCGCAGGTCCTCGCGGCGGTCGGACCAGCGCAGCCCGCCGCGGGCCACCGCGCCGAACCGCAGGTGCACGCCCATCACCCGCGGGGAGCTGACGAACACCTCGCGGACCGGGCGCGGCTCGGGCAGGTCGGGGACCGTCCGGCAGTCGAGCTTGATCGCCAGCGGCCCGCCCGCGTAGTAGGTGGTGCGCTGGGTGGCGAGGACGGCGGCCAGCAGGCTGGTGAGCACGCGGTCGGCGTCGAGGGTGTCGACCCGGCCGATGGCCTCGCGCAGCGACGCGGCCAGCGCCTCCTGGCGGGTGGCCCGGCCGGCCTCGCGCCCGGGCGAGAACCGGGTCTCGAACAGCGCCACCAGCCGCGCGACGACGTCGGGGTGGGCGGCCAGCGTCGTCTCCACGTACCGCTGGCCGAAGGGCAGCCCGGCCTGGCGCAGCCACTGCACGTAGGCGCGCACGACCGTCACCTGCCGCCAGTTGAGCCCGGCCAGCAGCACCAGCGCGCCCAGGCCGTCGTCCTCGGCGTCGCCGCGCCACACCGCGGCGACCGCCTCGGTGAACCGCTCGGGCAGCGAGCCGGGGAAGGGCAGCTCCCCGCCGGGGGCGGTCAGCCCGAAGTCGTAGATCCAGGCCGGTGGGGCGCCGATCCGGTCGATCTCGTAGGGCCGCTCGTCGACGACGTCGACGCCCATGTGCTGCAGCACCGGCAGCACGTCGGACAGCAGCAGCCGCTCCCCCACCCGGTAGACGGTCAGCCGCGGCTCGGTGGCGTCGGCACCGCGCGGTCGGCGCAGCCGCAGGCCGAGCTCGCCGGGCGGCAGCGCGTCGAGGCGGGCGAGGTCCTCGACGGCCGTCGCCGCCGGGAAGTCCTCCTGGTAGGCGGCCGGGAAGGCGTCGGCGATGCGGGCGAGGACCTGGTCGCCGTCCGGGCCGTACCGCTCGGCCAGGGCGTCGGACAGGTCGTCGGTCCAGCTGCGGGCGACGGCCGCGAGCTCCTGCTGCAGCGCCTCCGCGTCGACGTCGGGCAGCGCCGGCGTCCCGCCCCGGCCCACCGGCAGTCGGACGACGAAGTGCAGCCGGGCCAGCACCGACTCGGTGGAGCGGGCGGTGAACTCGATGTCCCGGCCGCCCAGGCGGGACAGCAGCAGCCGCTGCATCGCCAGGCGGACCTCGGTCGTGTAGCGGTCGCGCGGCAGGTAGACCAGCGCGGACCAGAACCGGCCGTAGGGGTCGAGGCGGAGGAACAGCCGGGTCTGCCGGCGCTCCTGCAGGTAGAGCACGGCCAGCGCCACCGGCAGCAGCTCGGCGGCCGACGCCTGGAACAGCTCGTCGCGCGGCAGGGTGTCCAGGACGTCGACCAGCGTCTTGCCGGTGTGGCTGTCGGCCGGCACGCCGGAGCCCTCGACCACCTCGGCGACGCGGCGGCGCACCAGCGGCACGTCGCGGACGTTGGCCGCCGCGGCCGCGGAGGGCAACAGCCCGACCAGCCGGTGCTGGCGGGCGGGGCGGTCGCCGTCGGCGGGCTCGGTCACCGCGACCAGGTCCAGCCAGGCGCGGCGGTGCACCGTCGAGCGGATGTCGGCCTTGGTGACCGTCAGCAGCGCCGGGCCCAGCGGGCCGGCGGCCTCCGGCAGCGCGGTCCCGGTGTCGCTGCGCAGGACGCCCAGGCCGGTGCCGGGGACGGCGCGCACGGCGGTCCCGACCTCGACCTCGCGGGCGCCGAGGAACACGAAGTTGCCGTCGGCCAGCCAGCGCAGCAGGGCCGCGGCCTCGGCGGGGTCGTCGGCCGGGTCGGCGGTGTCGGCGCTGCCGCGCTCCTCCAGCCGGGTGGCCAGCTCCAGCGCGCGGGCGGCGGTGCGCGGGGCGTCCTCGTCGACGGCGCGGACGTCGGCGAGCACGGTGCGCAGCCCGGCGACCAGGTCACCGGCGGCCTCGTCGTCGAGCGGGCCGTCCAGGACGGCGGCCATCCACGACTCGGCCAGCGCGTCGGGGCCGCAGCGGGCCACGGCCGTGCCGGGGCTGTCGCAGAAGGCCCGCAGCACGCCGGAGACGTCCCGCCGGACCACGACCACGGGGTGCACGACGTGCTGCAGCCCCACGCCCTGCCGGACCACCTCGGCGGTCACCGAGTCGACGAGGAAGGGCATGTCGTCGGTGACGACGAGCAGCAGCCCGCGCCCGTCGCCCAGCCGCTCGACGACGACGGTGGCCGCGCCCTGCGCCCGGACGCCGGCCAGCCGGAGGTGGCGCAGGGCCAGCCCGGCGAGGTCGGCCGGGTCGTGCCCGAGGACCTCGGCGGCCGGCTCGCTCCAGTAGTAGCGCTGCAGCAGGGCCGGGAGGTCCGCGGTGCCGCACCCGGCGGGCAGGTCGGGCCCGCCGTCGGCGTCGTCGGCGGCGGCGCGCGCGGCCTCGGCGAGCAGGGCCCGCTTCTCCTCGTTGGCGGCCTCGAGGGCGACCAGTCCCGGCGGGACGTCGTCCTCCGGTCGGTCGGGGACGACGGTGTCCACGCCGGTGGTGCTCATGTCCGGCGACGCTAACCCGCCCGTGCCACCTCGTCAGCGCGACGCGGCCACCCGGCGGGGTGACGTGCTGGAACAGCCCCGCTGCAGGGGCCCGCCGCGAGCCAGGTGACGCGCTGGAACAGCCCCGCTGCAGGGGCCCGCCGCGAGCCTGCGAGCGGTGGGGGGCAGCGGGGTCCTTCGTCTAGCGGTCCAGGAGCTGGTCGGCGGCCCAGCCGACGACGGCGAGGACGAGCCCGCCCAGGATCGCGGTGCCGAAGCCGTCGACCGAGAGCCGGTCCGACAGCGCGGCGGTGAGGCCGAGCAGCGCGGCGTTCACGACCAGGAGGAACAGGCCGAGGCTCAGCAGGATCGCCGGGAAGGACAGGAACCGCAGGATCGGCCCGACCACCGCGTTGACGACGGCGAACAGCAGCGCCACCCAGAGGAAGGTGCCGCTGACGCCGAGCGCCCCGTTCTCGTTGCCGTCGATCTGGATGCCCGGCAGCAGCCGCGTGAGGCCGTAGAAGGCCAGGGCCATGACGACGACCTTGAGCGCGAACCTGATCACGCGTCCACGCTAGTGGCCGGACCTGGCAGTCCCCTGGTCCTGCACGCCTCTACCGCTCTCTGGCGTCCGCGCTAGAGAGCCGTAGAGCGGCCTCGACGTGCGTGCGGGCGCGTCCGTGTGGGCACTGCGGACGGTGAGGGGGTGCGCCGTGGTGGACCGGCTGGTGGTCGTGGGTGCGTCCGCGGGGGGCGTGGACCCCCTGCGGCAACTGCTGGCGGCGTTGCCCGCCGACCTGCCGGCCGCCGTCGCCGTCGTCCTGCACCTGTCCCCCACCGGTGAGAGCCGGCTGCCGGAGCTGCTGTCCCGGGCCGGACCGCTGCCCGTGCGGCACCCCACGGAGGGCGGGGCCCTGGTGCCGGGGCAGGTCGTCGTCGCACCGCCCGACCGGCACCTGGTCGTGCGCGACGGCCGGGTGCACCTCACCCGGGGGCCGCGGGTCAACCGGCAGCGGCCGGCCGTCGACGTGCTGTTCCGCAGCGCCGCGCTGTCCCACGGCGCCGGCGTGGTCGCCGTCGTCCTGTCCGGCGCGCTCGACGACGGCGCCCTCGGGGCGGCCGCCGTCGCGGCGCAGGACGGCCGCGTGCTGGTGCAGGACCCCCGTGAGGCGCGGGTGTCCGCCATGCCCCGGGCGGCGCTGGCCGTCGTGCGCCGGGCCCGCGCGGCCCCCGCCGCCGAGCTGGGGCCGCTGGTCGCCGAGCTGGTCGGCAGCCCTGCTCCCCCGGCGCCCACCGCCGGCGCCCCGTCCGACGAGAGGAGTCCGCAGATGGCCGGCGGACCGACAGCCGAGACCGACCTGGGTGTCCCCGCGGCCCTCGGCTGCCCCGAGTGCCAGGGCGGCATGTTCGAGAACGCCGCCGACGGGTCGGTGAGCTGGACCTGCCACGTCGGCCACTCGTGGTCGGCGCAGAGCCTGCTCGAGGCGCAGCGCCAGGCCGTCGAGAGCGCGGTCTACAACGCCGCGTCGAAGCTGCTGGAGATCGCGTCGGTGCACCGCCGGCTGGCCGAGCTCGGCACCGGCGGCAGGGACGAGCACCTGCGCGCGGCCGAGCGGGCCGAGACGCGGGCCGCCCAGGTCCGCGGCGAGGCCGGCGGCGGCTGACCGGCGGTCAGCGCGCGGGCGTCTGCGTGTAGAGCGCGAGCCGCCAGCGGTCGCCGTCGCGGACGTAGAGGCTGCTCATCGCCCCGGTGAACGGCGGCTCCTGCTCGTGCCGCCAGGCCCGGCCGGTGTAGACCAGCGCCGCCGCGTCCGCGCCGGCGCGCACCAGCCGGACGTCGCCCAGTTCGTAGCGCAGCCACGGCGGGGAGGCGCCCAGGGCGGCGACGACGGCGGCGCGGTCCATCACCGTCCCGTCCGCGAGCACCATCAGGCCGTCGTCGGCCATCACCTCGCCGTAGAAGTCCCCGCCGGTCGCGTCGCACAGGGCGTCCCAGCCCCGCCGCTCCAGGGCGAGGAGCTCGGTCTGCACCTCGGTCTCCGTGTGGGTCCCCATGTGCCCGACCCTGGCCCGCGCAGGTGCCGGACGTCCAGCCCCCGGCCGACGTCGTCAGGTGAGCGGCAGGGCGTCGGCGACCAGGTAGAGGCCGAGCAGGAACAGCACCCAGGCCACCACCTCACCCGAGGTGCGCGACAGCCGGCCCTCGATCCGGGCCAGGACGGGCGTGAGCCGGTCGTGCAGCGCCGTGCGGAGGGCCAGCAGGACCAGCGCCGGCAGGACCATGAGCAGGCAGTAGCCCGCGAGCAGGGCCAGCGTCGCCGCCGGACCCGGTGCCGACGTCACGAGCAGGGCGATCGCGGCGAGGTAGGGCAGCATCGAGGCCGCCTCGATCCCCACCGCGGTGACGGCGAGGACGACGACCGCTCCGGGCGGGCCGTCGCCCCGGGCCCGGTCGCGCCACCGGCCCAGCCGCCCCGGTCCCCGGGCCGCCCGCGCAGCGCGCCGCCGCTCCTTGCCCTCCCGCGTCCACGGCTCCACGGTCAGCCCGAGCAGGACCAGGACGGCCCCCACGGCGAGTTCGGCGACGCGGCCGGCCGTGCTCTCCAGGGCTGCGCCGAGCGGTTCCAGCAGCACCCCGGCACCGAGGACGAGCGCGATCCCGAGCAGCAGGTACGCGCCGGCCACCGTGCCGAGGAAGAGCAGCACCCTGGCCACCCGGACCCGGCCGGGGGCCAGCAGCAGCCACAGCGGGAGGACGAGCGTGCCGACGCTGGTGCTGTCCACCAGGGCCAGGCCGGCCAGTGGCAGCAACAGGGCGATGTCCACGGCTCCTCCGGTGTCTTGGCAGCACACCTGTGCTGTTCTGCCAACGTAGCACAGTCGTGCTAGAACGAGGCCGTGCCCAGGACCGTCGACGCCACCGTGCGCCGGAGGCAGCTGGCCGAGGCCGTCTGGCGGGTCATCCGGCGCGACGGCGTCTCGGGCGCCTCGGTGCGCAACGTCGCCCGGGAGGCCGGCACGTCGACGGGCTCGCTGCGGCACTGGTTCGCCACCCAGGACGAGCTCCTGCACTTCGCGATGACCCTCGTGATCGAGCGCGCCCGGGAACGGGCGGAGGCGGTCGCGGCCGCCGGCGGGCCCCTGGTGCCGAGCCTGCTGCGGGTGCTGGAGGAGACCCTCCCCCTCGACGAGGAACGGCGCGCCGAGACGGAGGTCTGGCTGGCGCTCACCGCGCGCGCCCTGGTCGACCCCCGCCTGGCCGAGCTGCGCGACCGGTCGGCCGCCGACCTGCGCGCCTTCTGCGCCCACGCCGTGCAGGCCCTGGTCGCGGCCGGGGAGGCCCGCCCCGACCTGGACCCCGACCTGGAGGCCGAACGGCTGTACGCGGTCCTCGACGGCCTGGCCGTGCACGCCGTGACCCGGCCGTCCACGCTCCCGCCGGACCGGGCCCGGGAGGTGCTCGCGGCGCACCTGCGCTCGCTGGGCGACACGCCCTAGCCCGTTCTACCGATCTCTACGGCGGGGGCTAGACGGGGCCATACGGTGCTCGACGTGGACCCCGTCCGGAACCCCTACGCCCCCGGCGCGGGGCAGCGCCCGCCGGAGCTCGCCGGCCGCGACGACGAGCTGTCGGCCTTCGACGTCGTCCTGGAGCGGATCGCCCGCGGCCGGCCCGAGCGGTCGCTGGTGCTCACCGGGCTGCGCGGCGTGGGCAAGACGGTGCTGCTCAACCAGCTGCGGTCGGCGGCGATCGGCCGCGGCTGGGGCACCGGCAAGATCGAGGCGCGACCGGACCAGTCGCTGCGCCGGCCGGTCTCCTCGGCGCTGCACATGGCCCTGCGCGAGCTGCGCCACCCCGACCAGGAGTCGATGGACGCCGTCCTCGGGACGCTGAAGGCCTTCGCCCAGCGGCTGGCCCCGTCCGACGCGAAGCTGCGGGACCGCTGGCAGCCGGGCATCGACGTGCCCGCCACCACCGGCCGGGCCGACTCCGGCGACATGGAGATCGACCTGGTCGAGCTGCTCAGCGACGCCGCCGGGCTGGCCGCGGACGTCGGCAGGGGCGTCGCGCTGTTCATCGACGAGATGCAGGACGTGCAGGCCCCCGACGTCTCGGCCATCTGCGCGGCCTGCCACGAGCTGTCGCAGCAGGGCGCGCCGCTGATCGTCGTCGGCGCCGGCCTCCCGCACCTGCCGGCGGTGCTGTCGGCGTCGAAGAGCTACTCCGAGCGCCTGTTCCGCTACCTGCGCATCGACCGGCTGGACCGGCCCGCCGCCGACCGCGCGCTGCTGGCGCCCGCCGAGCGCGAGGAGGTCACCTTCGAGCCGGCCGCCCTCGACGCCCTCTACGCGGCCGCCGACGGCTACCCGTACTTCGTGCAGGCCTACGGCAAGGTCACCTGGGACGTCGCGGCGGCCTCCCCCATCACCGCCGACGACGTCGCGATGGCCGCGCCGGTCGCCGAGGCCGAGCTGGCGGTCGGGTTCTTCGGCTCCCGGTACGACCGCGCCACCCCGGCCGAGCGCGAGTACATGCACGCGATGGCCGAGCTCGGGGGTCCGGCCGGCGCCCCGGTGGCGACGTCGGAGGTGGCCGCGACGCTGGGCCGCAAGCCGGCGTCGCTGTCGCCGGCGCGCGACTCGCTGATCAAGAAGGGGCTGGTCTACTCCGCCGAGCGGGGGCAGATCGCCTTCACCGTCCCCCACTTCGGCCGCTACCTCCTGCGCCACCCGGACTAGCGGCCCGGGTGTCGCGTCGGCCTGGCAGGAGGAAGGCGTCCAGGTCGGCGGCGAGGGCCCGCGGGCACTCCCAGTTCGGGCAGTGGCCGGTGCCCTCGTGGATGCGCAGCCGGGCGTCGGGGAGCGCGGCCAGGAGCCGGTCCTGCTGCCCGCGGTCGAACAGCGCGTCCCGGTCGCCCCACACCAGCAGCGTCGGCGCGGTCACGGCCCCGAGCCGGTCGCGGTCGTCGACGGCCACCATCTCCTCCCAGGCGTCCCGGTAGACCCACCCCGGCGCCCGGCGGCCCTCCGCGACCAGTGCGTCGAAGAACGCCGGCTCCACCGGCCGGTACACCGCGCTCGCGGCGAACTCCCGCACGAAGCCCTCGGGGACGTCGTCGGGCAGGTCGGCGATCGCCGCCCGCACCTCCGCGGCCAGCCGCCCGCCCACCCGGTCGGCCGAGTCGACGAGCACCATCCGGTCGACCAGCCCGGGGTGCTCCTCCGCCGCCCGCCGCACCACGAAGCTGCCGTGGGAGTGGCCCACCAGGTGCGCGCGCCCGATCCCGAGCACCTCGCACAGGGCCACCAGGTCCTCGGCGAGCCGGTCCACCGCGTAGCCGGCCCGCGGGTGGTCGGACCCGCCGAACCCGCGCTGGCTGTAGGCGACGACGTGCAGCCGCGGGTCCAGGTGCGCGAGGACGCGGCTCCAGGAGAACCAGGAGTCGGGCCAGCCGTGGACGAGGACGACGACCGGCCCGCCGGGGTCCCCCTGCTCCACGGTCTCCAGCCGCAGCCCGCCCGGGAGGGTCACGGTGCGCGGGCGGAGGGTCTGCGTCGTCCCGGACACGGGGCCTCCCCGGAGCCGTCCCCCCGCACGGCCACGGTAGGGGCGGAGCCCTCCCCGCGGGCCGGTCGGATGCGGCAGGGGCGGCCGCTTCTGCCGCCCGGACGGTTGTTGCGCGCAACCGGGGGCAGGAGCGTCCCGCGCCCGACGTCGTCGAAGCCGGTCTGTGGGGTCTGCTGGGCGGCGCCGCCCTGGTGCTCGGGGCGCTGGTCGCCTGGTTCGTGCGGGTGCCGCAGGCGGTGATCGCCTCGGTCATGGCGTTCGGCTCGGGGGTGCTCATCTCCGCCGTCGCCTTCGACCTGGTGGAGGAGGCCGCCGACACCGGCGGGCTGGGTCCCACCGCGATCGGCTTCCTCGGCGGCGCGGTCGCCTACCTCGCCGCGAACGCGGTGCTGGCCCGGCGCGGCGCCCGGCACCGCAAGCGGTCGGGCGGGGCGGGGAGCGAGCAGCAGCCGTCGGAGGGCGAGCAGGGCGGCAGCGGCGCGGCGATCGCCGTCGGCGCGCTGCTCGACGGCGTCCCGGAGTCGGTCGTCCTGGGGCTCGGCCTGCTCGGCGGCGGCGCGGTGAGCGCGCCGGTCCTGGCGGCGGTCGTCATCTCCAACGTGCCCGAGGGCCTGTCCAGTGCCGCCGGCATGAAGGCCGGCGGACGGCCGGCCGGCTACGTCTTCGGGGTCTGGGGCGGCATCGCGGTGGCCAGCGGCCTGGCCGCGCTGGTCGGGTACGCCGCCCTGGGCAGCGCCCCGCCCGAGGCCATCGCCGTCATCACCGCCGTCGCGGCCGGCGCCATCCTCACGATGATCGCCGACACGATGATCCCGGAGGCCTTCGAGCAGACCCGCACCTGGACCGGCCTGATCACCACCGCGGGGTTCCTCGTCGCCTTCGCGATCGAGCGGCTCGGCGCGTGAGCGGGCAGGGTGGGCCCGTGGCAGAGGCACGCGACCCCGTCCGCATCAGCGTCCCCGTCGACGGCGGCGAGCTGTCCGCCCTGCACTGGGCCGCCGACGCCCCCGGCTCCCCCATCGCCGTGCTGGTCCACGGCATCACCGCCAACGCGATGGCCTGGGCGCGCGTGGCGGCCGCGCTGGCCGGCGAGTTCGAGGTCGTCGCCCCCGACCTGCGCGGGCGGGCCGGCTCGGCCGGGCTGCCCGGCCCCTACGGCCTGGAGCGGCACGCCCGGGACGTCGCCACCCTGCTCGACCGGTTCGGCGCCGACGACGACGCCGGAGCCGACGCCACGGTGGTCGTCGGCCACTCGATGGGTGCGTTCGTGGCCGCGATGGCCGCGGCCGGCCCGGCCCGCGACGAGGTGCACGGGCTGGTCCTGGTCGACGGCGGGCTGGCCCTCGCCCAGCCCCCGGGCGCCGACGTCGACGCGATGCTCTCCGCCGTCCTGGGCCCGTCGCTGGACCGGCTGTCGACGTCGTTCCCCGACGTCGCCGCCGTGCGCGCGTTCTGGGCGCGGCACCCCGCCGTGGGCCCGTGGGTGGACGTGCCCTCGGTGGCCGCCTACCTCGCCCGCGACCTCGCCCCCGGCGGGCCGCCGCTGCGCAGCGCCTGCGTGCCCGAGGCGGTCCGCGTCGACGGCGGGGACGTGCTGCTCAACGAGCGCGTGCTGGAGGCCACCACCGCCCTGCCGGTGCCCGCCACCCTGCTGTGGGCCACGCGCGGCCTGCTCGACCAGACGCCCGGCCTCTACGACGAGGTGCGCCTGGCCTCGCTCGGGCTGGAGCCGGCCGGCATCACCGCGCGCGAGGTGCCCGGCACCAACCACTACTCGGTGCTGTGGGCCGAGGAGGGCGTCGCGGCGATCGCGGACGAGGTCCGGGCGGCCGCCGCCCGGACCTGATCAGGCGGGGTGGCCGAGCAGCGGGGGCAGCACCTCGGGCCCGGCCTCGGCCGGGCGCTCCCCGCCCACCGGGTGCGCCCGGACGGCGAGCACCGCGACGTCGTCCTCGGCGCCGTCGCCGAGCATGCTGGCCAGCAGCCCGTCGCACAGGTCGGCCAGCGACGAGCCGGCCGCGGCCTCGACCAGCCGGCGGAGCTCCTCGCGGCTCTCGTCGAGCGGCACGCCACGCCGCTCGAACAGCCCGTCGGTGAACAGCAGCAGCGTGCTGTCCGCCGGGATGACGTCGTGCCCGTCGGCGCGGGGGCCGCGCCAGCCGATGCCCAGCGGCGGGCCGACCGGCGCGGAGAGGTCGCGGACGGTCCCGTCGGGCAGCAGCAGCATCGGCTCGGGGTGGCCGGCCGTGGCCCAGCGCAGCCGGCGCAGTCCCACGGCCGCCTCGGCCGGGGTCTGCTCGACCCGGCACACCAGCGCGGTGGCCATCGCGGGCACGGCGAGGCCGACCAGGGCGTGGTCGACCCGCCGCAGCACCCCTGCGGGCTCCTCCAGCCGGTCGAAGGCGATGGCGCGGACCAGCGTCTTGACCTGCCCCATGGCCGCGGCGGCCTCGATGTCGTGGCCCATGACGTCGCCGATCACCAGCACGGTGTCGCCGTCGGGCTGCAGGAACGCGTCGTACCAGTCACCGCCGATGGACACCCCGCGGGTGGCGGGCCGGTAGCGGACGGCGAGCTCGAGGTGGTCGGGCTGCACCGGCGGGGACAGCAGACTGTGCTGCATCCGCTCGGCCACCTGCTGGGCGGCGCTGGCCAGCCGGGCGTTGTCCAGGGCCAGCGCGGCCCGCCGGGAGGCGATCTCGGCGGTGCGCAGCTCGGCGTCGGTGTGCGGGCCCCGCTCGGGCCCGTTGACCAGCGTGAACGCGCCGAACACCTCGCCGCGGGCGAGCAGCGGGAAGGTGGCGACGGCGGACACCCGCAGCGGCGCCAGCGCCTCGCGGCTGGCCTCGTCGGCGACCATCACCCGGACGTCGTCGTCGGTGACCTGCGGGAGGACCACCGGCCGCCCGCTGGCCAGCGCCGTGGGCACCGGGGCGTTGGGCCGGTTGCTGCGCACCCGCAGGTCGGCGTAGCGGTGCATCGCCGGCACCATCGCCGGGTCGCTGTGCGCGCGGCCGACGTCGCGGCGGGTGCCGTCGGGGTCGACGACGCTGACCAGGCACCAGTCGGCCAGCAGGGGCACGACCAGGTCCGCGAACCGGGCGACGGCCTCGTCGACGTCGGTGGTCGACGTCATCGCCTGGCTGATGTCGCCGAGCAGCACCAGGTGGCGGGCCGACACCTCGGCCCGCGCCGCGGCCGCGGCCGCCTCCGCGGCGGCGGACTCGCGGGCCGCGACGGCCGCGGCGCGCTCCTCCTCGGTGCGCCGGCGCTGCGTGACGTCGTCGTAGGTGACCACCAGGCCGGCCCCGGTGAGGAACGCGTCGGCGCGGAACCACCGCCCCAGCGGGGGGAAGAACGCCTCGGTGGTGCCGGACTCGCCGGTCTCGCGGACGTGCCGGTACAGCTCCTCGAACGGTCCCCCGACCGCCTCCGGGAACTCCTCCCAGATGCCCCGGCCCTGCAGCCCCGCGACGGTGCGCTCGAGGACCGCGGCCCCGGCCGGGTTGACGTAGCGGAACCGCCAGTCGTCGTCGAGGACGAACAGCGGCCGGTCCATGCCCTCCACGGCCTGGACGAGCAGGTCACTGGGCGGCGGAGCGGCGCCGTCCGGGGTCATGGGGCCATGCTGCCCCATCCCCGGCGGCCGGCCCGCCTGCGGTCCCTCGTCGTGGGGAACGGTCCGGCGCGGACCCGTTGGCAGCGCGGCCCGGGCGCGGAACGATCGGGGCCGGCCCGTGGCGTCCGGCACCCGTCCGCCGGTGCGGACGGCCGGCGAGGAGGTGCGGGCATGGCCGATCCGCTGCCGGCCCCGCCCGCCGGTCCGGGAGCGGGGTGGCGGCAGGACGCGCAGCACCGGGCGACCGTGCCCCTCGCCTGCCGGCTGCCCGACCCCGCGGCCCTCGCCGCCCTGGCGGACCGCCTGCCGGCCGCCGTCCTGGCGCTCGACCCGGCCGGCCGGCTGACCTGGCTCAACGCCGCCGCAGCGCGGCTGCTGGGCGGCACCGCCGCCGGGCTGACCGGCCGGCCGCTGGACGACGGCGTGCCCGGCGCCACCGGCCACGTCCTGGCCCAGGCCTGCTCCGAGGCGGCCGCCACCGGCGAGCCGGTGACCGTCGCCGCCGGGGACGGCTGGTACGAGGTGCGGGCCCTGCCCGGGCCCGAGGGGCTCGCGGTGACGGTCACCGACGTCACCGCCCGGCGCGCGGTGCAGGAGCAGGCCGACCGCGCCGCGGCCCGCGCGACCCTGTTGGTGCGGGTCAGCGGGGAGCTCTCCGGCGCGCTCGACGGCGTCTCGGCGCTGGGCCGGCTGGCGCGGCTGGTGGTGCCGGTGCTGACCGACGGCTGCGTAGTCACCGTCGTCGACCGGGAGGGCCGCGCCCGCGACGTCGGCTCCTGGCACGCCGACCCCGAGCGCCGCGAGCTGCTGGCCCGCTACACCCGGGTGCGGCTGGAGCGCATGTCGCCGTCCTCCCCCGTGGCGCAGGCACTGCGCGCGGGCACGCCGCTGACCACCTGCGTCGCCGACGTCCTGGAGGACATGACCGACGAGGACGCGCGCGAGATGCTGCGCGGCCTGCGCGCGGAGTCGGTGGTGGTCCTCCCCCTGCCCGCCGAGTCGCGGACCGTCGGCGTGCTCACCCTCTACCTCGACGCCGGCCGCACGCTGAGCGAGGCCGACCTCGCCACCGCGCGGGCGGTCGCGGTGCAGGCCGGCCGCGCGGTGGACCGGGTCGGGCGGCAGAGCCGGCAGATCCAGCTGGCCGAGGCGCTGCAGCGCAGCCTGCTCACCGACCCGCCGTCGTTCCCCGGACTGGAGGTCGCCGTGCGGTACCTGCCGGCGGCCGAGGCGGCCCGGGTGGGCGGGGACTGGTACGACGCCTTCTCCTCCCCCACCGGCGACCCGGTCGTGGCGATCGGCGACGTCGTCGGCCACGACACCG
Organism: Geodermatophilus arenarius; assembly: GCF_042654585.1. Lineage (NCBI taxonomy): Bacteria > Bacillati > Actinomycetota > Actinomycetes > Geodermatophilales > Geodermatophilaceae > Geodermatophilus > Geodermatophilus arenarius. The sequence goes on from NZ_JBHSGR010000021.1 coordinate 89,852, forward strand.
CGGCCGCGGCGACGATGGGCCAGCTGCGCGGCCTGCTGCGGGGGATCGCGCACGCCCGCGGCGCCGGTCCCGCGGAGGTGCTGCACGGCCTGGACGAGGCCATGGCGGACATGCACCCGGAGACGCTGGCCACGGCCGCGGTCGCCCGGCTGGAGGACGGCGGCCGGCGGCTGCGGTGGGCCAACGCCGGGCACCCGCCCCCGGTGCTGCTGCTGCCCGGCGGCCGGGTCGTCGCGCTCGACCACGGCGACCCGATCGGCGACCTGGCGCTGGGCGTGGACGCGACGGCCGAGCGGCGCGAGTCGGCGGTCGCCCTTGTCCCGGGGACGACGGTGCTGCTGCACACCGACGGGTTGGTGGAGCGGCGCGGCAGCACGCTCGACGCGGACACCGCCCGCCTGCACGACGTGCTGGCCGGGCTCGCCGGCCGGCCGCTGCCGCAGCTGTGCGACGAGCTGCTCGCCCGCCTGGTGCCCGGCCCGCCCGAGGACGACGTCGCGCTGCTCGCGGTGCGCGTCGGGGCGGGGTGAGCCGAGATCCGGCTCACCCCGCGGAGGCAGGTGGGCGCCGGCAGGGTTGGGCCGCCGGCCGGCTGGGCACCGAGTCATCGTCCGAGCAACAGGACGACGACGGAGAAGAGGTCATGGGCCGACTGACCTGGCCGCTGCGCCCGCTGCCCGACGGGCGCGGCGAGCTGTGGCGCCGGGACCTGAGGGGCCTCGCCGAGCTGCCCGCCGCACGGGCCGGCCTCCGCGACCACCTCAGCAGCGTCGGCTTCCCGCGGGACGACGACCCGGCCACCGACCGGATGATCCTGGCCTTCGACGAGCTGGCCTCCAACGCGCTGCGGCACGGCGTCTCGCCGGTCGTCGCGACCGTGGTGGCCGGCTCCGGCGGCTGGCTGCTCGACGTGAGCGACCGCGACCCCGACACCATGCCGGCGCCCGCGGTCGGCCGGGACCCCGCGCAGGGCGGGCTGGGTCTCTACCTGGTGGCCCGGCTGTCGGTGGCCCACGGCTGGTACGTCGACGACGGCTGCAAGCACGTGTGGGCCTGCCTGCCGACGACCTTCGAGGAGTGCGCGGCCACCGCCTCCTGAGGACGCGGGCGCGCCCGGGGCGGCGGGGAGGGCGGTCCCTGCGCCGCCCCGGGGCGGCCGGTGCGGGCGCTCCCGGCCGGGTCCCGGCCGGGAGCGCCCGTCGGTCAGGAGGGGACCACCAGCGACAGCCGGCCCTTGCCGTAGCCGGGGACCTCGACGGCGAGGTCGAGCCGGTTGAAGGCGGCGAGCATGCCGGCGACGTCGCCCGGCAGGTCGTCGCCCGGCGCGTACAGCTGGTAGAGCTTCGAGTGCGGGGCACCGGGCACGTTGAACAGCGCCGACAGGACGTTGACGACCTCGTGCAGGGCCTCGGTGAGCATGGCGGTGAGCTCCCCGTCCTCCTCCACGACGTCCTGGACGCCGCCCGGGGGCAGCAGGGCCAGCGCGCCGCCGGTCCAGGCCGACAGCGGCAGGTCCATGACGCACAGCGCGTTGACGGCCATGGTCGGGCTGACGTAGACGGCCACCGAGACGGGGTCCTTCTCGGTCGGCGTCACCGGGGCGCCCGGCGTCACCGCGACGGGCTTGCCGACGAGGCCGGACAGCATGTCCTTGACGGCCTTGGCGTCGGGCAGGACGACGGTCAGCGGCGCGGTCACGCGAGCACCCCGTCGAGGTGCTCGGTGAAGGTGTCCGCGGTGAACGGCTTGGCGATGAGGAACAGCGCGCCGGCGTCGGCGGCCTTCTCCCGCATCTCGGCCGACCCCTCCGAGGTCACGAAGCCGAACGGGACGGTCGAGCCCGAGCCGCGCAGCGCCTGCAGGCACTCCAGGCCGCTCATGTTGGGCATGTTCCAGTCCGACAGGACCAGGTCCGGGCTCTCGCTCTGCACCTTGTCGTAGGCGTCGCGGCCGTCCTCGGCCTCGACGATGTCGTGGTCGTCGTAGCCGGCCTGCCGCAGGGTGCGGATGACGATCTGCCGCATGACGCGGCTGTCGTCGGCGACCAGGATCTTCACAGGGGCACCTCGTTCTCTTCCTCGGCGTGCGACTGCACGGAGACGGTCAGGGGCTCACCGCGCCACAGGACGGCGACGCGGCAGGTGTCGGCCTCGCGGCCGGCAGGCGGGGTGGCGCCGGTCTCGGGCAGGCCGAGCACCGACGGGCCGGGGAGGACGGCCTTGACGTTCCCGCCGACGACGTTGGCGAGCTCGCCCAGCGCGTCGTCGACGTCCTCCTCCTCGAGCGCGGCGGGGGCGTGCTCGCGGAGCAGGGCCCGGGTCAGCTCCTGCGCCGTCCCCCGGCCGCAGGTGAGCACGACGGCGCCGGTCCACGGGCCGACGATCTCGACCCAGGCGCTGCGCGTGTCCGCGGGCAGCGGCGCCGGCAGCGGGACGAGCACCTCGTCCTCGCCGACGAGCGCGCACCACGCCTGCTCGGTGATCCCCTGGACCGTCGCCTCGTCGATCAGCTCGCGGACCGCCGGCGGGCGGTCGGACGCGCGGCGGCGCAGCCCGGTGTCCGGACGGATCACAGCGAGACCTCCTGCGGGAGCAGGCCGAGCAGCGCGAGCTTGTCGCGGATGGCGTCGGCGGTGAACGGCTTGATGACGTACTCGTGGGCGCCGGCGGCCAGCGCGCGCACGATCTGGCCGTGCTCGCTCTCGGACGTGACCATCACCAGCGTCACCGCGCGCCAGGCCGGGTTGGCGCGGACGGCGTTGACGAACTGCAGGCCGTCCATCACCGGCATGTTCCAGTCGATCGTGCAGAGGTCGGGCACCCAGCCCTCGTGGAGGACGTCGAGCGCCTCCTGGCCGTGGCCGGCCTGCCGGGTCTCGTAGCCGAACCCCTCGAGGGTCCCGGTCACGATGCGCCGCATGGCGCGGGAGTCGTCGATCACCAGAGCACGCACGGTCATGCCCCCTTCAGCGGGCGGTAGGCGGAGCTGCGGCCGAGCACGACCCGGCTCCAGGAGTCGTCGACGCCGAGGGTGGTCTCGGCGGCACCGAGGAACAGCCAGCCGTCGGGGCGCATGAGCTCCCGCACCCGGCGGAGGATCGCCTGCTTGGTGGGCAGGTCGAAGTAGATGAGCACGTTGCGCAGGTAGACGACGTCGAACGGGCCCATCCGCGGCAGCGGGGCGGCCAGGTTGCACTCCCGGGCGGTGACCATGCGGCGCAGGCCCGGGGCGACCTCCCACTCGCTGCCGGCCCGCTGGAAGTGGCGGACCAGCATCGGCGCGGGCAGGCCGCGGTTCACCTCGAGCTGGCTGAACCGGCCGGCCCGGGTGCGCTCCACCATCTCGCGGGAGATGTCGGTGGCCGTGATCGAGACCCGCGCCGAGGCGTTGGGCAGCGCGTCCTCGAGCAGCATCGCGACCGTGTAGGGCTCCTGGCCGCTGGAGCAGGCGGCCGACCAGATCTGCAGCCGCTCGGCGGGACCGCGGGCGGACAGCAGCGAGGGCAGCACGGTCGAGGTCAGGGCGGTGAACGGGTCGCCGTCGCGGAACCACGAGGTCTCGTTGGTGGTCAGCGCCTCGACGATGGAGCGGGTGTCGTCCGGGCGGGGGCGGCTGCGGACGGAGTCGACGAACGCGTCGACGTCGGTCAGCCCCATCCTGCGGGCCAGGGGCAGCAGGCGGGCCTCGACGAGGTACTCCTTGCCCGGCGCGAGGACGATCGCGCTCTCCCGGTGCACCAGCTGGCGCACCCAGTCGAAGCGGGTGGCGGTGAGGGTCATCGTGGTGCTCCCGTCGCGTGGATCAGGGGGGCGGGCTGCGGCGGGATGCCGGGGACGGCGCGGCCGAGGTGGCGGGTGATCGCCTCGGCGACGCGGTCGAGCGGGAGGACCTCGTCGGCGAGGCCGGCGGAGGCGACGGCGCCGGGCATGCCCCACACGACCGAGGTGGCCTGGTCCTGGACGACGACGGTGCCGCCGGCGTCGCGGACGGCACCCGCGCCGCTGCGGCCGTCGGAGCCCATGCCGGTGAGCACCACGGCGAGGACGGCGCCGTCGTAGGCGGTCACCGCGCTCCGGAACAGCGGGTCGACGGCGGGCCGGCAGAAGTTCTCCGGCGGGCCCTGCGACAGGACCGTCGTCGCGCCGCGGCCGGTGCCGCGCACGGTGAGGTGGTGGTCGCCGGGGGCCAGGTGGACGGTGCCGGGCAGCAGCGGCGAGCCGTCGGCGGCCTCGACGACGCGCAGCGCGGAGAGGCGGTCCAGCCGCTGGGCGAACTGGCGGGTGAAGACCGGCGGCATGTGCTGCACGAGCAGGACCGGCACCGGGAGGGCGGCCGGCAGCGCGGGGAGGACCCGGGCCAGCGCCTCGGGGCCGCCGGTGGAGGAGCCGATGACCAGCACCGCGGGCGCCTTGTGCGGCGCGCTGCGCGGCGCCGGCGGGCGGGGTGCGACGGGGGCCGCCACGGGGCGGGCCGCGCCGAGGCCGACCGGGCGCCCGGTGAGGGCCTTGATCTTCGGGATGAGCTGCTCGCGGACGCTCTCCATCGACTGCGCGACGCTGCCGACGTTGGCCGGCTTGGTGACGTAGTCGTTGGCGCCGGCGGAGAGGGCGTCGAGGGTCGCCGCGGCGCCGCGCTCGGTGAGCGTGCTGAACATGACGATCGGCACCCGGTCGCGGCGGGCCCGGATGGCGCGGACCGCCTCGATGCCGTTCATCTCCGGCATCTCGATGTCCATCGTGACCAGGTCGGGCTTGAGCGCGTCCAGCTTGACGAGCGCGAGCCTGCCGTTGACCGCCGTGCCGACGACCTCGATGGCGGGGTCGGAGGACAGCACGTCGGTCACGATCTTGCGGACGACGACCGAGTCGTCGACCACCAGCACGCGGATCGGGTCCACACGTCCTCCTGCTCCGGCGACGACGGCCGGCGGGGGCCGTCGTCGGGGTCTCGGCAGCGCGGCGGGGGGCCTCAAGGTCAGCTCCGGGCTGTTCCGGAACGTCCTCGGGCGTCCCACCCGCATCGCCTGTCCCAGGAGTTGTCGGCCGTCCCACCCGCCGGGTTGACGCGGGCAGCGCAACCGTTACGGGGTGGGCGGTGACCACGGGCCCCGCGGGGACTTGTCGACCCGCGTGCCGGTGGCGGGGAGCAGCCGGCGCGCGCCCGACCTGCGCGGCCCCGGGGATCGGCGGGTCGACCCTCGGCTCGTCGCCGCTCCCGGCGGCGTGTCACCCCGTGCCGGCGGCGACGACTCGATTCTCGACCGGGAGGCGGCGGGCGGTCGGGCGCCCGCGCGGCTCAGCGGCCGGTGGCGCGGTGCCAGGGGGCGAGCAGCACGCCCAGGGCGCTCGCGTCGAGCAGGTCGCCCATCGTCAGCGCCTGGACGACGCCCGCGAGGGCGTTCCACGAGCCCGTGGCGCCGTCGTGGGCGTCGAGGCCGCCGTCGGCGAACGCGCGGACGGCGAGCAGCTGGGCGGTGGCGAGCGTCCGGGTGCGGCCGGAGACGTGCGCGGCCCACGCGGCCTCGTGCATGGCGGCCGCCCACGGGCGCCGGGTGGCGCGGCCCTCGTCGACGGCGGCCCGCCAGCGCTCGCGGCCGCGGGCGTCCAGGCCGGCGAAGGTGGCCAGCAGCGAGCTCAGCTCGGGCGTGGCCGGGCCGAGGTCGGCGTCCGCGCCGCGGGTGCCGGCGTCCGGGACGGCGGCGTGGAACGGCGCCACCAGCTCGCGGTGCACGAGCCGCGGCAGCATGTCGGCGGCCCACTCCCCCACCGCGGCGTCGGCGAGGACCTCGGCGGCCTGCTCGCGGACGTCGTCGTCGGCCTGGGTGAACGCGCCGTGCTCGGGGCCGAGGACGTCCTCGCGCAGCAGCCGCTCCAGGGCCGCGGCGTTGCCGATGGTGCCGCGCTCGAGCTGGGCGACCAGGACGGCGGCGCGGTCCTCCCCCGGCTCCGGGGACACGGAGCGCAGCTGGGGCACCGCGGCGGCGAGCTCGCGGGCGCGGCGGGCGCGGACGGCCAGGACGGTGCGCTGGTCGCGGTCGGCGCCGCGGGAGCGGGCACCATCGGCGATCGCGGTGAGCTCGGCGGGGCCGGCGGTGAGCCCGGTGAGCAGCACGTCGGCGACGGCGCGGCCGGCGGGCAGCCGCACCAGGTCGAACCCGAGCGTCGCGGCACTGACCAGCGAGTACGGCACGTCTCCCCCTCCGACGGCACCGCCGTCGAGCAGGCGGTCAGCCCATGCTCGCGGTGATCACCCCGCAACGCCACGCGGCCGTCACCCGATCGCCGGAGGGGCGAGGGGTGACGGCCGCGTGTCGGAACCGGTCGGGTGAGGCGTCAGTGACGCTGTGTCACGCGCCGACCGCCTTCTGCACGTCGAGCGCCAGGAGCAGCTGCCCGTCGAGCTTGTAGGCGCCGCGGATGAGCTCCCGGGCCTGCCCGTCGAGGGTGTCCGGCGGGGCCTCGAAGTCGGCCGCGTCGACGTCGACGACGTCGGCGATCGAGTCGACCAGCAGGCTCACCGCCTCGCCGTGCAGCCGCACCACGATGACGACGGCGTCGGTGCCGGCCGGCCGCGGCGGGCGGCCCAGCCGCTCGCGCAGCTCGATGGCGGTGACCACCTGGCCGCGCAGGTTGATCAGCCCGGCGACGGCCGGCGGGGCCAGCGGCACCCGGGTCAGCTTCTGGCTGCGCAGCACCTCCTGCACGTGCTCCACCTCGACGCCGTACAGGTCGCCGTCGAGCCGGAAGGTGGCCAGCTGCCCGCTGGTGGCGCGGGTGGCGGTCTCGATGGTCACGTCAGACCTCCAGCAGAGCGGACGCGGGGGAGTGGTCGTCGGTGGCGTAGAACGCCGGGTCGGCCGCGAGGATCGCGGCGCGGACGTCGAGCAGCTCGGTCACCTTGTCGCCGAGGACGGCGGAGCCGAGCAGGCCCATGTCGTCGATGTCGCTGCGGACGGCGGCGCCGCCGTCGACGATGTCGAGGATCTCCTCGACGACGATCGCGACGCTGCGGCCGTGGTCGCTGTAGACGATGACCTCGAGCACCTCGCGCTCGCTCGTGCCGTAGGCGCCCAGGTGCCGGTCGAGCCGGACGATCGGCAGGATCGCGCCCCGGTACTGCACGACCTCCCGGTTGCCGACCCGCTCGACGGCCTCGGCGCGCACCTGCTCGAGGCGGGTGACGGTGTCCAGCGGGATCGCCACGCGGCGCCCCTCGCCGATCGCGGCCAGCAGCATGCGCTGGCGCTCGGTCTCGCCGCCGCCGGTGCCGGCGGCGGCCGCCCCGCGGGCCTCCTGCCGCTCGCTGCTCTCGGTGCGCAGCGCGCGGCGGGCCAGGGCCTGGACGTCGAGGATGAGCGCCACCGCGCCGTCGCCGAGGACGGTCGCGCCGGAGTAGAGGCCGATCGCCTTGAGCTGGCCGCCGACGGCTTTGACCACGATCTCCTCGGTGTTGATGACCCGGTCGACGACGAGGCCGAAGCGCCGGCCCTCCGACCGCAGGACCGCGATGACGACGTGGCCGTCGTGCCGGTCAGAAGCGAGGCCGAGGACGTCGGTGAGCCGGACGAGGGGGAGCAGCTCGCCGCGCAGCCGGTAGACCGGTGCGCCGCCGACCTCCTCGACGGCGTTGGCCGCCTTCTCGGCGTCGAGGCTGACCAGCTCCTGCAGGCTGATCTGCGGGATGGCGTAGCGGTCGCCGGCGCACTCCACGGTCAGCGCCGGGACGATCGCCAGGGTCAGCGGGATGCGCAGCCGGCAGACGGTGCCGCGGCCGGGCTCGGACTCGACCTCGATCGTGCCGCCGATGGCCTCGATGTTGGTCTTGACGACGTCCATGCCGACGCCGCGGCCGGAGACGTTGGTGACCGCGGCGGCCGTGGAGAAGCCCGGCAGGAAGATGAGCTGGAAGACGTCGGCCGGGCTCATCCGCGCCAGCTGGTCGGCGGTGACGAGGCCGCGCTCGACGGCCTTGGCACCGACCTTGACCGGGTCGATGCCGGCGCCGTCGTCGGCGACCTCGACGACGACCTGCCCGCTCTCGTGCTTGGCGCGCAGGGTGAGCACGCCCTCGGCGGGCTTGCCGGCGGCGCGGCGGCGGTCGGGGGCCTCGATGCCGTGGTCGACGGAGTTGCGGACCAGGTGGGTCAGCGGGTCCTTGACCGCCTCGAGCAGCGTCTTGTCCAGCTCGGTGTCCCGGCCCTCCATCTCCAGGCGGACGCTCTTGCCGCACTGGATGCCGAGGTCGCGGACGACACGCGGCAGCTTGGACCAGATGTGGTCGATCGGCTGCATGCGCGTCTTCATGACGCCCTCCTGCAGCTCGCTGGCGATGAGGTTGAGCCGCTGCGAGGCGCGCACCAGGTCGGTGTCGGTGGAGCGGCCCACGTACTGGACGATCTGGTTGCGGGTCAGCACCAGCTCGCCGACCAGCAGCATCAGCGAGTCGAGCAGGTCGACGTCGACGCGGATGGTCGAGTCGGCGACGGCGCGGCGCTGCTGAGCACCCTGGCCCTCGGGGCGGGCGGCCCCGGCCGGCAGGCCGCCGTCGGCGTGGTCGTCGTGCACCTCGTCGTGGTGCTCGTCGTGCACCTCGTCGTGGACGGGCTCGGGCTCCGTCTCGGCGGCCGCCTCGACCACGGCCTCGGCGGCCGCGACGACCTCCGCGGCGGCCTCCGGAGCGATCTCCGGGGCGATCTCCGGGGCGACCTCGGCGGGCGCCCCGGCGACGGCGACGGGCGCAGGGGCGGGGGCGGGGGAGTCCTCCATGGCCGCACTGATCTCGGCGACGACGGCGGAGACATCCACGCCGCCCTCGCCGCCGGTGGCCTCGATGGAGGCGAGCAGCGAGCGGACGGTGTCGACCATCCGCAGCAGCACGCTGGTGCGCTCGGGGGTCAGCGCGAGGACGCCGTCCCGCAGCCGGGAGAGCATGTTCTCCCCGACGTGGGTGACCTCCTCGAGCCGGCCGAAGGCGAGGAAGCCGCTGGTGCCCTTGATCGTGTGGATGGTGCGGAAGATGCTCGAGAGCCGCTCGCGGGAGTCGGGCTCCTGCTCGAGGGCGACCAGGTCCGTGTCGAGCTGGTCGAGGTTCTCGTGGCTCTCGACGAGGAACTCCTCGACGATGTCGTCCAGACCGTCCACCGTTGCCTTCTCTCTCGCGTGCAGGGGACGGATCCGTCCCCGGATGGTCTTCGGCGGCCCGCCGTCGGACTCAAGGTGAGCGCCGGGCGGCCGCGGGGGTGTCGGGGCGCCTCCCGCGGCCGGCCCCGGAGGCCGGCCGCGGGAGGTGGCCCCCTGCCGGGCCCCGCCGCGGGCGTGCGGGCGGTGGGGGCAGGGGCGGCCCTCTCAGTACGTGAAGCGGGCGACGCTGGTGCGCAGGTCGGCGGCCATGCGGGAGAGCTCGTCGACGGCGGTGCGCGTCTGGGTCAGCGCCT
>NZ_JBHSGR010000022.1:0-91563 GCF_042654585.1 Geodermatophilus arenarius
GCACACGACGGCGCCCGTCCCCTCCGGCCGGAGGGGACGGGCGCCGTCGTGTGCGTGCCGGTCGGCTACTCGGCGTCGAGGTCCTGGGCCACCAGGCCGGCGATGTGCTCGACCACCGAGGCGTCGTCGCTGGTCACGGTGACCTCGGCGCCCTTCTGGGCACCGAGCGTCATGATCATCAACGGCGACCCGGCGTCGACGGGGTTGCCTCCGGGGGTGGCCAGGGTGACCGGGACGCCGGCCTTGCCCACGGCCTCCGCGATGAGCGCGGCGGGGCGGGCGTGCAGGCCGACCCGGGAGCCGACGGTGACGGTCTGACTGGGCATGGGATGGATGTCCTCGCTGCTCGGGGTGGGTGGTGGGGTCGAGCCTGCCGTGTCAGGCGCGCGTGGGCGCGTCGACGGTCGCGGCGGGCGCCGCGGTGTGGGCGTGCGCCAGGTCGACGGCGTCCTCGGGGACGGCCTCGGCCTTGGGCCGGCCGATGTTCTTGGCGACGACGACCGCGATGGCACCGACGATCGTGCCGACGAGCAGCGCCAGGAGGAACATCAGGATCCCGTTCATCGCGAAGAACACGAAGATCCCGCCGTGGGGAGCCTGCAGCTCGACGCCGGCACCGGCCACGATGGCCCCGGCAGTCGCCGCGCCCAGCATGATCGACGGGATGACCCGCAGCGGGTCGGCCGCGGCGAACGGGATGGCGCCCTCGGTGATGAACGCGGCACCCAGCAACCACGCGGCCTTGCCGTTGTCCCGCTCGGCCGGGGTGAACACCTTCGGCCGGAGGGCGGAGGCCAGGGCCAGGGCGAGCGGCGGGACCATGCCGGCGGCCATGACGGTCGCCATGATGACCAGCGGGAAGCGGTCCGCGCCGGGGTCGCCGAGGTCGACCGCGGCCAGGCCGGTGGTGGCGAAGGCGTAGGCCGCCTTGTTGACCGGACCACCCATGTCGAAGGCCATCATCAGGCCGAGGATGATGCCGAGCAGGATCACCGAGCTGCCGGACAGGCCGTTGAGCCAGTTGGTGAGGCCCTCGGTCGCGGCGGCGAGGGGCCGGCCGAGCACGAGGAACATCAGCCCGCCGGCGACGAGCGTGGCGCCGAGCGGGATGATCACGACCGGCATCAGCCCCCGGGCGAAGGCCGGCACCTTGAGCCGGGACAGCCACAGCGCGGTCAGCCCGGCGATGACGCCGCCGACGATGCCGCCGAGGAAGCCGGCGCTGACGAAGCTGGCCACGGTGCCCACGACGAAGCCGGGGGCGATGCCGGGCCGGTCGGCGATCGCGTAGGCGATGTAGCCGGCCAGGGCCGGGACGAGGAAGCTGAACGCGAGCTGGCCGAGCTTGAGGAGCACGGCGCCGAGATACGCGGACAAGCCGCCGTCGGGCAGGTCCGCCAGCGAGTTGTTGATGACGATGTCGTCGGCGGTGGCGGTGATGTCGTAGCCGCCGAGGAGGAAGCCGAGGGCGATCAGCAGACCCCCGGCGGCGACGAACGGGATCATGTAGCTCACGCCGGTCAGCAGCCAGCGCCGGATCTCCGCGCCCAGGCTCGGCCTGGGGCCGGTGGCGGCACCGTCGGACGCGGCGGCGGCCGTGCCGGGCACCCGTCGGGCGTTGGGGTCGTCGGCGGCGGCCAGCGCCTCGCGGACCATCACGTCGGGCTCGTTGATGGCCCGCTTGGTCCCCGACTGCACCAGGGGCTTGCCGGCGAAGCGCTCCTGGTCCTTGACGCCCACGTCGACGGCGAAGATGACCGCGTCCGCGGAGCGGATGACGGCCGGGTCCAGGGGAGTGGAACCCGAGGAGCCCTGCGTCTCGACCACCAGGTCGACGCCGGCGGCCTGCGCCGCGGCGGTGAGCTTGTCGGCGGCCATGTAGGTGTGCGCGATCCCGGTCGGGCAGGCGCTGACGGCGACCAGCTTCCGCCGCGCGGCCGGGGCGGCGGCAGGAGCGTCGGCGGGAGCGGCCGACGGCGCCGCGGCGGCCGGCGCGGTGGCGGGGGCCGGGACCGACGGGGCCGCGGTCGCGCCGGCCGCCGGCTGCGGGGAGACGACCTCCTCGACCAGCCGGACGACGTCCTCCGCCGAGCCCGCGGCCCGCAGGGAGGCCACGAAGTCCGGCCGGACCAGCGCGCGGGCCAGCGCCGAGAGCAGGGTGAGGTGGTCGGCGTCGCCGGCGGCGGGCGCCGCGATCAGGAAGACCAGGTCGGCCGCGCCGTCCGCGGCGCCGAAGTCGACCCCCGGGGTCAGCCGGGCGAAGGCCAGCGACGCCTGGGTGACCGCGGCCGACCGGCAGTGCGGGATGGCGATGCCGCCGGGCAGGCCCGTGGCGGCCTGCGCCTCGCGGGCGAGCGCGTCACCGGCGAGCGCCTCGGCGCCGGTGGCCCGGCCGGCGTCGGCCACCAGGCCGGCCAGCCGGCGGACGACCGCGGCCTTGTCGGAGCCGAGGTCGGCGTCGAGGACGACCAGCTCGGGCGTGATGAGTGCGGACATGACGGACCTTCCGGGGCGTCAGGGGACGTCGCGGCCGGCGGCCGGGACGGGCTCGGGGAGGGGAGGGGTGCCGGGCAGGCCGGGGGACACCTCGACGGCGTCCGGGTGGACCTGCTCCGGCGTGGGGACGGCGGAGCCCGGCAGCGCGGCGGCGGCCGAGCCGGTGGCGACCGCGCGGCGCAGCCGCTCGGCGGGCGGGGCGCCGGCCAGGTCGGCCAGCAGGTGGCCGGCCAAGCTCGAGTCGCCGGCGCCGACGGTGCTGCGGACGGCGATCCGCGGCGCGCGCGCCGACCACACGCCGTCGGCCGTGGACAGCACCGCGCCGGCACCGCCCAGGGTCAGCAGCACCTCGCCGACGCCGCCGGCGTGCAGGGCCCGCACCGCCGCGAGGAGGACGGCGGGGTCGGCGAGCAGCGCGGCCTCGGTCGTGCCGGCGACCTGGGCCAGCTCCTCGGCGTTGGGCTTGAGCAGGTCCGGCGCGGACGCGGCGCCCGCGGCGAGCAGCGCCCGCAGCGGCCCCTCGGAGGTGTCGACGGCGACCCGGGCGCCGGTGCCGCGGACGGCGCGGACCAGCTCGGCGTACCAGTCCTCGGGCGTGCCGGGCGGCAGCGAGCCGGACAGCACCACCCAGTCGGCGCCCGCGGCGGCCGCGGCCACGGCGGCGGCGAGCGCGGCGCGCAGGCCGGCGTCCAGCGGGGTGCCGGGCTCGTTGAGCTTGGTGGTGGTCCCGTCGGGCTCGGTGAGCGAGTAGTTGGTGCGCACCGGGGCGCCGGTGGGAACGGTGACCAGCGGCAGGTGCAGCGCGTGCAGCGCGGTCACCAGCGGGTCGGTGGGGTCGGCGGGCACGACGGCGAGGACGTCGGCGCCGGCGGCCGCCAGCGCGCGGGCGACGTTGACGCCCTTGCCGCCGGGCTCGGTGGAGCTCGCGCCCAGCCGGGCGACCTCGCCGCGGGCCAGCGCGCCGGGGAGGGCCAGCGTCCGGTCCAGGCTGGGGTTCGCCGTCAGCGTGACGACCCGTCCCCCGCTCACGCGACCACGACCTCGACGCCCGCGGCGTCCAGCTCGTCGAGGACCGCGGGGTCGGCGCCGTCGTCGGTGACGACGACGTCGACGTCGTCGAGGGAGGCGAAGCGGACCAGGTGCTCGCGGCCGAGCTTGCTGCTGTCGGCCAGCACGACCACCCGCTGCCCGGCCCGCACCATCGCCCGCTTCACCGAGGCCTCGGCCTCGTCCGGGGTGGTCAGGCCGTGGCCGGGGGTGATGCCGTTGGTGCCGAGGAAGGCGACGTCGACCCGCAGCTCGGCCAGCGCCCGCACCGGCGTCTCGCCGACCGCGCACTGGGTGAGCCCGCGGACGCGGCCGCCGAGCAGGTGCAGCGTCACGCCCGGCGCGTTGGCCAGCCGGGCGGCGATCGGCACCGCGTTGGTGGCCACGAACAGCGACCGGTCGACCGGCAGCACCTCGGCCAGCGCGGCGGTGGTGCTGCCGCCGTCGAGCAGCAGGCTGCCGCCGCGGCCGGGCAGCAGGTCCAGCGCCGCCGAGGCGATCTTCCGCTTGGCCTCGGCGCGGGTGGCGTTGCGCTCGGCCAGCGCCGTCTCCATGAGCGTCAGCGACCCGGCGGGGACCGCGCCGCCGTGCACGCGCCGCAGGACACCGGCCCGCTCGAGGACGGCGAGGTCCCGGCGCACCGTCTCGGTGGTGACCCCGAACTGCTCGGCCACCGCGGTGACCGCGATCCGCCCCTGCTCGGCGACCAGCGTGGCGATCGCCTGCTGGCGTTCCTCGGCGTACACCCCGTCGACCCCCTCGGTCGTCGTCCCCGGCGTCCTCCGGAGGCCGGTGGCGGTGCCCGAACATGTGGGAACGGGCTTGTGTCTCTGTGGTTGTACGTTGGTTACGTTGACAAGTCAACACGCTTTCGTGATTGTGGTCACCGACGGACGACGAGGTCCCCGACCGACATCCCTCCGACCGACGCGAGGTCCGCATGTCCACCACCGCCGCCGCCAGCACCGTGCTCACCGGGACCCCGGTCGTCCCCGGCGTGGTCCTCGGTCCCGTCGTCCGGCCCTCCGGTGCCGTCCGGCTGCCCGCCGAGGCGTTCGACGAGCTGCCGGAGTCCGCCCGGGAGGAGGAGCGGGCGCGCTTCACCGCGGCGGCCGAGGCCGTCGCGGGCCGCCTGGCCGACCGCGCCGCGGCGGCGACGGGGATGACCGCGGAGGTCCTGTCGGCGACCGCCGGCATGGCCCGCGACCGCGGGCTGCTCGGCGCGGTGGAGCAGCGGATCGGCGCCGGCGTCCCCGCCGCGGTGGCGACGGTGCAGGCCGCGCAGCAGTTCGTCGACGTCTTCACCTCGCTGGGCGGCGTCATGGCCGAGCGGGTGACCGACGTGCGCGACGTCCGCGACCGCGTCGTCGCCGAGCTGACCGGCCAGGGCGAGCCCGGCGTCCCCGCGCCCGAGCGGCCGTCGGTCCTGCTCGCCGACGACCTCGCGCCCGCCGACACCGCCGGCCTCGACCCCGCCCGCATCGTCGGGCTGGCCACCCGCCTGGGCGGGACCACCAGCCACACCGCGATCATCGCCCGGCAGCTGGGCCTGCCCCTCGTCGTCGCGGTGGAGGGGCTGGACGCCGTCCCCGCCGGCGCGACCGTGCTGCTCGACGCCGAGGAGGGCACCGTCACCGTCGACCCCGACCCGGCGGTGGCCGCCGGCCAGCTCGAGGCCGCCCGCCGCGCGGCCGAGGCCCTGGCCGGCTACCAGGGGCCGGCCGCCACGCGCGACGGCGTCCCGGTCCCCGTGCTGGCCAACGTGCAGGACGGTGACGGCACCCGGGCGGCGCTGGCCGCGCACGCCGAGGGCGTCGGCCTGTTCCGCACCGAGCTCGCCTTCCTCGGCCGGGCCGCCGAGCCGACCGTCGAGGAGCAGGCGAGCGGCTACGCCGACGTCCTCGAGGCCGCGGCCGGCCGCCGGGTCGTCCTGCGCACCCTCGACGCCGGCTCGGACAAGCCGCTGGAGTTCGCGACCCCGCCGGAGGAGGCCAACCCCGCGCTCGGCGTCCGCGGCCTGCGGGTGGCCCGCCGTGACCCCGGCCTGCTCGACCGCCAGCTCGACGCCGTCGCCGAGGCCGCCCGCCGCACCGGCGCCACGCCCTGGGTGATGGCGCCGATGGTCGCCACCGAGGGCGAGGCCGCGGACTTCGCCGCCCGGGTGCGCGAGCGCGGGCTGGTGCCCGGCGTCATGGTCGAGGTGCCCTCGGCGGCGCTGCTGGCCGACCGCGTGCTCCGGCACGTCGACTTCCTGTCCATCGGCACCAACGACCTGTCGCAGTACGCGCTGGCCGCCGACCGGCTCTCCGCGGACCTGGCCGACCTCACCGACCCGTGGCAGCCGGCGCTGCTGGCCCTGGTCGAGCTGACCGCGGCCGCGGGCCGGCGGGCGGGCAAGCCGGTCGGCGTCTGCGGTGAGGCGGCGGCCGACCCGCTGCTCGCCTGCGTCCTCGTCGGCCTCGGCGTCACCTCGCTGTCCTGCGCCGGCTCCGCCGTCGCCGGGGTCGGGGCGCGGCTGGCCACGGTCGACCTCGCCGCCTGCCGGGAGGCCGCGGAGCCGGCGATGGCCGCCGACGACCCGCGCGCCGGCCGCCCCGCCGCCCGGGCGGTGCTCGCCCGCGCCTGACGACACCGCCGCGCGGGTGTCCGCGCCGCCGTCACCTGGTGACCGATCCCACCCTCCCGGGTGAACGATCGTCGGACATCTCCTGACACGCCCTGCGATCCTTCGGAATACTCAGGACGTCACCTGCTTTACTACAGGTGCACGACGACGAGAGCACCGAAGAGGAGACACGGACATGTCCATCGGGACCACCTGGCGGCAGCGTCGGCAGGCGGCTCGCACGCGGCGGGCCATCGACCGGGCCCTCGCCCGCAGCAGCAGCCCGGCGATGCGCGACGAGCTGCTCACCATGGCCAACAGCAACTCGTTCCACACGCGCGGCCTCTGAGCGCCCGGCCGCTCCCCCGCGGCGTACCCGCACGGCCCCGGTCTGCCTCCGCAGCCCGGGGCCGACTGCTGTCCGGGGCACCCCCGGACGGGGGAGCGGCGTCCGGGACCGCGCCGTCCCGCTCAACCCGGCGGCCCCGGGTGCCGATCGTCCCGGCGTGAGCGCAGCAGGACCCGCGGACGGGCCCGTTCCCCCGGTGGAGGCCCGTGAGACGTCGGGTGCGACCACCGGGCTGGTCCTCGCCTTCGTCCGCCAGCACGCCGGCGACGACGCGGCCGAGGAGGTCCTGCGCCGCGCGGGCGTGCCGTTCACGGCCGACGAGCTGTCCCGGCCCTCCACCTGGACCAGCTACGACACCCGCATCCGCCTGTTCACCGCGGCCACCGAGGTGCTGGGCGACCCCGGCGTGATGTTCCGCATCGGGGCGGAGTCCCTGCGGACCGGCATGAACCCGAGCGTCGTCGTCCTCGTGCGGGCCATGGGCTCACCGCGGCAGGTGTTCGCCCGGCTGCCGCGCGCGGTCGCCAACTTCACCACCACCTCGACGATGGAGGTGGTGCGCTCCGACGCCACGTCCGCGACGCTGCGCTACCGGCTGCACGAGGGCTACGCCCACTCGCGGCTGGACTGCGACTACGCGCGCGGGCTGATCAGCATGGTGCCGACCATCTTCGGCCTGGCCCCGGCCGCCGTCGTCCACGAGGAGTGCGAGTCCTCCGGCGGCGAGGCCTGCGTCTACCACCTGACCTGGGAGCGCCGCGGCCGGTGGCCGCGCCGGCGCCGCGGCGCGGACGCGGCCGACCCCGAGCTCGTCGCGCTGCGCCAGCAGGTCCGCAGCCTGCAGTCGGCGGCCACCGACCTGGTCGAGGGCGGGGACCTCGAGACCGTCCTGCGGCGGATCGTGGAGCGCGCGGCGGCCGCCGTCCTCGCCCCCGCCTACCTGCTCGCCGTCTCCTCCCCGCGCGGCGGCGCCCCGCTCGTGCACAGCTCGGGCCTGGCGCCCGCCGAGGTGCCGCCGCTGGTCGCGCGGCTGCTCGCCGGCGCGGACCTGGGCCCCGGCGCGGTGACCGTCGACGTCGCCTCCGCCCGCCGGACCCACGGCCGGCTGGCCGCCCTCCACCGCCCCGGCGACGGCGGCCTCGGCGACGAGCGGGCCATGCTCGCCGCCTACGCCGGCCACGCCGCGGCCGCCCTCGACCTCGTGCTGGCCCTCGAGGACAGCCGGCTGGAGGCCCGCCGGGCCGGCGCCCTCCTGGAGCTGGCGCACGGCCTGGCCCAGGCCGGTGAGGCGCCGGAGGTGTGCGCCGTCGTCGCCGGGGCCCTGCCCGGCATCGTCGGCTGCGGCAGCTCCGGCGTCCTGCTCTGGGACCCGGCCGGCGGCGTGCTGCGGGCGGAGTCCTGCGCCGGGCTGTCCCCGGAGCAGGAGGAGGTCCTGCGGTCGGCGGCCCTGCGGGCCGGGGACGTGCCCGAGGTCTTCGGCATCCTCACCGACCGGGAGCCCCGCGTGATCGGCGCGACCGGCGCCAGCGCCCCGATGCGCGACCTGCTCGCCGCGATGCACCTCACCGACGTCGTCGCCGTGCCGCTGCTCGCCGGCACCACCTTCCTCGGCGTGGTCACCGCCAGCTGGGCCGACGGCGAGGTCAGCCAGGCCCTCGACGCCGACGTCCTCGCCCGGCTGCGCGGTGTCGGCGACCAGGCGTCCACCGCGCTGCAGAAGGCCCGGCTGCTGGAGACCGTCCGGCACCAGGCCACCCACGACGCGCTCACCGGGCTGCCCAACCGGGTCCTCTTCCGCGACCGGCTGGCCGCGGCGCTGGCCGCCGTCGCCCCCACCGGCTCCGTCGGCGTGCTGTTCTGCGACCTCGACCGGTTCAAGGCGGTCAACGACACCCTCGGCCACGCCGCCGGCGACGAGCTGCTGCGCCAGGTGTCGGCCCGGCTGCGGGCCGCGGTGCGCCCCGGCGACACCGTCGGCCGGCTCAGCGGCGACGAGTTCGCCGTCCTGCTGCCCCGGCTGGCCGCACCGGCCGACGCCGACGCCGTCGTGCGCCGGGTGGCGGCGGCCTTCACCGAGCCGTTCCGTCTCGACGGCGTCCCCGCGGCGGTCGGCACGAGCACCGGCGTCGCCGTGCACACCGGCCCCGGCGGCGACGCCGAGCGGCTGCTGCAGGAGGCCGACGCGGCCATGTACCGGCACAAGCACCGCGACCGCCCGGCGGCCCCGGCCCCGCGGTCGGCGGACTAGGCGGCCTCGTCCGGCGAGCACCTCGGCCCCTCCGCGGGGGCGGCGGGGCCTCCCTCAGTCGCGGAGCTTCGCGCGCAGCGCGGCCTGCTCGGCGGCGCCGAAGCCGTGCTCGTCGAGCCAGCCCAGCGGCCCGCCGTGCCGCTCGCCCAGGATCTCCAGCAGCCGGCGCATGGTCGCCGCCCGCGGCGTGTGGCTGGCGACGTCGCGGCGGGTCATGTCGTCGGCGTACGTCGGCGACCGGCGCAGCTTCGCCACCAGTGCCTCGATGACCTCGGCGGTCAGCGCGTAGTCGGCGACGATCTCCTCGTCGGACACCCCGGCCACGGCCAGGCAGAACATGGCGACGACGCCGGTGCGGTCCTTGCCCGCGGCGCAGTGCACGACCGCCGCGCCGTCGCTGGCCACGATCGCCCGCAGCGCCGCCAGCACGTTCTCCGGGCGGTGGTGCAGGTAGCCGAGGTAGGAGCGCACCGCCGGCGGCTCGACCTCGTCGGCCTCGGTGGTCTGCCGCGGCAGCACCGTCTCGGCCCAGTCGGCCGGCAGGTCGGGGACCTCGTCCTCCTCGACGGCGAACACGTCGGTGTGGTGGCCCCGCTCGGGCAGCAGGCTGAGGTGCCGGTGCGTGACCTCGGCGACCGCGCGCAGCGGGCCGCGGCCCTCGAGCAGCACCTCGGCGGTGGTGCGCAGGTCGATCACGTCGCTCAGGCGCAGGTCCTCGAGCAGCCGCCGCACGTCCTCGTCGCTGAGGGTCTGCAGGTTGTCGCTGCGCAGCACGCGGCCGAACGCCGTCACGCCGCCGTCGGTGGTGGGCAGGCCGCCCAGGTCGCGCGTGTTCGTCGTCCCGTCGAGCCGCAGCCAGCGGTCGGTGCGCACGTCATCGGAGGTCGAGGTCACCCGTCCGACGGTACGGGCCCGTGGTGAACGTCCCGTGCCGCCCGGAGAGGTGTGCTCGCTCACCACAGGGACGGGTGTGGCTGTGGAGGTCACTGACATGGGCAGTCCGTGACGGGCTCCCTACGGTGTGGTCCAGACCACGCCGGACGGGACCGTCCGGAGCAGCAACCGTGCACCGCCGCACACACCGAGGAGCTCGCCATGTCGCGTCCCCGCCACCGGTCCCGGACCGCCGTCCTCGCCACGGGCGCCGCGCTGGCCCTGTCGGTCGCCGCCTGCGGCAGCCCCACCGCCGCCTCGTCGGGCGGGAGCGGCGGGGACGGCGGCGGCGAGGGCGAGCCGATCCGGGTCGGGCTCGTCTTCTCCTCCACCGGGCCGCTGGCCACCTACGGCGAGCAGTACCTGCAGGGCTTCGAGGCCGGCCTGGACTACGCCACCGACGGCACCGGCGAGGTCGACGGCCGGCCGATCGAGATCGTCGAGCGCGACGACGCCGGCGACCCCGCCAAGGCCGTCGCCGAGGCCACCGACCTCATCGGCCAGGGCGTGCAGGTGCTCGCCGGGTCCACCGCCTCGGGCGTGGCCACCCAGGTCGCGCCGCTGGCCGAGCAGAACGACGTCCTGTTCATCTCCGGGCCGGCCGCCACCGACGCGGTGACCGGCGTCAACGACAACACCTTCCGGTCGGGCCGGCAGACCTACCAGGACATCCTCACCGCGCAGTCGTTCATCGGCGACGCGCAGGGCAAGACCGTGCTGGTCTTCGCCCAGGACAGCGCCTTCGGCCAGGCCAACGTCGGCGCCGTCACCGCCGTCCTCGGCGAGGCCGGGGCCACGGTCACCCCGCTGCTGGTGCCGGCCAGCGCCACCGACTTCACGCCGTTCGCCTCCCAGGCCCGCGACGCCGGCGCCGACCTGGTCTTCGTCGCCTGGGCCGGGGAGACCGCGCCGGCCATGTGGCAGGCGATGGGCCAGCAGGGCGTGCTCGACTCCACCACCGTCGTCACCGGCCTGGACATCCGCGCCAGCTACGCCACCTACGGCGCGCAGGCCACGCAGATCGACTACCTGTCGCACTTCTTCGCCGAGGCCGTCGACAACGAGGTCAGCCAGGCGATGACCGAGCGGGTCGAGGAGGCCGGCGGCACGGTCGACCTGTTCACCCCGGACGGCTTCACCGCCGCGCAGATGGTCGTGCACGCGCTCCAGGAGGGCGGCGACGACGTCGGCGCCATGGTCGAGGCACTCGAGGGCTGGCAGTTCGACGGCGTCAAGGGCGAGCTGACCATCCGCGAGGAGGACCACGCGCTCCTGCAGCCGATGTTCCAGGCCCGCCTGGAGCAGCAGGGCGACGAGCTCGTCCCGGTGCTCGTCGAGACCCTCGACCCGGAGGCCACCGCGCCGCCGGTCGCCACCTCCTGACCCAGGCGCTCCTCCCGAGGACCGGGCAGTGACCACCTCCCTCCCCGCCCCGGCACCGGCCGCCCGCCCCGCGGGCGAGCCGGTGCTCCGGGTGGCCGGCCTGACCTGCGCGATCGGCGGCGCGGTCATCGTCTCCGACGTCTCCCTCGACGTCGCCCCCGGCGAGTTCGTCGCCGTCATCGGGCCCAACGGGGCGGGCAAGACCTCCCTGTTCAACCTGCTCTCCGGGCTGCTGCCGGTCACCGCCGGCACGATCACCCTGGACGGCACCGACATCACCCGCGCCGGCCCGGCCGCGCGGGCCCGCCTGGGACTGGGCCGGACCTTCCAGTCCTCGTCGGTGTTCGCGGGCCTCGGCGTCCGGGAGAACGTGCGCCTGGCGGCGCAGGCCCGGCTCGGCGGCAGCCTGCGGCCCTGGCAGCGGGTGCGCCCCTCGGACCGGGCGTTCGAGGTGGCCGAGCGGGCGCTGGGCCGGGTGGGCCTCGCCGCCCGCGGCGACGCGCTCGCCGGGTCCCTCTCCCACGGCGACAAGCGCAAGCTGGAACTGGCGATCCTGCTGGCCACCGACCCCGCCGTCGTGCTGCTCGACGAGCCGATGGCCGGCGTCAGCACCGGGGAGGTCGCCGGCCTCACCCAGGTCATCGCCGACGTGCACCGCGAGGAGGGCCGGACGGTGCTCATGGTCGAGCACCACATGGACGTCCTGCTCGGCCTCGCCGACCGGGTCGCCGTCATGCACCACGGCGCGCTGCTCGCCCTGGACACCCCGGCACGGGTCACCGCCGACCCCGTCGTCCAGGAGGCCTACCTGGGGGACCAGCTGTGACCGCCGACCGGCCGGTGCTGCTCCGGCTCTCCGACGTGCACGTCCGGCTGTCCGGATCGCACATCCTGCAGGGGGTCGACCTCACCGTCCGCCGCGGCGGGGTGACGGCCCTGCTCGGCCGCAACGGCGCGGGCAAGACGACGACGGTGAAGTCGGTGCTCGGCCTGGTGCCCTCGACCGGCCGCATCGAGCTCACCGACGCCGCCGGCCGCGTGCACCGGCTGTCGGGCCGGCGCACCCACGACGTCGTCCGGCTCGGCGTCGGCTACGCGCCCGAGGACCGCGAGGTCTTCGGCGGGCTGACCGTGGCCGAGAACCTCACGCTGGCCGAGCGGCGCGACTCCGCGCACCACCACGACCGCGTGTACGAGCTGTTCCCGGAGCTCGCGAAGCGCAGCCGCCAGCTGGCCGGGACCCTCTCGGGCGGCCAGCAGCAGATGGTGGCCATCGCCCGGCTGCTGCTCAACGACAACCAGCTGCTGCTCGTCGACGAGCCGACCAAGGGCCTGGCGCCGCTGCTGGTCGCCGAGGTCGCCGACGTGCTCGCCCGCGCCGCCGAGGAGGTGACGGTGCTGCTCGTCGAGCAGAACCTGTCCGTGGTGCGCCGCATGGCCACCGACGCCGTCGTCGTCGACCAGGGGCGCGCGGTGTGGAGCGGGTCGGCGCCGGAGCTGCTGGCCGACGCCGACCGCACCCGCGAGCTGCTCGGCGTCGCCTCGAGCGGGGGTGCGCACGCAGTGGGCGAGCTCGCGAGCCCACCGGGGACAGAGCCACGGGTGCGCGTGCACCGGACGAGCGCCGGCGAGGCCGGCGCGTGAGCACCATCGTGCTGCTGACCGTCACGGGCCTCGGGCTCGCGGCGCTGTACTTCCTCGTCGCCTCCGGGCTCTCGCTGATCTTCGGGCTGATGGGCGTGCTCAACTTCGCCCACGGCGCCTTCCTCACCATCGGCGCCTACGGCACCTGGTGGGCCTCGGAGAACCTGCCCGGCGCCGGGTCCGGCGGGTGGGGCTTCGCGTTCGCCGTCGCCTTCGGGGTCGCCGTCGGCACGGTCGTCGCGGCGCTGATCGAGCTGCTGCTGATCCGCCCGCTCTACGAGCGGCACATCGAGCAGGTGCTGGTCACCGTGGGGCTGAGCCTGGCGCTGGTCGCGCTGGTGCGGGCGATCTGGGGCGCCGACCCGCGGCCCTTCCCCGCGCCGGCCTGGGCCAAGGACACGACGTCGGTGCTCGGCGCCAGCGTGCCCAACGACCGCTTCCTGCTCATCGGCAGCGCCGTCGTCGTGCTGCTCGCCGTGCTGGCCTTCCTCCGCTACACCCGCTTCGGCCTGGTCATCCGCGCCGGCGTGGAGAACCGGTCGATGGTGACCGCGCTCGGCATCGACGTGCGGCG
This sequence comes from Geodermatophilus arenarius, assembly GCF_042654585.1. Lineage (NCBI taxonomy): Bacteria > Bacillati > Actinomycetota > Actinomycetes > Geodermatophilales > Geodermatophilaceae > Geodermatophilus > Geodermatophilus arenarius. The sequence goes on from NZ_JBHSGR010000022.1 coordinate 13,280, forward strand.
GGCGTTCACCCTGGTCTTCGCCATCGGCGGCGCGTTCGCCGCGCTGGCCGGCGCCCTCGGCGGCGTCTACCTCGGCTCGATCTCGCCGGGCCAGGGCACCTCGCTGCTGATCTTCGCCTTCATCGTCGTCGTCATCGGCGGGATGAGCTCGATCACCGGCGCCGCGGTGGCGGCGGTCCTCGTCGGGCTGGTGCAGCAGTTCGCCAACTACTACGCGGCCAGCGGGGTGGGGGACCTGTCGGTCGTCCTGCTGCTCGCCGTCGTCCTGCTGACCCGCCCCGGCGGGCTGACTGCGAGGGTGGCATGAGCCGGAACCTGACGCGGCTGGCGCCGCTGGTCGTCCTCGTCGTCCTGGCGGTCCTGCCGTACTCCACGTTGCAGGTCCCGGGCCTCTTCGACGGCGTCCTCAACAGCCCCGGCACCCTCCAGCTGCTGGCGCTGTGCCTTGTCTTCGGCGGGGTGGCGCTGTCCTACGACCTGCTGTTCGGGTTCACCGGGCTGCTGTCGTTCGGGCACGCGCTCTACTTCGCGGCCGGCACGTACGTGGCCAACCTGGCGCTGACCGAGCTCGGCTGGGGCCTGGGCGCGGCGCTCGCGCTGACCACCGTGGTCGGCATCGCGCTGCCGCTGCTGGTCGGCGGGGTGGCGCTGCGGGTGTCGGGCATCGCCTTCTCCATGGTCACGCTGGCCATGGCGCAGGTCGGGTCGATCGTCGTCCTGCGCGACCCCGGCGGCCTGACCGGCGGCGAGGAGGGCCTGGCGCTGGACCGCTCGAACGTGCCCGACGCGTTCGTCGGCGTCCTCAACACCGTCAACCTGTACTGGCTGGCGCTGGCCTACCTCGCCGTCGTCTACGTCGTCGTCGCGTGGGTGACCGGCTCGCGGGCCGGGCGGGTGTGGCAGGCGATCCGGGAGAACGAGCGCCGGGTCGAGGTGCTGGGCCTGCGGCCCTACTCGTTCAAGCTGGTCGTCTTCGTCCTCGCCGGCCTGCTGGCCGCGCTCGGCGGGGTGGTGCACCTGCTGCTGCTCGGCGGCTCCACGCCCCGGACGACGACCGCCGACTTCACCCTCGGCCTGCTGGTCATGGTGGTGCTCGGCGGGGCGGGCAGCCGGTGGGGCGCGGTGCTCGGTGGCGTCCTCTACACCTACCTCGACAGCCGGCTCACCGACCTCGCCTCCTCGCCCGCCGTGCAGGACCTGCCGGCCTGGCTGCGGGTGCCGCTGTCGGAGCCGCTGTTCCTGCTCGGGGCGCTGTTCGTGGTGGTCGTGTTCTTCGTGCCGGGCGGCATCGCGGGCCTGGTCGCCCGGCTGCGCGAGCGCCGCTCGGGCCGCCGTCCCTCGGCGCCCACCGGTGGGGAGACCCCGCCGCCGGGCCGGGTGGTCGAGCAGCTGCGCGAGACGGCGTCCCGCGGGGTGGGCGTCGGCGCGGCCGGCCCCCGCGACGGCGTCTGACGCGGGATCCGCAGCACGATCAGCTGACCTGATCATGCCGCGTCCTGGCTCACCGTCGACCGTGAGCCAGGACGCGCTGCGGTGAGCTAGGACGCCAGCAGCGCGTCGCAGACCTCGACCAGCCGCCGCCGCAGCGGGGCCGCGCGCCCGGCGAACCCCCGCTGCGCGGCCACGTACTCCGCCTTGCCCTCGGCCGTCTCGATCCGCACCGGCGCGTAGCCGCGGTCGGCCAGGTCGTAGGGCGAGGCCCGCATGTCCAGCTCGCGCACCTCGACGGCGAGCTCGAAGCAGTCGGCCACCAGCTCGCCAGGCACCGCGGGGGAGAGCTTGTAGGCCCACTTGTAGAGGTCCATCGTCGCGTGCAGGCAGCCCGGCTGCTCCATCGCGACCTGCGTCTCCCGCGTCGGCTGCAGCCGGTTGAGCCCGACGGCGGACGGCGTGAAGAACCGGAACGCGTCGAAGTGGCTGCACCGGATCGCGTGCGCCTCCACCACGGCGTCGGTGCCCGCCTGCCCCAGCCGCAGCGGGACCGCGTGCCGCCGCTCGTCGGCGCGGTGCACCATCGCCCACTCGTGCAGCCCGAAGCAGCCGGTCTGCGCCGGCCGGGACGCGGTGGCGGCGAGCAGGTCCCGCACGAAGCGGACGGTCGGCGCCCGGTCGGCCAGCCAGGCGGCGACGTCGAGCCGCACCGCGCCGTCGCCGCCGGTCGCGTACCAGCGCCAGGCGGCGTGCGGCGCCGGTCCCTCCGCCGACGGCGCCAGCGCGACGCCCGGGCCCGGGTGCCACCGGCGCAGCCGCGACGGCGTCTCCGAGTAGTAGGTGAACAGGAAGTCCAGCACCGGGTGCTCCTCGCCCCGACGGCGGCGCTCGCGGTGCGGCGCCGTCCACCGCTCCACGCGCGCGGCGGGCGCGGCCGCCCGCGCCGTCCACTCGGCCGCCGGCAGGCAGGGGAGGACGGCGGTCACCGGACCAGGGTAGGAGGGACCTCGGACCCACCGGCCGGGGACGCGACGGTGCCAGCCTGGGGGCCTGCGACGAGGGAGGCGATCGCCATGGCCGGCGACGCGCGGACCACCCCGAAGCCCCTGCTCTGCCGCCTGGGGCTGCACGCCTACGTGCAGCGGCACCCCGACGACGAGCGGCTGCGCGGCCCCGGCCACGAGGTCTGCCGGCGCTGCGGCCGGCGCCGGGACGTCGGGATCGACAGCATCGTCCCGCCGGGTGTCATGGGCTGACCGCTGCGCCCTCGGCGGTGGTCAGCCGGTGCAGCCGCAGCGCCAGCTGCACCTCCAGCGCCCGCTCCGGTGCGGACCAGTCGCGGCCCAGCAGCCGGCCCACCCGGTCCAGCCGCTGGGTGACCGTGTTGACGTGCACGTTGAGCACCTCGGCCGCCCGCGCGGGGGAGCCGCCGGTGTCGAACCAGGCGCGCAGCGTGGCCACCAGGTCGGTGCCGCGGCGGGCGTCGTAGTCGAGCACCGGTGCCAGCGTCGCCTGCACGAAGCCGGGCACGTCGCGGCCCTCGCCCACCAGCAGGCCGACGAAGCCCAGCTCGTCCGCGCTCGCCGACTCCCCGGTGCGGCCCAGCGCCTGCAGCGTCGAGGCGCACCGCCCGGCCTCGGCCCAGGCGCCGGCCACGGCGGCCGGGCCGGGTGCGGGCCCGGCGCCGCCGGCGGTGACCGGCCGCCCGACCGCCGCGGCCACCTCCCGGCGCACGAGCGCGGCCGCCGCCCCCGGCGCGAGGTCGGGCAGGCACAGGACGACGCGGCCGTCGCGGGCCCCGGCGAGCCCGCCGCGGGTGGCGGCGAGGTGCGCGGCGGCGGCCAGCGCCCGGCCGCGGCAGCGCTCCTCCACCCGGACGACGACGACCGACGCCGGCCGGTCCAGGTCGGTGCCCAGCCGGCGGGCGCGCTCGCGCAGGCCGTCGGGGTCGCGCAGCGGGACGGTCAGCAGCTCGTCGAGCAGCTCGCCGCGCACCCGGCTCTCGGCCTCGCCGGCGGTCCGCCGGATGAGCAGCAGCAGCGCGGTGACCAGCGCGGCGCGCTCGAGGATGCGCTGGTCGGCGTCGGACAGGTCGCCCTCGCGCTGCAGCACCAGCCCGCCGAGCAGGTCGCTGTCCACGGTCACCGCCGCGGTCCACCAGTCGCCGTCGCGCACCGTGCGGCCGGTGGAGCGGGCCAGCGCCAGCGCGCCGGCGGGGTCGGGCGGGAGGGCGCCCCCGTCGGCCGCGGGCGACGGGCGGCCCTCCTCGTCGAGCACGGTGATCCGGCCGCCCAGCGCCTCGGTCACCGCCGCGGCCACGCCCTCGACGCCGCCCCCGCGGAGCACGACGTCGATGAACCGGTCGTGCGCTCCCGCGGCCCGCTCCACCGACTCGGTGTGCTCCCGCAGCTCCCGGGTGGCCGCCGACAGCTCCTCCAGGGCGGCCCGGGTCTCCTCCAGCAGCCGCGCGTTGTCCAGCGCGATCGCCGCGTGCGCGGCCAGCGAGCCGAGCAGCGCCACCTCGGACCGGTCGAAGGTCCGCTCGGCGCGGTCGGCGGCGTAGAGCACCCCGATCACCTGCGACCCGCGGATCAGCGGCACGCCGAGGATGGCGACCAGGCCCTCCTCGCGGACGCCGCCGTTGATGTCGTCGGTGTGGTGGAACCGGGCGTCGTCGAAGTAGCTCGCCGTCGCGTAGGGCGCGGCCGTCTGGGCCACGAGCCCGCCCAGCCCCTCGCCCATCGGCAGCCGCAGCGCCTGGAAGCGCGCGGACACCGAGCCGTCGGTCACCCGCATGTAGGTGTCGCCGTGGGCGTCGTCGTTGAGCGTCAGGTACGAGACGTCGGTGCCCAGCAGCTGGCGGGCGCGGCGGACGATCGCGGTGAGCACCGAGTCGACGCCGCGCAGCGTGGCGAGGTCGCTCGCGGTGTCGAACAGCGCCGACAGCTCCGACTCCCGGCGGCGGCGGGCGGCGAAGGCGGCGCGCACCTGCAGCGCCAGGAGCCGGACCCGTTCCAGCTCGGCCAGCGTGGCGGGGTCCGCGCCCGCGGCCCGGGCGCGCACCAGCGGGCCCTCGTACTCGATGGCCGCGGCGTCGTCGAGGACCATCTGCAGGTACTCGGCGGCCGCCGAGGGGACCCGGGACGTGCGGCCGGGGCCGTCGGCGGGCGGTGCTGCGGTCCGGGCCACGACCGGCATTGTCACCGGCCGGGCGATCAGTGGGCGGTCCACCCGCCGTCCATGAGCAGCGAGGTGCCGGTGACCGAGGCCGCGGCGGGGGAGCAGAGCCAGGCGACGGCGTCGGCGACCTCGGCCGGCTCGATCAGCCGCTTGAGCGCCGCCGGCGCCAGCATGACCCGCTCGACGACCTCGTCCTCGGAGATCCCGTGGCTGCGGGCCTGGTCGGCGATCTGCCCCTCGACCAGCGGCGTCCGCACGTAGGCCGGGGCGACGCAGTTGGAGGTGACCCCGTGCGGGGCACCCTCGAGCGCCACCACCTTCGACAGGCCCTCGAGCGCGTGCTTGGCGGTGACGTAGGCGGACTTGAACGGCGACGCCCGGTGCCCGTGCACCGAGCTGACGTTGACCACCCGGCCCCAGCCGCGCCGGTACATGTGCGGCAGCGCGCCGCGCACCAGCCGGAACGGCGCCTCGACCATCAGCCGCTGGATGGTGGAGAAGACCTCGACGGGGAACTCGTGCAGCGGCGCGACGTGCTGGAACCCGGCGTTGTTGACCAGCACGTCGACGTCGAGGTCGAGCGCGTCGACGGCGGTCAGGTCGGAGAGGTCGACGGCGACGGCGGTGCCGCCCACGGTGCGGGCCGCCTCCTCGGCCGCCGCGCCGTCCCGGTCGACGACGACCACCGCGGCACCGGCCTCGGCCAGCCGGGCGGCGACCGCACGGCCGATGCCCGACCCCCCGCCGGTCACCATCGCCCGCCGTCCCTCGAGGTCCTTCGCGCTCATGGCGGCGACGCTAGGCCGCGGGTGCGACCCCTCCCACGGCGGCGGCACACACACCTGCGGCGCCGGTGGTGGGTGCCGCCCACACCGGGTGTCCCGGCCGGTCGGGGCACGGTCCCGCCGCGGGACATGTCCGCGGACCACATGACCTGGTTCACAGAACTGGCCTCCGGCACATGGGCAGGCCCCCGCGCGCTTCCTAGCGTCGGTCGGGTCCGGATCCGTCCACCGAGGAGAACCGCGTGTCCGCACCCGCCCAGACCCACCGGAGACGGAGCTTCGGCCGCGTCGTCGGTGCGAGCATCATCGGCACCACCGTCGAGTGGTACGACTTCTTCCTCTACGGCTCGGCCGCCGCGCTCGTCTTCGGCCCGCTGTTCTTCCCCGACTCGTCCGACTTCGCCGGCGTGCTGCTGGCCTTCGGCACCTACGCCATCGGCTTCGCGGCCCGCCCCATCGGCGCGCTGGTCTTCGGCCACTTCGGCGACCGCGTCGGGCGCAAGAAGCTGCTGGTCGTCTCGCTGCTCATGATGGGCAGCGCCACCTTCGCCATCGGCCTGCTCCCGACCTACGCGACCGTCGGCGCGCTCGCCCCGCTGCTGCTGGTGTTCCTCCGCCTGGTGCAGGGCTTCGCCCTCGGCGGCGAGTGGGGCGGTGCGGTCCTCATCGTCTCCGAGCACGGCCGGCCCGAGAACCGCGGCTTCTGGGCCTCCTGGCCGCAGGCCGGGGCGCCCGCCGGCCAGCTCCTCTCCACCGCCGTGCTCGCGGTGCTGGCTGCCGTCCAGTCCGACGCGGCCTTCGAGTCCTGGGGCTGGCGCATCCCGTTCCTGCTCTCGGCCGTGCTCATCCTGGTCGGCCTGTGGGTGCGGCTGGCGGTCAGCGAGTCGCCGGTGTTCCTCGAGGCCCAGCGCGCCGCCGAGGAGAAGGCCCGGGAGACCGGCGCGGCCGAGCAGGCGCCGATCACCGTCGTCCTCCAGCGCTACAAGCGCGAGGTGCTCGTCGCCATGGGCGCCCGCATCGCCGAGAACGTCGCCTTCTACATCCTCACGGCGTTCACCACGGCCTACCTCACCAAGGCGCTCGGCCTGGACGCCTCGTTCGCCCTGAACGCGCTGCTCGTCGCGTCCGCGGTGCACCTGGTGACGATCCCGATGTGGGGCGCGCTGTCCGACCGCGTCGGCCGGCGGCCGGTCTACCTCCTCGGCGCCGCCGGCACCGGCATCTGGGGCTTCGTCCTGTTCGGCCTGTTCGACACCGGGAGCTTCGCCCTCGTCGTGCTGGCGCTGATCGTCGGCCTGCTGTTCCACGGCGCCATGTACGGCCCGCAGGCGGCGTTCTTCGCCGAGCTGTTCGGCACCAAGGCCCGCTACACCGGCGTCTCCATCGGCGCCCAGCTGGCGTCCCTGGTCGCCGGCGCGCCCGCGCCACTGATCGCGGTCGCCCTGCTCGGCAGCTTCGACGACCCGAGCCCGACCCGCGTGGCCGTCTACCTGGCCGCCTGCGCCGTCGTCACGCTCGTGGCGGTCCTCGCCTACGGCGAGACCCGCGTCCGCGACCTCGCCGCGGACGACGCCGTCGGGACGACGGCGGACCGGGCGGGCGCCCGGGTGTAGCCGCACCCGCTCCCGCCACGGGGCACCCCTGACACGTGTCAGGGGTGCCCCGTGCGTCTGCGGGCCCAGGTCGTGAGGGACGGCACCTGTGCCGGGCCCGGACCGGCGGCAGCGTGGGGACGTGCCCCGGAGGACCGGCCGACAAGGAGCCGGCGGGGCGCGAGGAGGAGGCCCCGTGCAGCTCACCCACCCGCGCGCCGACGTCCGCACCCGCGGGGACGCCGGCGCTCCCGCCGTCGAGGTCACCGACCTGCGCCGCCGTCACGGCGCCGTCGAGGCCGTCCGCGGCATCAGCTTCGAGGTCCACCCCGGCGAGGTGTTCGCCCTGCTCGGCGTCAACGGCGCCGGCAAGACCTCCGCGCTGGAGGTGCTCGAGGGCCTGGCCCCGGCCTCGGGCGGCACCGTCCGCGTGCTCGGCGCCGACCCGGTGGCCGACCGCGCCGCCGTCCGCCCGCACCTCGGCGTGCTGCTGCAGTCCAGCGGCCTGCCCGCCGACCTCACCGTCCGCGAGACGGTGGCGACCTGGGCGGCCACGCTCACCGGACCCCGGCCGGTGGCCGAGGCCCTGGAGCAGGTCGACCTGACCGGCCGCGCCGACGTCCGCGTGCGCAGCCTCTCCGGCGGCGAGCGGCGCCGGCTCGACCTCACGCTGGCGCTGCTCGGCTCGCCGCGCGTCGTCGTCCTCGACGAGCCCACCACGGGGCTGGACCCCGAGAGCCGCCGCGCGGTGTGGGAGCTGGTCCGCCGCCGCGTGGCCGGCGGCGCCGCGGTCGTGCTCACCACGCACCACCTCGAGGAGGCCGAGGAGCTCGCCGATCGGATCGCGGTCATGCGGGCCGGCCGGATCGTCCTCTCCGGCACCGCGGCCGAGATCGCCGCCACCCGGCCCGCCACGGTCCGCTTCACCCTGCCGGCGGCGGCCCCCGGGCTGCCGGCCGTCCCCGGCGCCGAGGTCGTGGCCACGACGCCGCGGGTCGTGCTGCACACCCGCGCGCTGCAGCCCGTCCTCACCCGCCTGCTGGCCTGGGCCGACGAGCACGGGCTGGTCCTCGGCGACCTGCAGGCCCGCGCCGCCTCGCTCGAGCAGGCCTTCCTCGCCGTCGCCGACGGCGCCGACCCGTCCTGACCGCACGATCCGGGAGGAGCCCCCGATGACCGCCACCACCGCGCCCGCCCCGTCCCGCCTGCAGCGGGTCGCCGCGCTCGCCGGCGCCGAGACCCGGCTGCTGCTGCGCAACCGCACCGCCGTCGTCAACTCGCTGCTGCTGCCGCTGTTCCTCGTCGCGTTCGTGCCCGTGGCCGGGCTCGGCGGCGACGGGCCGCTGGGCCCGCGCCTGGTCGTCACCGCGTTCGCCGTGACCCTGGTCTTCCTCACCTACCACAACCTGGTGACCACCTACGTCGCCCGCCGCGAGGAGCTGGTGCTGCAGCGGATGCGCAGCGGCGAGCTCACCCCCGGCGAGGTGCTGCTGGGCACCGCCGTCCCCACCCTGCTGGTGACCCTCGCGCAGGTGGTCCTCGTGCTGGCCGGCACCGCCGTGATCGGGGAGTGGTCGGCTCCGACCGACGTCGTCCTGCCCCTGGTGGCCCTGCTCGGCGGGATGCTCCTGATGACGCTGCTGGCCGCGGCGAGCACCTCGTTCACCCGCACCGCCGAGAGCGCGCAGATCACCACGCTGCCGCTGGTGGTGCTCGCCTCGATCACCTCCGGCATCGTCGTGCCGCTGACCGCCTTCCCCGAGCAGGTCGCGCAGGTGGTGCGGCTGACCCCGATCGAGCCGGTCGTCGAGCTCGCCCGGCTGGGCCTGGCCGGGCAGACGTGGGACGGCCGGTCGGTCGACTGGGCCGCCGCGCCCCAGCCGCTGCTGGTCCTCGCGGCCTGGATCGCCGTCGCCGCCGCCGTGGCGCCCCGGGTCTTCCGGTGGGCGCCCCGCAGGTGAGCGACGCGGCCCCCGGCGGTCGGTACGGCAGCATGGGCGCCGTGCCGACCGTCGCGCGCTGGTGGCGGGACCGCTCGGACCCCCAGCGCCTGGACCTCTACACCCGCTGGTCGTTCTACGCCTGGCTCGGCCTGACGCCGGCGTGGGCGCTGCTGGTCGTCGCCGGTGCGGGTCTCGGCGACACCGGGACCGCGCGGCTGTACCTGGCCGGCTCGGTGCTCGTCGCCGTCACCACGGTGCTGCTCGCGCGGGCCGGGCTGGCCGCCCGCGCGACGCAGCGCCCGCTGCCCGGCCGCCCGCTGGTCGCCGACGCGGTGGCCGCGGCGCTGGCCTCCGCCCTCGGCGTGGCCGCGACCGTCGGCGCGGGCGCCGACCCCGAGGGCCGGTGGCTGGTGGTGCTGCCCCCGGCGATGCTGCTCACCGCGGTCTCCCCGGTGTGGACGTCGCGGGCGCTGGCCCGCGCCGCGGCCGTCGTCGGGCTGGGCGTCGGCGCGCTGGCGCTGGCGTCGGGGGAGGTCTGGCCGGCCGCGCTGGTGCTCGCGGTGACGTTCGCGGTCGCCGTCACGGGCCTCGTGCTCGCCTTCCGCTTCTCCGTGTGGGTGCTCGACGTCGTCGTCGCGATGGAGCGCAGCCGCGGCGTGCAGCTGCAGCTCGCCGTCGCCGAGGAGCGGCTGCGCTTCGCCCGCGACCTGCACGACGTCATGGGCCGCGACCTCTCGGCGATCGCGGTGAAGAGCCAGCTGGCCGGGGAGCTGGTGCGGCGGCAGCGGCCCGAGGCGGCCGACGAGGTCGCGGACATCAGCCGGATCGCCGAGCGGTCGCTGCGCGAGGTCCGCGACGTCGTCCGCGGCTACCGCAGCACCGACCTGGCCGGCGAGCTGGCCGGCGCCCGCTCGGTGCTGCGGGCGGCCGGCATCGCCTGCACGGTGCACGGCGAGGAGCACGGCGCCGCCCTGCCCGAGCCGGTGCAGGCGGCGCTGGGCTGGGTGGTGCGCGAGGCGGTCACCAACGTCCTGCGGCACAGCTCCGCGGCCGAGTGCACGGTCACGCTGACGGCCGGGGACCCGGTGCGGCTGAGGGTGGAGAACGACGGCGCCGGCCGGGCCGGCGCCGGCTGGGGCAACGGACTGCGCGGGCTGTCCGAGCGGCTGGCGGCCGCCTCCGGCCGGCTGTCCGCGGGGCGGCACGGGGACCGGTTCGTCGTCGAGGCCCGGGTGCCCGCCCGGGCGGTGGAGGAGGTGCGGTGATCCGGGTGCTGCTCGCCGACGACGAGAACCTCATCCGCTCGGCGCTGGCGGCGCTGCTGGCGCTGGAGGACGACCTGGAGGTGGTCGCGCAGGCCGCCTCCGGCGACGAGGCGCTGGCCATGGCGCGGGCGCACGCCCCCGACGTCGCCGTCCTGGACCTGCAGATGCCCGACCTCGACGGCATCACCGTCGCCGCCCGGCTGGGATCGCTGGTGCCCGGCTGCGCGTCGGTCATCGTCACCGGGCACGGGCGCGCGGGGCACCTCAAGCGGGCGCTGGCGGCGGGCGTGCGCGGCTTCCTGCCCAAGACCGTGGCGGCGCCGGTGCTCACCGACGTCGTCCGGACGGTGGCGCGCGGCGGCCGCTACGTCGACCCGGAGCTGGCCGCCGAGGCCATCAGCGCCGGCGACAGCCCGCTCACGCCGCGCGAGGCCGACGTCCTGGAGCTGGCCGCGGGCGGCGCTCCCGTCGAGGAGATCGCCGCCCGCGCCCACCTGTCACCCGGGACGGTGCGCAACCACCTGTCGTCGGCCGCGGGCAAGCTCGGCGCGGCCAACCGGCACGCCGCCGTGGAGGTCGCCCGCCGCCACGGCTGGATCTAGCCCGCCGCCGCGGCCGGGATCAGCTGGCCTCGTTGCCGCCGCGCACCACGGAGTCGTCCCGCTGGGCGTCGTCGTCGGTGGTGAGGGTCGTGTCCTGCTCGCCGCCGTCGGACCGGTCCTCGCCGGGGACGCCGTCGACCATGTTGCTCGCGGTCGGACCGTCGGTGGTGTCCGGGGACTCGCGGTAGCCGGTGTGCTCGGTCTCGCTCATCAGTCCGATCTCCCTCCGGAACGGGGCGTGGGTCCCGGGACCTCGCCGGACGGGCCGTCCGTCCGGGCCCGGGCGACGTCGCTGTCGGCGCGTGCCGGCAGGTCGTCGCCGGAGGCGGCGTCCCGCTCGAGGGCCTCGTCGCGGGTGAGGGGGACGTCGTCGAAGCCGGTCCCGGTGCTGCTGTTGTCGCCCGAGCCCGACGCGGTCGGGACGCCCTGCTGGATGCGGTCGCTGCCCTGCGGGTCGGTCATGGTGCCTCCTGTCCGACGACGCTGTCGCGGGAGGCCATGCCCGCCGTCGCCCCCGCGAAACGGACGACGGCCGCGGGCCGCGGTGAGGTCCTGGAACGGCCACCCCGCCGGGCCCGGCGCCGGGCGTGCGGGGCGGGGGGAGGGGGTCCTCCTAGAACGCGCCCTCGGGGACCTCCATGAGCGCGTTGTCGGTGGCCTCGACGATGGCGCGCTCGCCGGCCAGGCGCGGCAGCACCTGGGTGGTGAAGAAGCGGGTGGCGGCGAGCTTGCCCTCGTAGAACAGGCGGTCCTTCCCGCTCACCTCGCCGGCCAGGGCGGCCAGCGCCACCTCGGACTGGCGGACCAGCAGCCACGCGGTGACCAGGTCGCCGACGGCCAGCAGCAGCCGGCTGGTGTTCTGGCCGACCTCGTAGAGCCTGGTCACGTCCTCCTGGGCGCCGGTGAGCTGCCCGAACATGGCGGCGAGCATCGCCTGGACCTCGCCGAGGGCGGTCGCGAGGTGCGCCCGCTCCTCCTTGAGCCGGCCGTTGCCGGCCTCGGCGTCGATGGTGGCCTGGATCTGCGAGGCCAGCCAGGTCAGCGCGACGCCGCCGTCCTTGACGACCTTCCGGAAGAAGAAGTCCTGGCCCTGGATCGCCGTCGTGCCCTCGTAGAGGGTGTCGATCTTGGAGTCCCGGATGTACTGCTCGATCGGGTAGTCCTGCAGGTAGCCCGAGCCGCCCAGGGTCTGCAGCGACTCCTGCGTGAGCAGCTGGGTGGCCCGCTCGGAGCCGAAGCCCTTGACCACCGGCAGCAGCAGGTCGTTGACGCGCGCGGCGAGCCTCGCCTCCTCGCCGTCGGCGGTGCCGGCGGCCTCGGCCTCGGTGACCCGGTCGCGGAAGCTCGCCGTGTACAGGTACAGCGCCCGCATGCCCTCGGCGTAGGCCTTCTGCAGCATCAGCGAGCGGCGCACGTCGGGGTGGTGGGTGATGGTCACCCGGGGGGCGTCCTTCGACGTCGCGGTGAGGTCGGCGCCCTGCACCCGCTCCTTGGCGAAGGCCAGCGCCTGCTGGTAGCCCGCCGACAGGGTGGCGATCGCCTTGGTGCCCACGAACATGCGGGCGTGCTCGATGACCTTGAACATCTGCGCGATGCCGTCGTGCACGTCGCCGACCAGCCAGCCCCTGGCCGGGACCGGCCCGTCGCCGAAGGTGAGCTCGCAGGTCGTGGAGACCTTGAGGCCCATCTTCTTCTCGACGTTGGTCACGTACACGCCGTTGCGCTCACCGAGCGCGCCGGTCCCGAGGTCGACGTGGAACTTCGGGACGACGAACAGCGACAGGCCCTTGGTGCCGGGCTTCGCGCCCTCGGGGCGGGCGAGCACCAGGTGGACGATGTTGTCGGACAGGTCGTGCTCGGCGGAGGTGATGAACCGCTTCACGCCGGTGATGTGCCACGAGCCGTCGGGCTGCTGCACGGCCTTCGTCCGGCCGGCGCCCACGTCGGAGCCGGCGTCCGGCTCGGTGAGCACCATGGTGGCGCCCCACCGGTGCTCGATCATCAGCTCGGCGAGCCGCTTCTGCTCGGCGTTGCCGAGCTCGTGCAGGACGGCGGCGAAGGCGGCCCACGCGCCGTACATGAACACGGCGGGGTTGGCGCCGAGCACCATCTCGAACGCGCCCCAGGTCAGCGCGTGCGGGGCGCCGAAGCCGCCGAGCTCCTCGGGCAGGTCCAGGCGGTACCACTCGCCGTCCTCGATGGCCCGCACCGAGCGCTTGAAGCTCTCCGGCAGCGTCACCGAGTGCGTGGCCGGGTCGAACACCGGCGGGTTGCGGTCGGCGTCGGCGAAGCTCTCGGCGATCGGACCCTCGGCCAGCCGCCGGATCTCGGCGAGCACGCCGCGCGCGGTCTCGGCGTCCATCTGCGCGAACGGGCCGGTGCCGAACCGGTCCTTGGTGTCGAGGAACTCGAACAGGTTGAACTCGAGGTCCCGCAGGTTCGCGGTGTAGTGGCTCATGCGGTCTGGCTCCGTTGCTCCGTACCGGGGGGACGGCGGGCAGGGGTGCCTACTCGCCGGTAACGAACGTTATTACCGGCGGGTAACCAGGAGCAAGGCCGCGGCCCGGGACACGCCCGCAGGGGTCAGGCGCGTCCCGGGCAGGGGTCAGCGGTTGCGGCGGCGGGCGCGCAGCACGAGGCCGGCCAGCGACGCGACGAGCGCCCCGAGCGCCGCGGCGATGAGCAGCGCCACCACCAGCGGCGCCTGCACGTCACCGAAGACGAGGCTGATCTGCACCGTCTGGCCGTTGAACACGACGAACAGCACCAGCAGGACGGTGACGAACAGCAGCAGGCCGAGGGCGAGGCCGCGGCCGACGGTGCGGCCGGCCGCCCCGGCGCGCGACGGCCCGGAGGGGCGGGGCGTCGCGGGGGAGGTGCCGGCGGGGGAGCCGCCGGCGGACGTCGACGGGGTGCCGTAGCCGCCGGCGGACGTCGACGGGGTGCCGTAGCCGCCGGCGAGCGGGTCGCTGCCGGGCGCGGACGTGCCGGACGTGGGGTACCGGGGGTCGGCGGGCGAACCGGGAGCAGTCATGATCACGGACTGTCCGCGGGACGGCTCCCTCAAACCGCGGACCCCGGGGTTCCGCTCGGGGAGCGGGGCCTCAGTCCCGGTGCGCGGCCGGCTCGGTCTCCGCCGGCGGCCAGGACGGGCCGGCGGCGCCGTCGGCCGGGCCGGTCGCCTCGGGGCCGTCGGAGTCGGGCGCCGGCGGGCCGGACGTGCTGCTGCCCAGCGGGCCGACGGAGCGGGGCTCGTCCGGCTCGGGCATCTTCTGCTCGCGGGTGCTCACCCGCCCGAGTCTGCGGCCCCGGCGGGCGGGCGGCGACCGGACGGCGTCAGTCGTCGAGCGCGGGGCCGGCCTCGTGCGCGGGGTGCCCGGCGGTGCGCTCGCGCTGCTTCATGCGCGCTTCGAACACGTGCCGGTCGCCGTCGGCCAGCTCCTCGCGGGCCCGCTCGTCGAAGGCGCGGAACACCGACCAGTAGTTCGCGTCGTAGTCCTCGACGATCTGGAAGGTCCACCGGTCGGCGATGACGTTGCGGCCCACGAGGTCGCGGTCGAGGTCGTCGGCGAGCTCGGTGTGCCCGGCCTTCCGGAACAGCTCCACCGCCTCCTGCAGGAGCAGGTCCGCCTTGCCGGAGTGCTGGTGGAAGCCGTAGAGCTGGCCCCGGGCCTGCTCGATCGTCTCCAGCGCCTCGGAGAGCTTGCCGAGGCCCTCGACGGTCGTGTCGTCCAGGTCGGGGCGGCTGCGGTCCACGGTCACCGGCCCATCCTGCGGGCCCGGGGCCGGGCCCGCCCGGCGAGCGGTGCGGCTCCCCGCCGGGCGCCGGGTCAGGCGGGGACGGCGACCGGCCCGGCGGGAACCGCGGCGGAGGCGGCGACCGCGAGGTCGGTGAGCTGCTCGGCCAGCGCGCGCCCGTGGGCGGCCGGGCCGTCGGGGCCGAGCAGGCCGCCGGAGAGGTACATGCCGTCGATGATCAGGTGGACCTGGGCGGCGAGGTCCTCCCCGAAGCCGGGCGCGACCTGCTCGGCCAGCCGCTCGAGGCGGGCGTGCAGCTCGAACTTGTAGTCGGCGGCCGCGCTGCGGGCCGGGTGCGCCGGGTCGTCGTACTCGCTGCTGACGTTGGTGAACGGGCAGCCGCGGAAGCCGGCGCGGGTGACGTCGGCGTCGACGTACTCGACGACGGCGAGCAGCGCGGCGCGCGGGTCGTGCTCGTGCAGCAGCAGGAGCTCGTCGACGTGCCCGAGCACCGTGGCCGCCTTGCGGGCCAGGTAGGCGCCGACCAGCTCGTCCTTGCTCTTGAACAGCCGGTAGACGGTCATCTTGCCCAGGCCCGTCTCGCGGACGAGCTCGTCCATGCCGACGCTGCGCGAGCTGCGGGCGGAGAACAGCCGCTCCGCGGTGTCGAGGACGATCGCCTCCCGCTCCGCGCGGCTGCGGCGGACCGGGGCGGGGCTGTCGGCGTCGGCGTCGGCGAAGGAGAGGGCGGCGGCGGTCACGCGGTGGATCGTGCCGCCTGCCGTGACGGATCAGTTCGCGGCACGCCGGGTGCCCGGCACGGCTGCGCGCTCGTGGGTGCCGAGGGGCGAACGCGCAGGTCGGGGCGGTGGTGAAGCGTGGGACCGCTGTGACGACGCGGCGGGCGCGTCAGGCGCGGCGGGTGCGGCGCGGGTTGGCCGGCAGCTGGACGACGCGCTCGGCGGCCGCCTGGGCGGCACCGGACCCCGGGGCCGGCGGGGTGCCGGTGGCGTCGTCGCGGATCCGGTCCTCGGGCCGCACCTCGGCCATGCGGGCCGGCCTGCCCCGCTCGGCCCGGGGGAACGGCCCCCGGCGGGGACCGCACCCGCCCGGGGGTGGGACGTCCGCCACCCCGGGGCGCGGCACGGCCGGGCCGTGCCGGGCCCCGGCCGGGACGGGTCCGTCCCGGTCAGACGTCGGGGCTCTCGGCCGGGCCGTCGCCCAGCGGCTGCCCCTCGGCGGGCTCCTCGGAGCGCGGGGTGCGCCCGGCGTCGCCCTCGTCGCCGGGCGGGTCGCCCTCCGCGCGCTCGGGCGTGCGCGGCGGCCGTTCGGGCTCGGTCACGGCGTCCTCCTCGGGATGCGGCGGTGCGGTCGGGGAGGCCTTGCCCACCTGCGCGCCCGCCAACCCCGGGTCAGTCCACGCGCACCGCCGCGGGCACCCGCGGCAGCACCGCCCGGACCGCGGCCGCGTCGGGCAGGGCGCCCCGCGCGCCCGGGCCGGTCGTCGACAGCGCCGCGGACGCGACCGCCTCCCGCACCGCGCCCGCCAGGTCCGCGCCCCGCGCGACGGCGGCGCCTGCAGCAGCACCGGACCGTCCGCCGGCACCACGAGCGCGCCCCGGGCGCCCAGGGTCACCACGGTGGCCGCGGCGCCGAGGGTGCGGGCGAGGGCGGCCAGCTCCGCGGGCGCCCGCGGCCCCGGGTCCGCGCCGGCCAGCTGCACCAGCTCGTGCTCGTTGGGCACCAGCACCGCCACCCGCCGCAGCAGCTCCGGCGGCAGCGGCTGCGGCGGCGCGGGGGTGAGCACGACGGTGCCCGACGCCGCGTCCGCGGCCGCCCGCACGGTCGGCAGGGGCACCTCGAGCTGCAGGAGCACCACCGCGGCCCGCCGCACGGCCGGCACGTCGACGTCGTCCGGCGTCAGCTCCCCGTTGGCCCCGGGGACGACGACGATGAGGTTCTCCCCGCTGCCGTCCTCGACCGGGATCGTCGCCGAGCCGGTCGGGTGCCCCGGCGTCGGGAGGACCAGGGCGGTGTCCACCCCGGCGTCGGCCAGCGCCGCCCGCTGCCGCTCCCCGGCCGGGTCGTCGCCCACCCGGCCGACCATCGCCACCCCGGACCCGGCCAGCCGCCCGGCGGCCGCCGCCTGGTTGGCGCCCTTGCCGCCGGGGGCGAGCACCGCCGCCCGCCCGACGACGGTCTCGCCGCGGCCGGGCAGCCGCCCGACCGCGACCAGCACGTCCTCGTTGAGGCTGCCGACGACGGTGACGGACACGGGCGACCTCCGGGAGCGCGGTGACGACGGCGCTCAGTCTGCGGGCCGCACCCCGTCGTCCGGCGGGCCGGGCCGGTGGGCGGTGTCCGCGCGCCGCGCCCACAGCGGCAGCCCGTACCAGGTCGCCGTCCCGACGAGCAGGACGCCCACCCCGGCGACGACGCCCGGTCCGCGGCCCAGGGCGACGTCGAGGACGAGCAGCACGCCGGAGCTGATCGCCAGCACGAGCAGGGCCAGGCCCACCAGGAGCAGCCGGTCGCCGACCACGACGAGCACCGCCTTGCGCCGCCGGCGGAACACCAGCCGGTGGAAGGCGACCGGGGCGATGAGGGCGACCGTCGCCAGCGCCGAGGCCAGCAGCGTGACGGTGTAGACGGTGAGCTGGAAGCCGTCGAGCTCGGTGAACCGCTGGGTGAAGGCCAGGCCGAGCAGGAAGGCGAACAGCACCTGCACGCCGGTGATCGCGACCCGCAGCTCCTGCAGCAGCTCGGCGAGGTTCCGGTCGAGGACCTGGTCGAGGCTCTCCCCGCGGGCCTCGGCGTTCTGGGTCGCGGTGGCGACGTCGACGCCGCCGGCGCGCCCGCGCGTCGTCGTCCTCCCGTCGCCGTCCCCACCCGGCACCACGGCCCCCGGGTACCCGGGACGGCGCCCGCCTACCCGGTCCGTGCCCGCGCGCCGTTTCCCGAGGTCGGCGCCGCGGTACCGCCCGGGGGAGACCGACCGAGGAGGGGCCGTGGCCGACGACGACCGGGACGCGATCAGGAAGGACTTCGACGGGGCGGTCAACATGAGCGCCTCGGAGCTGGAGCGGTGGCTGGCCACCGACGAGTCGCAGTCGGTGGGGCAGAAGAGCGGCGGGTCGGGGGAGTCCACCGGGCACGAGTCCGGACGGCGGATCGTCGAGCTCCTGCGCAAGGAGCAGGGCGACCTCACCGACGACGACTACGCGCACATGCGGAAGGTCCACGGCTACGTCCAGCGGCACCTGGCTCAGGAGCCGGCGAAGGAGGACGTCGAGGACTCCAGGTGGCGGTACTCGCTGATGAACTGGGGCCACGACCCGCTGAAGAAGGGCTGACCCCGCCCGTGCGCATCGACGACCCCCGCCGCAACGACCCGGCCCAGTACGACGACCTGGCCGACCAGTGGTGGGAGGTCTCGGGCGGCTTCGCCATGCTGCACTGGCTGGCCGCCCACCGGGCCCGGTACATCCCCCCGGCGCCGGGCCCCGGCGCCCTGCTGGTCGACCTCGCCTGCGGCGGCGGGCTCATGGCCCCGCACGCCGCCCGCCTGGGCTACCGGCACGTCGGCGTCGACCTGGGTGCCGCCGGGCTGGCGGTGGCCGCCCGGCACGGGGTGTGCGCCGTCCGCGGCTCGGTGCTCGCGGTGCCGCTGCGGGACGGGTGCGCCGACGTCGTCGTGGCCGGGGAGATCCTCGAGCACGTCGCCGACGACGTCGCGGTGCTCACCGAGGCCGCGCGGCTGCTGCGCCCCGGCGGCACGCTGGTCATCGACGCCATCGCCGCGACCCGGCTGGCGGAGCTGATCGCCGTCCGGCTCATGGAGCGCGTCCCCGGCGGGCCGCCGCCGGGCATCCACGACCCCGCCCTGTTCGTCGACCGGCGCCGGCTGCTCGCCGCCGCCGACGGCCTCGGCCTGGACCTGCGGCTCGTGGGGCTGCGGCCGTCGGTGCGCGACCTGGTCGCCTGGCGGCTCGGCCGGCGCGACGTCGTCCGCATGCGCGAGCTGCCCACGACGGCGGTGCTGTTCGCCGGCCACGGCCGCCGGCGCGACGCTGCGCGTCCGCCGGGTGACGGCACGCCACCCGAGGAGCGCCGCACCGCCTCCGCCCGTACGGTCGGGGCGTGATCGCCTCGCTGAGCAGCGCGTTCCCCCGGGAGCCCCGCGGGTGAGCGCCGCCGTGCTGACCGGCGCCGGAGCCGCCCTCCCGGCGACCCTCGACCAGGACGCGGCGTGGGAGGGCTTCTTCGCCCGCCACTACGAGGGCGTCCGCGCCGCCCGGCGGATCTGGGCGAGCGCCGGCGTGCGCACCCGGCACGCGGTCGCCAACCCGGTCGACGAGGACCTCAGCCGGTGGAGCACCGGCGCGCGCATGGCCCGCTACGTGGAGGAGGCGCTGCCGCTGGGGAAGCAGGCGGTCGCCGGGGCGCTCGACGACGCCGGCCTCGCGCCGGGCGACGTCGGCCTGTTCGCCGTCGCCACCTGCACCGGGTACGCGACCCCCGGGCTGGACATCCGGCTGGCCAGCGACCTGGGCATGCCCGCCGGTCTGCAGCGGTTGCTGGTCGGGCACATGGGCTGCTACGCCGCGCTGCCCGGGCTGGCCGCCGTCGGCGACTTCGTGGCCGCGCGCTCGCGCCCGGCGGTGCTGCTGTGCTGCGAGCTGACCAGCCTGCACGTGCAGCCGGCGCAGCGGGACCTGGACCAGGTGGTCGCGCACGCGCTGTTCTCCGACGCCGCGGCCGCCGTCGTCGTCGAGCCCGGCGCCGCACGCGGGCGGCGGCTGGCCGGCGTGGTCGCGCGCACCGACCCCTCGACGGCCGACCACATGACCTGGGACGTCACCGACCTCGGCTTCCGCATGGGCCTGTCCCCGCGGGTGCCCGACGTGCTGTCCCGGCACGTGGGCGACGTCGTCGCGGAGCTGCTCGACGGCGCGGGCCTGCGGGTCGAGGACGTCGCCGGGTGGGCGGTGCACCCCGGGGGCCCGCGGATCATCGACGTCGCCCGCGACGAGCTCGGCCTCGCCGAGGCGCAGGTCGCGGCGTCCCGCCGGGTGCTGGCCGAGCACGGCAACTGCTCCTCGGCCACCGTGCTGCTCGTCCTCCAGGAGCTCGGCGACGTCGACGGTCCGGTGGTCGCGATGGCCTTCGGACCGGGGTTGACCCTGTACGCAGCGTTGCTCCTGCCGATCTGACCTCGCAGGACCCTCCGTTTCCGCACTACCCTCTGTGATCCTGATCACGATCGTGGAGGGGGGCGGTCATGGTCACCGGTGCGTCCGTCCGCGTGTTCCTGGTCGACGACCACGAGGTGGTGCGTCGGGGCGTGGCCGAGGTCCTCGAGGACGACCCGGGGCTGGCGGTCGTCGGCGAGGCGGGCAGCGTCACCGAGGCCCTGGCCCGCTGCCCGGCGGTCCGGCCCGACGTCGTCCTCGTGGACATGCGGCTGCCCGACGGCGACGGCGCCGAGCTGATCCGCGAGCTGGGGGAGCGGCTGCCCGGGGTCCGCTGCCTGGTGCTGTCCAGCTACGCCGACGAGGCGGCCGTCGCCGCGGCCGCGGCGGCGGGGGCGGCCGGCTACGTCGTGAAGCAGGTGCGCGGCGCGGACCTGGTCTCGGCGGTGCACACGGTCGCGGGCGGCGGCACGCTGGCGGGCTGGCCCGGGCGGCGGCCGGGGTCCGGGCCCGACGGCGACCGGCGCCTGGCCGCGCTCACCGAGCAGGAGCGCACCGTGCTCATGCTGATCGGGGAGGGGCTGACCAACCGGCAGATCGGCGAGCGGATGGGCCTGGCCGAGAAGACGGTCAAGAACTACACCAGCCACCTGCTGGCCAAGCTGGGGCTGGAGCGGCGCACCCAGGCCGCGATCCTGGCCACCGAGCTGCGCGGCCGCCGGTCCTCCTGACCGGCGGGCCGGGCACTCAGGACCGCTGCGCCCACCCCGGCACCGTCCAGGTCACCTCGGTGCCCGCCGGTCCCCCGGTCGCGGTCAGCCGGCCGCCGCGGCGCTCGGCCCGCTCGGCCAGGTTGGCCAGCCCGCTGCGGACCGTGACCGCGGGCAGCCCGCGGCCGTCGTCGGTGACCCGGACGGACACCGGCGCGCCCGGCCCGTCCTCCCCGACCTCGACCGACACCTCGACCCGGCTCGCGTCCGCGTGCCGGACGACGTTGGTCACGAGCTCCCGCACCACCGCCAGCAGGTCGGTGGCCAGGCCCGCGGGCAGGCCGTCGAGGTCGCCGCGCAGCCGCAGCCCGGGTTGCACCGCCGAGCCCTCCGTGGCCTGCCGCACGGCGTCGGCCACCCCCGCGGCCAGGCCCTCGGGGACGACGTCGTCGTGGAGGCCGAAGATCGCCGAACGGATCTGCCGCAGCGTCCCGTCCAGCTCGTCGACGCTGCGCCCGATGCGGCGGGCGGCGTAGGGGTCGACCTCCTCCAGCGCCCGGCTGATCCGGTCCAGCGAGAGCGCCGTCGCGTAGATCCGCTGGACGACGTGGTCGTGCAGGTCACGGGCGATCCGGTCGCGGTCGGCCTGCACCTGCAGCCGGCGCTCGCGCCGCTGGCTGCGCGCCAGCTCCAGCGCCAGCCCCGCCTGACCGGCGAACGCGGACAGCGCCTCGAGGACCTCCGCGTCGAACGGCTCCCGGTCGGCGCGGCGCAGGCAGACCAGGGTCCCCAGGGCCGGGCCGAGCGGGACGATGACCGCGGAGCGGGCGCCGCGGACGAGCTCGACGGCGACCTCGGCGTGCCGGCCCAGCACGGGGTCCGCCGCGACGTCCTCGACCAGCTCCCCCAGCCCGGTGCGGTGCACCCGGCCGACGTGGGTGTCCTCGAGCGGGACCCGCACCCCGTCGAGCTCGCCGGCCATGTAACCGGCCGAGGCCACGATGGTCAGCGCCTCGGGGTCGCCCTCCTGTGCGATGAGCAGTGCCCCGGCCTCGGCGTCGCTCAGCGCGACGGCCCGTTCGGCCACCGTCAGCAGCACCTCGGCCGGGTCCTCACCCGACAGCAGCTCGGTGGCCACCTCGGTGCCGGCCTGCACCCACGCCCGGCGGCGCTCGGC
Organism: Geodermatophilus arenarius; assembly: GCF_042654585.1. Classification (NCBI taxonomy): domain Bacteria; kingdom Bacillati; phylum Actinomycetota; class Actinomycetes; order Geodermatophilales; family Geodermatophilaceae; genus Geodermatophilus; species Geodermatophilus arenarius. The sequence continues at coordinate 34,895 of NZ_JBHSGR010000022.1, forward strand.
GGCCTCCGCCAGCCGCGCGTTCTCGATGGCCAGGCCCGCGGCCGCGGCCAGCGCCAGCACCGCCTCCTCGTCGGCCTCGGTGAACGGGCCGCCGGTGCGCTTCTCGGTCAGGTAGAGGTGGCCGAAGACGGCGTCGCGGACGCACACCGGCACCCCGAGGAAGGACTGCATCGGCGGGTGGCCGGCCGGGAAGCCGACGGAGTCGGGGTGGGACCCGAGGTCGTCGAGCCGCAGCGGCCGGGGGTGGTCGACCAGCAGGCCGAGGATGCCGGCGCCGGCCGGGAGGCGGTCGATGCCGGCGCGCGTCTCCTCGTCCATGCCGACGATGACGAAGCGGTCCAGCCGCCGCCCGTCGCGGGTGAGGACGCCGAGCGCGCCGTAGGTGGCGTCGGCGTGCGCGACCGCCGCCTCGACGATGGCGTGCAGCGTCGCCTCGAGGTGCTCGCCGGCCGCGGCCGCCCGCACGCCGGCGGCGAGCGCCGGCGGCGTGCCCTCCGGGCCGGGCGGGGTCACGGCCCGTCCGGAGGGGTCCTGCTGCGCGTCGGGGCGGCCGTCCGCCGGGGTGGTCCCGCCGGAGGGTTCACGCACCGTGCGCGAGGCGGCGGCTCGGGTGGCGCGGCACGACCTGCCGCAGGAGGGCGCGTCCCGATCCGTTCACCAGCACCAGGTCACCGCCGCGGCCGGCGCCGACGAGGGCCTCGAGCAGCGGCCGCTCCAGGGTGGCGGTGCGGACGCGGCCGGTCACGCCCGTCTCGGCGATGGCGCGGACGACCTGGGCCTCGATCCGCTCGAGGACCACGGCGCGGGTCTGCTCCGCGGCCGCGCGCTGTCCGGTCAGCGTCCTCTCGCCGCCGTCGACGACGTCGACGGCGAGCACGGTCCCCTCGCGGCGGGCCGCCTCGCGCAGCGCCCAGACCAGGGCGCCGTAGCCGGAGGGCGAGCCGTCGACGTGGACGACGAGCGAGGGCGCGGGACGACGGGAGAACTGCGGGACGAGCCGGACGGGCTCGACGGGCTGAAGGGACCGGTCCTCGGGCGGAACGGGAGCGGTCGGATCTGCCATGCAGTGATCCTCGCGACACGCGGCGCGTCGGGACAGGGACCAAGGGCCCGGTCAGCCCTCGCGGGCCCCCGTGACGACCGCGGTCCCGTCCTCCCCGGGGCCGAGGACGTCCGCCCGCAGCCCGGCGGCGGCGAGCACCGCGGCGAGCACGGGCGCCTGGTCCTCCCCCGCCTCGGCCAGCAGGACCCCGCCCGGGGCGAGCCAGGCCGGGGCGCCCGCGGCCACGCGCCGGTGCACGTCGAGGCCGTCCGTGCCCCCGTCGAGCGCCGTCCGGGGCTCGTGCAGGCGCGCCTCGGGCGGCAGCAGGGGCAGCGCCGCGGTGGGCACGTACGGCGCGTTGACCACCAGGACGTCGACCCGCCCGTGCAGCCGCCGCGGCAGCGCGTCGAACAGGTCGCCGCCGTGCACCTGCCCGCCCACCGGCGCGAGGTTGCGCCGGGCGTGGTGCAGCGCGGCGGGGGCGACGTCGGCGGCGTGCAGCTCGGCCAGCTCGACGGCGGTGGCCAGCGCGAGGCCGACCGCGCCGCAGCCGCAGCACAGGTCGACCGCGACCGGCGGGCGCCCGTGCCGGTCCCGCGCCGCCCGCGCCACCTCCACCGCCCGCGCGACCAGGGCCGCGGTGCGCCGCCGCGGCACGAAGACCCCGGGGCCGACGGAGACCCGCAGGCCGCAGAACTCCACCTCGCCGAGGACGTGCTCCAGCGGCTCGCCGGCCACCCGCCGTCCGGCGAGGGCGTCGAGCTCCTCCGGTGTGGCCGCGGCGGCGGTCAGCAGGCGGGCCTCGTCCTCGGCGAAGACGCAGCCGGCGGCGCGCAGCCGCGCGACGAGGGCGTCGGTGGCCGCGGCGGAGAGCCCGGGGCTCATCCCCGGCCTCCGCGGGACGGGTCCACGGACAGACCCTGGCACGGCCGCCGGTCCGCGGCCCGGCCGGGCGTCAGTGCGGGGACGCGGCCGGGACGTCCTGCCTGGTGGTGCGGGGCACCGGGGCGGCCCGCAGGGCGGCGCCGGGGGAGTGCGGCCGGCGGCGCTCGGCCCCGGTGGCCACCGCCTCCTCGTGGACCGCCTCCTGGTGCACCGCCTCCTCGTGCACCGCCTTCTGGTGCACCGCCTCCTCGTGCGCCGCGGCGGGCAGGGGACGACCGAGGTGGTAGCCCTGCCCGTACCCGACGCCGAGCCCGCGGAGCGCGGCCAGCTCGTCGGCGGTCTCGATGCCCTCGGCCACGAGGTCCAGGCCGAGCGTCTGGCCCAGCTGCACGATCGCGCCGATGACCGCGTGGTCCTCCGGGCTCGTGGCCACGCCGTCGACGAAGGACTTGTCGATCTTGAGGACGTCGATGGGGAACCGGCGCAGGTAGCCCAGTGACGAGTAGCCGGTGCCGAAGTCGTCGAGGGCCAACCGGACGCCGAGGTCCTTGACCTCCTCCAGCTTGCCGGTGGTGGCGGCGGCGTCCTGCACGAGCAGCGACTCGGTGATCTCGAGGGTCAGCCGCCGCGGGTCCAGGCCGGAGCGGTCCAGCGCCTCGGCGACGTCGCCGACGAGGCTGGGGTGCTGGAACTGGCGCACCGACACGTTGACGCTCATCCGCGGGCCGCTGCCGTCCGGTCGCTGCCACGCGGCGGCCTGGCGGGTGGCCTCCCGGAGCACCCAGCGGCCGATCGGGACGATCAGGCCGCTGTCCTCGGCCAGCGCGATGAACCGCGCCGGCGGCACCAGCCCGTGCGTGGGGTGCTGCCAGCGCACCAGGGCCTCGTAGCCGCTGGTCGTGGCCGACGCCAGGTCGACGATCGGCTGGTAGTGGAGGACGAGCTCCTGCCGGTCCAGCGCCTGGTAGAGGTCGGCGAGCAGGCGCTCGCGCTCGAGGTGCGCGGCGTGGTGGCTGGGCTGGAAGGTCTCGTAGCGCCCCTTGCCGCTGGACTTGGCCACGTACATGGCGATGTCCGCCGCGCGCAGCAGGCCCAGGCCGCTGGCGGCGCACGTCGCCGAGGTGGCGATGCCCATGCTCACGCTGGCGCGGACGGCGCGGTCGGCGACGTGGACCGGCTGGGCGAGGGCGGCCAGCACGCGCTCGGCGACCAGGGGCGCCAGCTCTCCGCTGCGCGCGCCGCTCATCAGCACGGCGAACTCGTCGCCGGCCAGGCGGGCGAGGGTGTCCTCGGGGCGCAGGCAGCCGCCGACCCGCTGGGCGACCACCCGCAGCAGGGCGTCGCCGCCGTCGTGGCCGAGGTTGTCGTTGACGGTCTTGAGGTTGTCCAGGTCCAGGAACAGCACCGCCGACGGGGTGCCGGTGACCCGCTCGCGTTCCTCCGCCGCGCGCAGGCGCTCCATGAACAGCGCCCGGTTGGGCAGGCCGGTCAGGGGGTCGTGGAAGGCCTGCACGCGCAGCTGGTCCTCGAGCTCCTTGCGGTCGCTGGTGTCGCGCGTGGTGAGCACGATGCCGCTGACGGCCGGGTCGTCGAGCAGGTTGCGGGCGGCGGTGTCGGTCCAGCGCCAGGAGCCGTTGCGGTGCCGCATGCGGGCGGCCGGCCAGGTCGCCGGCGGCTCCCCGGCGGCCACGCGGCCGAGGTGCTCGCGGAAGCCCCGCACGTCCTCGGGGTGGACCAGGTCGTGGACGTCTGTGCCGATCAGCGTCCCCGGCGGGTAGCCGAGGACCCAGCCCACCGACGGGGTCTGGTACGTCACGGTGCCCGCGGTGTCGACGACGGTGATGACGTCCGAGGCGTTGCGGACCAGCGACCGGAAGTGCTCCCCCGCCTCCAGGGCGTCGAGCAGGCTGTTGAAGGCGCGGGCGGTCTCGCCGAGCTGGTCGTCGGAGTCCACGGTGATCCGCTGCGACGTCGACTGCGACCAGTCCCCGGTCCGGCTGGCGTGCGAGATGGTCTGCGCCACCGAGTGCAGGTGGGTGCTGAGGACGGCCAGCCGCCCACCGACCAGGCACCGGCACAGCGTGTAGCTCAGCCCGCCGACCAGGAAGCCGGCGACGAGACAGGCCGCCCGGAACACCGGGCGGTCGGCGTACTGGGCGGGGACCCCGAGGCCCGTGGCGAACGGCGGGAAGACCAGCCCGACCGCGATGCCGAGGCCGACCATCCACACCGCGAGGTCCCAGAACACCCGCGAGGTGAGACGGAAACCCCGGGGCCGTCGCCGGTCGCCGTCGACCCGGAGCTGCAAGGCACTCATGCCCAGGGACGTCGTCACCGTGCCCGGGCGCTTTGAGGCCGGTGACCGGAGATCACCCTCAGGGGGTGGACCCGGGCGGGAGGCGCGGCGCCGGGCTCGATTTCGGCCGGGACGTGCCGATGGGGATCCCATGCGACTGGTTCCCGACACCTCCCCGGGCCGGCTCGTCGGCGAGGACGTCCGCGTCCCGACGGCCGGCGGGGGGCTCACCCGCTACGTCGACCTCGACGCCGCGGCCACCAGCTCGTCGTCGGTCCGGGTGGCCCGGGCGGTGCAGGAGTTCCTGCCCCGCTACTCGAGCGTGCACCGCGGTGCCGGCGCGAAGTCCCGGTACACCAGCGCCCGCTACGAGGCCGCCCGCGAGACCGTGCTCGCCTTCGTCGGGGCGGACCCCGCCACGCACGAGACCGTCTTCGTCCGCAACACCACCGAGGCGCTGAACGCGCTGGCGTTCCGGCTCGGGCTCGAGCCGGACGACGTGGTGCTCACCACCGCGGTCGAGCACCACGCCAACCTGCTGCCGTGGCGCCGCGCCGCGCGGCTGCGGGTGGTCGAGGTCGGCGCCGGGGGGACCTTCACGGCCGAGGACGTCGTCGCCGCGCTCGACCAGCGCCCGACCCCGCGAGTCCTGACCCTCACCGGCGCCTCCAACGTCACCGGCTGGCTGCCCGACCTGGCCGCCATCACCGCCGCCGCCCGGGAGCGCGGCGTGTTCGTGGTGGTGGACGCCGCCCAGCTGGCGCCGCACCGGCCGATCGACGTGACCGCCCTCGGCGTCGACGCCCTCGCCCTGTCGGGGCACAAGGCGTACGCGCCCTTCGGCGCCGGCGCGCTCGTCGCCCCGCGGAGCCTGCTCGGCCGCGGCGAGCCCCTGCTGGTCGGCGGCGGCGCGGTCCGGGCGGTCTCCTTCGACGACGTCGTGTGGGCCGGTGCCCCCGACCGGGACGAGGCCGGTTCGCCGAACGTCGTCGGCGCGGTCGCGCTGGCCGCCGCGGCCGAGGAGCTGGCCGAGGACTGGCCCGGCCTGCTCGCCCACGAGCGCGCCCTCACCGCGGCGCTGGACGCCGAGCTCGCGACGGTCCCGGGGCTGCGCCGCCTCGGCCCGGTGACGGGGGACCGGCTGCCCGTGGCGGCCTTCCTCCTCGACGACCTCCCGCACGGTCTGGTGGCCGCCCGGCTGTCCGCGGAGTTCGGGATCGGCGTGCGCAGCGGCTGCTTCTGCGCCCACCCGTACATGGCCCGCCTGCTGGAACTGAGCGAGGAGCAGGTCCGCGCCTTCCACGACGCGGCCCGGGCCGGCGAGGTCCGGCTGCCCGGCGCCGTGCGCGCCAGCGCCAACCGCGGGACGACCCTGGACGACGTCGCGGCGCTCGGGGCGGCGCTGCGCACCGTCGCGGCGACGCCGGAGGAGAGCGCCCGCTACCGCGTCGACGAGCGGGGCGAGTACCTGCCCGGTGAGGCGCGGACGCCGGTCCTGCTGGGGGCCTGACCCCGGGAGGTCAGACGCGGGCGAGCAGCGACCTCAGCGGCGGCGGGTACGCCGCGGGCTCCAGCCGCTCGACGAGGGCGCGCGCGTAGCGGGCCTTGCGCCCGCTGGTGGTGCCGAGGAAGCGGCGCAGCTGCGCGTCGGCCGGGCGCCCGCGCTGCGCCGGCTGCCGCCGGAAGGTGGTCAGGGCGTGGGCCTCGCGGTGCTCGGCGACGGCCGCCTCGACCCCGGCCGTCCCCACCGCCCGGACGAGCTCGTCCTCGAGGTCGGCGACGCAGGCGGAGAACCCGGCCGTCGCCGGGTCGGGCACCCCGAGCGCCCGGCGGACGACGTCCCGCTCGGCGAGGTCGTAGAGGCCGGCCACGCGGACGCCGGGACCGATCGCGGCCAGGTGGCGGCGGACGGCGTGCGCACCGCCCATCGCGACCACGTCCACGCCCTCGGCGGCCAGGTCCCGGCCCAGGCCCCGCGCGGCCGCCAGCACGGCCTCGCGGTCGCTGACCCCCTCGACGAGCACCACCGCGCGGAGGACGGGCGGGAGCGGCACGGGCGGACGGTCCCACGCGGGGAGCGGGGAGGCCACCGGGTTGCCGGGTGGAGCGGAGGAGAGCGGGTGACGGGAATCGAACCCGCACTGTCAGCTTGGGAAGCTGATGTTCTGCCATTGAACTACACCCGCGACGGCCTGACGGCCGGACGCCAGCGTAGCAAGGGCGGCGGCATCGGTCGGCAGGCCGGGGTCAGCCGGCGGGCCGGGGGCTGCGGATGGTCACCGTGGTCCCCTCCGGCCCCGGAACCGCGGTGACGTCGGCGAACGCGCTCATGAGCATCGAGCCGCGGCCGCGGTCCATGCTCGACGTCCGCTCCTTCCACTGCCCGTGGTCGCGCACCGCGATCTCCACCGCGCCGCCGTCGACGGCCACCCGGACGTCCACGTACGGCTCGCGCGGGTCCTGCGCGTGCTCCACCGCGTTGGTGGCGGCCTCGCAGGCGGCCAGCACGAGGTCGTGGACGCGGTCCTCGTCCAGGCCGGCGTCGGTGAGCAGCGCCCGCAGCCGGCGGCGCAGCGGCGGGATCGCCGCCGCGCTCGAGGGGAACCGCCAGGTCGTCGTCGTCGCACCCGGGAGGTGCGCCGGGGTCGGCGCCGCGGGGGCGGCCGGGACGGCGTCGGCGGCGCGGGGACGCGGCGGCGCGGGAGCGGGGACGGCCGGGGCGGACGGCGACGGGGCGGCCGGGGGCGCCGGCTCCCGCCGGCCCCGGGAGCGCTCGAGGACCGCGCGCAGCCGGCCGAGCAGCTCCGCGGACTCGAACGGCTTGGGCAGGTAGTCGTCGACGCCGGCGTCGAAGCCCTCGACCGCGGCCTCCTGCCCGGCCCGCGCGGTGAGCATGACCACCGGGACGGCGCGCGTCGCGGGGTCGGCCCGCAGCGCGCGCAGCAGCCCGAACCCGTCCAGGCCCGGCATCATCACGTCGCTCAGGACGACGTCGGGACGCACCCGCGCGACGTCGCGCAGGGCCGCCTCGCCGTCGGCCGCCGTCCGCACCGTCCACGACGGCGACAGCAGCCGGGCGAGGTAGGCGCGCATGTCGGCGTTGTCGTCGACGACGAGCACGGTGCCCAGCGGGTCGGGCGACGGGGCGGGCCGGCGCAGGTCGTCGTCCCACGGGGTGAGCGCGGCCGCGCGGACCGCGGCTGCCGACGCGGGCGGCGGGGTGTCGGTGTCCGGCTCGCCGAAGGGCAGCCGCACGGTGAAGGTGCTCCCGGCGCCGGGCTCGCTCTCCACCTCCACGGTGCCGCCGTGCAGCGCGACCAGCTCCCGGACCATCGCCAGGCCCAGGCCGGTGCCCTCCCGGCTGCGCGCGGGGGAGCCGGTCACCCGGTGGAACCGCTCGAACAGCGCCGGCAGCTCGGCGGCGGGGATGCCCACGCCGGTGTCGGCCACCCGCAGGACCACCTCGTCGCCCTCGGCGCGCAGGGAGACGGTGATGCCGCCGACGAAGGTGTACTTGACCGCGTTGGCGACCAGGTTGAGGACGACCTTCTCCCACATCCGCGGGTCCACCGCGGCGGGGCGGGGCAGCGGCGGGCAGTCGACGTCGAGGGTCAGGCCGGCCCGCTCGGCCGCGGCGCGCAGCACGCCGGCCAGCTCGCCGGTGCAGGCGGCGAGGTCCGTGGCCACCCGCACCGCGGCCGTGCGCCCGGCCTCGATGCTCACGAACTCCAGCAGGTCGTCGACCAGGCGCTTGAGCCGCTGGCCGTTGCGCAGGGCGAGGGTGAGCCGCTCGCGCACCGGCTCCGGCAGCTCCCCGCCCGAGTCGGCGAGCGCGTCGGCGATCGGGGCCAGCAGCAGGGTCAGCGGCGTGCGCAGCTCGTGGCTGACGTCGGAGAAGAACGTCGTCTTGGCCCGGTCCAGCTCGGCCAGCGCCTCCGCCCGGGCGCGCTCGGCGGCGTAGGCGCGCGCGTCGGTGACCGCGCCGGCGACCTGCGCGGCCAGCAGCTGGTGGAAGGTGCGGTACTCCTCGTCCAGCGCCCGGTTGGGGCTGACGCCGACCAGCAGGGCGCCCACCGTCTCGCGCCCCGCTCCGCCCGACAGCGGCAGCGCGACCGCCCGCTCCACCTCGTCACCGAACGGCCCGCCGGGCACGTGCAGGCCGGCGACGTCGACCGCGCCGAGCTCGGCCGCCGCGCCCACCGCCGCCGGCAGCGCCGCGGCGCCGACGCCCGCGGTGGCCACCCGGTGCAGCCGGCCCTCGCCGTCGCCCAGGTAGACCGCGGCGAACGGGACGTCGAGCGGGTCGGCCCCCAGCGCCCCGCACACCCGGACGGCCAGGTCGCGCTCGTCCTCGCGCCGGCCGGCCGCGGTGGCCACCTCGTGCAGCAGCCGCTGCCGCCGCTCGGCCACCACCTGGCGGGTCACCTCGGTGCACACCGCGTGCATCCCGGCCACCTCGCCGTCGTCCCCGAAGGCGGGGGCGTGCGAGACGGTGAAGTAGGTCTCCTCGCGGTAGCCGGCGCGCTCGAGCAGCAGCAGGAGCTGCGGGATCCACGAGGCCTCGCGGGTGGCCATCGCCCGCTCGACCGGCTCCTGCAGCGCGGCCCAGCCCTCGGCGAGGGTGATCCGCAGGTCGTCGCCGATGGCGCCGGGGTGCTTCGCGCCGATCAGCGTGGCGTAGGCGTCGTTGTAGAACTGCGTGTACTCCGGGCCCCAGGTCAGGATCATGGGGAACCGCGAGGCCAGCACGGTGCGGACGGCGTAGCGCAGGCTCGCCGGCCAGCTCTCCACCGGCCCGACCGGCGTCGTCGCCCAGTCGAAGGCGGCCATCAGCCGGCCGTTCTCGCTGCCGCCGGCGAAGACGTCCTCGGTCCCGGGGCCCGCCGCGACGCCGCGGACCCCGCCGGACGCGACGGGATCCGGCGCCACGCACACCTCCCGGCACAGCCGTGCGGACGCGGGCGGGACCGCCGCCGGCGCGTCAGGACCTCGGGAGCCGAGCTGCTCCCCGCTGCTCGAACGGTACATCCGTGACCCGGGACCCCACCGGCCGTGCCGGGGTCAGCGCCGCATCTCGGCCAGGAACCCGGTGGCCTCCGAGCGCAGCCGCTCGGCCATCTGGGACAGGCCGGTGACGTCGGTGTCCGCGGTGCCCAGCGACGCCGTGCCGTCGACGGCCGCGGCGATCCCGTCGACCAGGCCGTTCATGTCGGTGACCGTGGTGCCGACCGAGCCGATGACGGCGGTGACGTCGTCGCAGGCCGCGCGGATCGCCTCGACCTGCGCGGTCACCCGCTCGGTGGCCTGCGCGGTCTGGTCGGCGAGGTCCTTGACCTCGGAGGCGACGACGGCGAAGCCCTTGCCGGCCTCCCCGGCGCGGGCGGCCTCGATCGTGGCGTTGAGCGCCAGCAGGCGGGTCTGCGCGGCCACGGACTCGATGAGGGCGATGACCTCGCGGATCTCGGCCGAGGTGCGGGTCAGGGAGCCGAGCGTGCCGGTCGCGTTGCCCACCTCGGCCGACGCCGCCGACGCCGCGCTGGTCAGCCCGGCGGCGGACGCACTCATCTCCGTGGCCGCCGTCGCGACCTGCTCGCTCATCGCCAGCACCACCGACTCGAACGCGTCGGCCAGCCGCAGCCGCGAGGTCTGCGCCTCGGTGACCCGCCCGGCGGTCGCCCGCATGGCGTCGCGGGCGGTGTTGATGTCGGTGGCCGCGTGCCGGTAGGCGCCGTGCAGCCCGGTGCGCAGCACGCTGCGGTGGAAGCGGCCCTCGGCGGCGGCGGCCAGCGCCGCCCGGGACTCGCGCACGAAGGCGTCGCTGACGTCGAGCGCGCGGTTGACGCCGTGCCGCAGCGCGGCCAGTTCCGGCACGGCGTCCGAGCCGTCGACCGGCACGGCCCGCGCCTCCAGGTCGCCGCGCGCGGCCGCCTCGCAGGTCTCGGTCAGCCGGCGCACGAACGCGCGGTGGACCTCGAGCTCCGCGGCGTCGGAGCGGGTGCGGGAGCGTGCCATCTCAGTCCTCCTCCTCGGCGATGACCGACCACACGAAGTCCGCGTAGGACGCCGCGTGCTCGCCGATCAGCCGGTCGAACAGCTCGGACGACGCCGCGACGGCCGCGCGGGCGTTCGGGTGCCGCCGCTCCTCGGCCAGGAGGCGCTCGTAGATCGGGCGGACGCGGTCGACCGCCCGGCGGGAGGGCCGGCGGCGGTTGGAGTGGTAGCCCACGACCGACCCGTCGGCGCCGTAGGACGGCGTCACGTGCGCCAGCACCCAGTAGTGCGCGCCGTCGGCGGCCAGGTTGTCGATGTAGGCGAATAGCTCCTGCCGGGCGGCGAGGGTGTCCCACAGCAGCGTGAACACCGCGCGCGGCATGTCGGGGTGCCGGATGAGGTTGTGCGGCTGCCCGATGACCTCGTCGAGGGTGTAGGCGCCCACCCGCAGGAACACGTCGTTCGCGTACGTGATCACCCCGCGCGGGTCGGTCTTGGAGACGATGAGCTCCTCGGCCGCGAACGTCCGTTCCTCACCCGTCGGCCGCACGGCGAGGCGGCCGGCGCGCGGTGCGGTCCGGGGGCGGGTGTCCAGCACGCGGTGTCCTCCTGCGTCCGGCGGGTCGTCCCGGCAGGTATCGGCAGGAACCGTCCGGACACGACCCGAACCGGGGGGTCCGGGACCTCCGTCCCGCGGGAAGCGGAGGGGGCGCCCGGCGGCCTCCCTAGACTCCGCGCCATGCTGCTGTCCGACCGCGACATCCGCGCCGCGATCGCCGAGGGGCGTCTCGGCATCGAGCCGCACGACGCGGGGCTGGTGCAGCCCTCGAGCATCGACGTCCGGCTCGACCGCTACTTCCGGGTGTTCAACAACGCCCGCTACACCCACATCGACCCCGCCCAGCAGCAGGACGACCTGACCACCCTGGTCGAGCCCGACGGCGACGAGCCGTTCGTCCTGCACCCCGGCGAGTTCGTCCTCGGCTCCACGCTCGAGGTCGTCACCATCCCCGACGACCTCGCCGCCCGGCTGGAGGGCAAGAGCTCGCTCGGGCGCCTGGGGCTGCTCACCCACTCGACGGCGGGCTTCGTCGACCCCGGCTTCTCCGGCCACATCACGCTGGAGCTGTCGAACGTGGCCAACCTGCCGATCACGCTGTGGCCGGGCATGAAGATCGGCCAGCTGTGCCTGTTCCGGCTCACCGGCCCGGCCGAGCACCCGTACGGCTCGGCGGTGTACGGCTCCCGCTACCAGGACCAGCGCGGGCCGACGCCGTCTCGCTCGTTCCGGAACTTCACCCGCGCGGAGACCCGGCGGGCGCAGGGCTGACCGCCGCCGCCGGCGACCAGCCGGGCACCTCGTCGTCGACGAACCGGTCCCGGGTGACCAGCCACCCGGTGACCGTGAGCCCGACGGTGGCGACGGCGACGAGCACGAACATGCCGGTGTAGCCGCCGGTCGCGCCGCGCAGCACGCCGACCAGCAGCGGCCCGGCGCCGGCGAGGACGTACCCCCAGCCCTGCGTGACCGTGGACAGCGCGGCCGTCGTCTCCGGCGTCCGGGCGCGCAGCCCGATCAGCGCCAGCACCATGCTGAAGGTGCCCATGCCGACGGCGAGCACGCTCATCCACAGCCACGGCAGCGTGCGCGGGGCCAGCCACAGGCCGCTCCAGCCGACGACGTAGCAGGCCATGAAGCCCAGCAGCAGCGGCCGCTGCCACCGCTGGCGGACGGTGAGCGACGGGGTGACCGCGTTGACCGGGATGACGACGACCGAGTTGATCCCGAGCAGCAGCCCGGCGGTGGCCGCGCTCAGGCCGGAGTCGCGCAGGTACTGCGCCGACCAGCCCATGACGACGTAGGCCTGCGTCGCCTGCAGGCCGAAGAACGCCGCCAGGGTGAGCGCCAGCGGGCTGCGCGCCAGCGGCGCCATCCGCACCGCGCGGTGGGTGCCCCGGCTCGCACCGGGGGGGCGCGGGGCGAGGAACCACGGCACCGCGGCGACCAGCGCGAGCAGCGCCCACACGCCGATGGCCCACCGCCAGCCGCCCGGGCCGACGGCGGCGGCGATCGGCGCGGTGGAGATTGCCGCGACGGCCCCGCCGATGGCCATGGACGCGCTGTAGGCGCCCACCAGCAGGCCGGTGCGCGCGGGGAACCAGCGCTTCACCAGGCCGGGCAGCAGCACGTTGCCCAGCGCGCCGCCGACCATCGCCAGCACCGTGCCGGCGACGAACAGCGGGAACGAGTCGACGACTGCCCGCAGCACCAGCCCGGCGGCCATGGTGAGCAGCGCGCCGGCCAGCACGTGCGCGTCCCGGAACCGGGCGGCCAGCGGCGGCCCGGCGAAGCCGATGGCGGCGAAGCACAGCACCGGCAGCGTCGTCACCACGCCGGCCGCGGCGCTGGAGACGCCCAGGCCGCGCTCGAGCTCCTCGAGCACCGGGCCGACGGTGCTCACCGCCGTCCGCAGGTTCGCGGCGGTCAGCACGATGGCGACCGCGACGAGCGCGAGTCCGCGCCGTCGCTCGCCGGCCGTCGGGATCGGGGGAGCGTCGTCGGCCGTGCGGGTCACCCGTCGATGGTCCCCCGCACGTCCGGCCCGCCCGGAGGCGGGTGCACGGGCCAACCGTCTAGGTGCGCAGTCCCGTGCGTGGCGTGGCCTCGAAGCGGGGCAGCACCTGGGGGACCCGCCGCCACAGCACCCGCTGCAGGAGCAGCGTGACCACGGCGGCCAGCAGGATGCCGGCGAGGTTGATCCCCAGCTGCAGGGCCGCGCGCCAGAACTCGGCGCCGCCGCCCAGGGCCAGCGACACGGCCATGTCCGCGGCGGCGGGCACCGTCGTCACGGAGATGAAGACGCCGACCAGCGCCCCGCTCTTCGCCGACGTCAGCGACAGCACGCCGGCGATGCCGGCCAGCACCGCCACCACCACCGACCAGTGGTCCGGCGCGGTGATGAACCCGGTCTGCGGGCGGTCCGTGGTGAGCACCCCGGGGTCGACCCAGCCCAGCCCGCGGGCGGCGAGCGCGGCCAGCGCGGTGACCGCGATCGCCAGGACGAAGCCGGCGAGCAGCGCGCGGGCCGCCGCCCGCGCGACCCCGCGCCGCCGGTGCACGAGCGCGACGGCGAGCCCCGCCAGCGGGGCGAACTCCGGGCCGAGCACCATCGCGCCGATGACCAGGACCGCCGAGTCGTTGACGATCGCGATGCCGGCCAGCAGCGTCGCGATGGTCAGGAACGACAGGTAGGAGACCGACAGCGACGAGTCCGCGGCCGTCGTCCGCACCACCTGCTCCCAGACGACGGCGTCCGAGCCGTCGCCCGGCGCGGCCTCCTCCGCCCGCTCGGCGACGGCGGAGACGGCCGTGTCCACGGCCTCGATCGCGATGCCGCCGTCGCGGTCGACGTGCAGCTCGCGCAGCGCCCCGACGAGGGCGTCGGCGGACTCGCGGGCGACGTCGGCGAGGAGCAGGTCGCCGGGCGGCTCGACCGAGGCGCCGGGCAGCACGGCGAGGTGGGCGGTCCCGGGGCAGCGGGTGAACAGGTCGCGGACGGCGTCGGTCCGGTCGGGCGGGACGGTCACCCGCAGCTGCAGCAGCACGCGCGGTGTTCTACCGGAGGACCGGCCCCCGAGACGGCGGACGCCGCCGGCGAGGAGCTGCCTTGCCGACGGCGTCCGTCAGGGTGGTGCGGGTCCTCGCTCAGGCCTGGCCGTGGCCGGTGGCGGCGGAGCCGGTGCCCGCGACGTCGTCGTCCGCGGTGCCGACCTCGGCGCCGTGCTCGGTGCCCGGGGTGCCGACCGGCGCCATCGAGCGCAGCAGGATCTGGCTGACGTCGAGGACCTCGACGTGCTCGGCGGCCTCGCCGTTCTGCTTCTTCGCCGTCAGGGCGTCCGACAGCATCGTGATGCAGAACGGGCACGCCGTGGAGATGACGTCCGGGTCGAGGCCGAGGGCCTCCTCGGTGCGCTCCACGTTGATCCGCTTGCCGATCTTCTCCTCCATCCACATGCGCGCCCCGCCGGCGCCGCAGCAGAAGCCGCGGTCCTTGCAGCGGTGCATCTCCTGGGTGGAGAGGCCCTGCACGCTGTCGAGGATCTCCCGCGGCGGCGTGTAGACCTTGTTGTGCCGGCCCAGGAAGCACGGGTCGTGGTAGGTGACCTTGCGGTCCACCGGCGTCACCGGGGTGAGCCGGCCCTCCTCCACCAGCTGGCTGAGCAGCTGCGTGTGGTGGACGACCTCGTACTCGCCGCCGACCTGCGGGTACTCCCGGCCGAGCGAGTTGAAGCAGTGCGGGCAGGTCGTGACGATCTTGCGGGTGCCCGGCACGCGGCCCTCGAAGACGCCGTTCAGGGTCTCGACGTTCTCCTGGGCCATCATCTGGAAGACGAACTCGTTGCCCATGCGGCGGGCGGGGTCGCCCGAGCAGGTCTCCCCGGAGCCCAGGACGGCGAACTCGACGCCGGCGGTGTGCAGCAGCTCGGCGACGGCCTTGGTGACCTTCTTGGCGCGGTCGTCGATGGCGCCGGCGCAGCCGACCCAGAACAGGTACTCGACGTCGTAGGGCAGCGGGCCGTCGGCCATGCGGACCTCGAAGTCGACCTCCTTGATCCAGTCCTCGCGGGTGCTCGGGCTGACGCCCCAGGGGTTGCCGCGGTTCTCGAGGTTGCGCAGCATCACGCCGGCCTCGGACGGGAAGTTCGACTCGATGAGCACCTGGTAGCGGCGCATGTCGTCGATGTGGTCGATGTGCTCGATGTCGACCGGGCACTGCTCGACGCAGGCGCCGCAGTTGGTGCAGCTCCACAGGACGTCGGGGTCGATGACCCCGCCCTCCTCGAGGGTGCCGACCAGCGGGCGGTGCGCCTGCGCGTCGTTGGTGCCCTCGATGCGCGCGTAGCCGGAGGCCCAGACCTGCTCGTCGCTGGGCTTGAGGACGTCGAAGTCCGGGGCGGTCTCGGCGGCGGTCTTCTCACCCAGGAGGTACGGGGCCTTGGCGTACAGGTGGTCCCGCAGGTCCATGATCACCATCTTGGGAGACAGCGGCTTGCCCGTGTTCCAGGCAGGGCACTGGCTCTGGCACCGCCCGCACTCGGTGCAGGTGGTGAAGTCGAGCATCCCCTTCCAGGTGAAGTCCTCGATCTTGCCGCGACCGAAGACGTCGTCCTCGCCCGGGTCCTCGAAGTCGATCGGCTTGCCGTTCGAGGTCATGGGCTGCAGCGGGCCGAGGGCCGGGGCGCCGCTGGTGCCCTCGCGCTTGAAGTAGATGTTCGGGAAGGCGCTGAACCGGTGCCAGGCGACGCCCATGTTGAGCGTGCGGCTGAGGACGACCAGCCAGACCAGCGAGACGACGATCTTCACGAACGCGACGACGCTGAGCAGGTCCGGGCTGTCGGGCAGCACGGTGGCCAGCAGGCCCGAGACCGGGTGCGACCAGGCCGGCGCCTCGGTGAGGTCCGAGGAGATCTTGAGCGCGCGGATCAGCAGGATGCAGATGCCGACGGTCAGGACGACGGCCTCGACGAAGTAGCCGCGCCCCTCGTTGGACCCGGCGAAGCGGCTCGCGCGGCCCTGGCGGCGCGGGTGGTCCTTCTGGCGCCGGTAGATCAGGTACAGGATGCCGAGGATCGTCCCGGTGCCGATGACGTCGGCGAAGAGGTTCCACAGGCTCCACTCGCCGAGCAGCGGCAGGTGGAAGGCCGGGTTCCAGACCTCGCCGAAGGCCTCGACCAGGGTGAGGAACAGGCCGTAGAAGCCGACGAAGACGAACCAGTGGGCGGCGCCGATGGCCGACCACTTGAGCATCCGGGTGTGGCCGAGCGACTCGACCAGCAGGGTCTTCATCCGCGGGCCGAACGGCCCGAACCGGCTGCTGTCGGCCTGGCCGGTGCGGATGATCCGGACCATCGCCCGGACGGCCTTGTAGGCGAGGACGACCGACACGATGAGGAACAGCACGCTGATCGTGCCGAGCACGATCTGCAGGGGGCCCGTCATGATTCCCTCTCCCCACGCCTCTGCGGCGTCGGTTGACTCCGTCCGCACCGGACGACGAGAAGGGTCCCGCCGCCGTCTCCGGCCCTGAGGACCGGGGGCGGATCACGCGCGGGCTGCGGTGCCCACGCAGCCCAGCACGATAGCCGGGGTGCGTTTAGGTTACTCGGCAGTAACCGGAGGCGGGGCGCCCCGATCCGAGGCGGTCCGACGGTGCTCCCCGCCCACCGACCGGCGTCCTGACGTGCGGTTTCGCGACCTGGGGATCCGGCTGGAACACGACGGAGGCGTGTTTCCGCGCAGGCGCCGTCGGGGTGGGGAGTGACCGGGCTCACGCCCCCGGGTCACGCCCCGGTCACCGCGTCCCGGCCGTCGCATGATCAGGCCGCCTGATCGTGCCGCGTCCTGGTGCAGCGCCGACGGTGAGCCAGGAGGCGTCGTGGTGAGCCAGGACGGTGTCGCGACGTCGTCCACAGGTTCCGTGGGGACCTCGGCGCGGTCGCCGCAAGATCGAAGACTGTCGACGTGCACCCGGAACTCGCCCGCCTCGCGGCCGCCCGACTCGGCGTCTTCACCGCGCGAGAGGCCGTGCGCGTCGGCTACCGACCCGACGAGATCCGCTCCGAGCTGAGCGCCGGCCACTGGCGCTGGTTGCGGCGAGGCGTCTACGTCCGCGCCCGAGACCTCGCTGCCGCCGAGTCGGACGTCCGGCTCCGGCACCTCCTCGACTGCGTCGCGGTCCTGCTCGCCCTGGCTCCCGGTCCGGTCCTGAGCCACACCTCCGCCGCCCGGGTCCACCGCCTCGTCCTCCCCGAGGACGTCGACGGGGCCGTGCGGCTGACCCACCCGGGCCAGTGGCGGCGCGGTCGGGGTTACGTCGTCGCCCGGGCTTCGCTCCCGGACGGTGACCTCGGGCGACTCGCCGGATTCGGCGTGACCGCGCCGGCGCGGACGCTCGTCGACTGCGCCCGGGAGTGGGACCTCGTGGACTCGGTGGTGGCGATGGACGCCGCACTGCACGACCGGCTCGCCGGACGGGAAGACCTGCAGGCTGCCGTCCTCCGTGCGGTGCACTGGGTCGGCATCGGCGACGCGGCGCGGGCCCTCGGGCTCGCGGACGGCCGCGCGGAGTCCCCGCTCGAGTCCCGTGGTCGGCTCGCGTTGATCGAGGCCGGACTGCCCCGTCCGGAGTTGCAGGTCGAGGTGCACGGTCCGCGAGGCTTCGTCGCGCGGGTCGACGCCTGGTACGACGACGCCGGAGTCGCCATCGAGTTCGACGGGCGGGTGAAGTACCTCGACCCCCTCGACGGCCGGCATCCCGGGGAGGTGCTCTGGCGGGAGAAGCGGCGCGAGGACCTCCTGCGCGCGCTGGGCATCCGGGTCGTGCGCCTGGCACACGAGGACCTCGTGCCCGGACGGCGGCGCGAACTCGAGGCCCGGGTGGGTGGGCTCCTGGCGGCCCCGGCGGTCGGGCCACGCCGGTATCGCGTCGTCCGCACCGTCGAGCCCACCAGGGGGACCGGGCCGATCGCGGCGTCGTCGACCTAGCTCGCCGTCGTGCGTCCTGGCTCACCGCCGACGCTGAGTCAGGACGCAGCACGATCAGGCCGCCTGATCGTGCGCAACTCGACCCCTCGGGAACACCGCCGGGTGGTCTGCCGTTACGGTGGGCAGGAAAGTTGAGCGGACCCCGCGCAAGGCGGGAGGTCCCTCGACCGACCCCCACGACACCCAGCACCACCCGAGCACACGGAAGAGGAGCCAGCTCCATGGCACGAGCGGTCGGCATCGACCTCGGCACCACCAACTCCGTCGTCACCGTCCTGGAGGGCGGCGAGCCGACGGTCATCGCCAACAGCGAGGGCTCGCGCACCACGCCCTCGGTCGTCGCGTTCGCCAAGAACGGCGAGGTCCTGGTGGGCCAGTCGGCCAAGAACCAGGCGGTCACCAACGTCGACCGGACCATCCGGTCGGTGAAGCGCCACATGGGCACCAACTGGCAGACCGGCGAGATCGACGGCAAGCGCTACACGCCGCAGGAGATCAGCGCCCGCATCCTGCAGAAGCTCAAGCGGGACGCCGAGACCTACCTGGGCGAGACGGTCACCGACGCCGTCATCACCGTCCCCGCCTACTTCGAGGACGCGCAGCGCCAGGCCACCAAGGAGGCCGGTGAGATCGCGGGCCTCAACGTCCTGCGCATCGTCAACGAGCCGACCGCGGCCGCGCTGGCCTACGGCCTGGACAAGGGCGAGACCGAGCAGACGATCCTCGTCTTCGACCTCGGTGGCGGCACGTTCGACGTCTCGCTGCTCGAGATCGGCGAGGGCGTCATCGAGGTGAAGGCCACCGCCGGTGACAACCACCTCGGCGGTGACGACTGGGACGAGCGGATCGTCAAGCACCTGGTGCAGACGTTCAACGCCCAGAACGGCATCGACCTGTCCAAGGACAAGCTGGCCATGCAGCGCCTCCGCGAGGCCGCCGAGAAGGCCAAGATCGAGCTGTCCGGCGCGCAGTCGACCAACGTCAACCTGCCCTACATCACCGCCGGCGCCGAGGGCCCGCTGCACCTCGACGTCACGATGACCCGCGCCGAGTTCCAGCGGCTCACCCAGGACCTGCTCGACCGCACCCGCGCGCCGTTCAACCAGGCGATCCGCGACGCCGGCATCTCCGTCGGCGAGATCGACCACGTCGTCCTGGTGGGTGGCTCGACCCGCATGCCGGCCGTCACCGACCTGGTCCGCGAGCTGACCGGCGGCAAGGAGCCCAACAAGGGCGTCAACCCGGACGAGGTCGTCGCCATCGGCGCCGCCCTGCAGGCCGGCGTCCTCAAGGGCGAGGTCAAGGACGTCCTGCTGCTCGACGTCACCCCGCTGTCCCTCGGCATCGAGACCAAGGGCGGGATCATGACCAAGCTCATCGAGCGCAACACCACGATCCCGACCAAGCGCTCCGAGATCTTCACGACGGCCGACGACAACCAGCCGTCCGTGCAGATCCAGGTGTTCCAGGGCGAGCGCGAGATGGCGATGTACAACAAGAAGCTCGGCATGTTCGAGCTGACCGGTCTGCCGCCGGCGCCGCGCGGCGTCCCGCAGATCGAGGTCGCCTTCGACATCGACGCCAACGGCATCGTGCACGTGTCCGCCAAGGACCTGGGCACGGGCAAGGAGCAGTCGATGACCATCACCGGCGGCTCGGCCCTCCCCAAGGAGGACATCGAGCGGATGATGCGCGACGCCGAGGCCCACGCCGAGGAGGACAAGCGCCGCCGCGAGGAGGCCGAGACCCGCAACCTGGCGGAGTCGCTGCAGTACCAGACCGAGAAGTTCCTCGCGGAGAACGGCGAGCGCATCCCGGCCGACAAGAAGGAGGAGCTCGGCGAGGCCCTGACCGAGCTGCGCTCCGCCCTCGGCGGCTCGGACATCGCCGCGATCAAGTCGGCGCAGGAGAAGGTCGCCCGCGTCTCGCAGGAGGTCGGCGGCGCGCTCTACGCCCAGCAGGCCCAGGCGGGTGACGGCGCCGGCGCCGGTGCCGGTGCCGCGGGCGCCTCGGGTGACGGGTTCGGCGCGTCGGCCCCGTCCGGCGACGACGACGTCGTCGACGCCGAGATCGTCGACGAGGACACCGACCGCCGATGAGCCAGGGGGACGAGCAGCCGCGGGTCGTGATCCGGGACAAGCGGCGGATCGACCCCGTCAGCGGTGAGGTGCGGACGCCGGCCGGCGAGCAGCCGGCCGGCGTCCCGCCCCGCCCGGCTCCGGCACAGACACCGGCCCACCCATCGCCAGGGGAGCAGATGACCGAGAACCAGACCGCCGCCCCGGAGGCCCCGGCGGCGCCGGTCGTCGACAGCGCCGCGGACGGCGACCTGTCGCGCCAGCTGACCGAGCGCACCGAGGACCTGCAGCGGGTCACCGCCGAGTACGCCAACTACCGGCGGCGGGTCGACCGGGACCGGCAGCTGGTCGTCGACCAGGCGGCCGAGCGCTTCGCCGCCCAGCTGTTCCCGATCGTCGACGACATCGAGCGGGCCCGGGACCACGGCGACCTGACCGGCGCCTTCAAGGTGGTCGCCGACCGCGTGCTCGGGCTGCTCGACGGCCTGGGCGTGGAGGCCTTCGGCGTCGCGGGGGACCCGTTCGACCCGTCGCTGCACGAGGCCGTCCTGCACGACACGTCCGACCACGTCACGGTGCCCACCGCGACGACGGTCCTGCGGCAGGGTTTCCGCCGGGGCGACCGCGTGCTGCGCACGGCCATGGTGTCCGTGACCGAGCCCGCGGGCGGCGCCGCGGACGCCCCCGAGCAGGAGGCGACCGGCGGCGGCGTGCCGGGGGAGACCCCGGCCGCCGGCTGACCGGCCGCCACCAGACGCAGAGAGGAGGCGTCCGATGAGCACCCGGGACTTCATCGAGAAGGACTACTACGCCGCGCTGGGCGTCTCCCAGGGCGCTGACGCCGCGGAGATCAAGAAGGCCTACCGCCAGCTCGCCCGCGACCTGCACCCGGACAAGAACCCGGGCAACACGCAGGCCGAGGCGCGCTTCAAGGAGGTCTCCGAGGCCTACGACGTGCTGTCCGACCCCAAGCGGCGGGCCGAGTACGACGACGCCCGCCGGCTGTTCGGCTCCGGCGGCGCCGGGGCGCGTGCCGGGTTCCCCGGGGGCTTCCCCGGCGGGACCGGCGGCGGCCAGCCGTTCGACCTGGGCGACCTCTTCGGCGGAGCCGGGGGCGCCGGGACGCGCGGCGGGGGCGGCGGGCTCGGCGACCTGTTCGGCAACCTCTTCGGCGGTGCCGCACCGGGCTCGGCCCGGGCCCGCTCCCAGGCGGCGTCCGGGCCGGCCCGCGGGCAGGACGTCGAGACCGAGGCCACCCTCTCCTTCGAGGAGGCCGTCCTCGGTGTCACCGTGCCGCTGCGGATGCAGAGCCCGGGCACCTGCCCGACCTGCTCCGGCAGCGGCGCCCGCCCGGGCACCTCGCCGCACACCTGCGAGGTGTGCGGCGGCGCCGGGGTCACCAGCCGCAGCCAGGGCGCGTTCGCCTTCTCCGAGCCGTGCCGCAACTGCCGCGGCACCGGCCAGGTGGTCGACGACCCGTGCCCGACCTGCCAGGGCGACGGCGTCACCACCCAGACCCGCACGATCACCGTGCGGATCCCGGCCGGCGTCAAGGACGGGCAGCGGATCCGGCTGGCCGGCAAGGGCGCGCCGGGACGGCGGGGCGGCCCCGCCGGCGACCTGTTCGTGGTCGTGCACGTCAGCGACCACGAGCTGTTCGGCCGCAAGGGCGACGACATCACCCTCACCGTGCCGGTCACCTTCCCCGAGGCGGTCCTCGGCACGACGCTGACCGTGCCGACCCTGGACGGCAACGTCACGCTCAAGGTGCCCGCCGGCACGGCGAGCGGCCGCACGCTGCGGGTCCGGGGCCGGGGCGTGCCCGGCCGCGGCCGCAACGGCGACCTGCTGGTGACCGTGGAGGTCGCCGTCCCGCAGCGGCTCTCGGCCGAGGCCGAGCGGGCGGTGAAGACCCTCGACGCCGAACTGGGCGACCCGCGCCCGCAGATCACCGCGGCCACCCAGCGCAACGCCGAGCGCGGGAGCACCCGGTGAGCGCCGCGGGGACCGAGGGCCGGGAGCGCGCCGACGCGAGCCGCGCCGTCGCCGACGACGCGCCGGTCTTCGTGATCTCCGTGGCCGCGCAGCTGGCCGGCATGCACGCCCAGACGCTGCGCCAGTACGACCGGCTCGGCCTGGTCACCCCGGGCCGCACGGCGGGCGGCGGGCGGCGCTACAGCCCGCGCGACGTCGCGCTGCTGCGCGAGGTCCAGCGGCTGTCCCAGGAGGACGGCGTCAACCTGGCCGGCATCAAGCGGATCATCGACCTGGAGTCCCAGGTCGAGGCGCTGCAGCAGCGCGTGCACGAGCTGGTCGCCGAGCTCGAGGAGTCCGAGCACCGGCGGATCGCCGCGGAGACGGCGATGCGCAGCGGCTACGGCCGCGACCTGGTCGGCACCGACCTCGTGCCGGTGCGGCGGCAGCACACGTCCGCGCTGGTCGTCTGGCGCCCGAGGGAGGCGCAGCGGTGAGCGGGAACCCCGGCGGCGCCGTCGTCGTCCAGGGAGACGTGACGAGCGCGCGCCGGGAGCAGCAGCACGAGTCCTTCGTGCGGCTGGAGCGCGAGATCGGCCTGCTGCTGCGCCGGTCGCGGGCCATCTCGGCCCGGCTCGCCCGCGAGCTGCACCCCGACCTCGACGGCGCGGCCTACGGCCTGCTCGCGCTGCTGGCCGACGCCGGCCCGCTGCGCGCCAGCGACCTGGTCGCCCGGCTCGGCCTCGACAAGAGCACGGTCAGCCGCCAGGTGGCCTCCCTCGTGGCACTCGGCATGGTCGACCGCGAGCCCGACCCCGCCGACGGGCGGGCGCAGGTGCTCACCCCGTCCCCCGAGGGCGCGGCCCGGCTCGCCCGCATCCGCGACGCCCGCCGGGCGCGCTGGGAGGCCGACCTGTCCGGCTGGCCGGCCGAGGACGTCGCCCAGCTCGGTGAGCTGCTGGCCCGGTTCAACCGGCTCGGCGAGGCCCGCGAGGCGGGGGACGCCGCGGTCCCCGCGTCCTGACCCCGACCCTCCCGCACCACGCCACGACGGCGCCCGGACCCCCGCGGTCCGGGCGCCGTCGTCGTGTCGGGGAACACGCCGGGCGGGTAGGAGGTTGTAGACAGCAACCAACCGGACGTATGGTTGTGGTCTGCAATCACCTTGTCCACGAGGTCGCCATGCCCATCACCTCCCGGACGCGCGAGCGGCTCACCGCCGGCATCGCGCGCCTCGTCCGGGCCGGCCGGCACGTGTCCGGCCGGGCCGCGGACTCCGTCTACGGAGAGCTGCCCTCCTTCGGCTGGGCGCTGCTCGTCCCGCTCGAGCGCGACGGCGAGCAGCGCTGCAGCGCGCTGGCCGCGCAGGCCGGCGTCGACGTCTCGGTCGCCAGCCGCCAGGTCGCCGCCCTCGAGAGGGCCGGCCTCGTCGAGCGCCGGCCCGACCCGCACGACGGCCGCGCCAGCCTCATCCGGGTCTCCGCCGCGGGCGTCACCGCCCTGGCCCAGACCCGCGCGCTGCGCTCGGAGTGGGCCACCCGGGCCCTGGCCGGCTGGGACGAGGCCGACGCCCACCGGCTCACCGAGCTGCTCGAGCGGCTGGCCGACGACCTCGACCGCGCCGCGCCGCCGCCCGCCCGCTCGCCGCACGCCGGCTCCCCGCACGCCGTCGGGGCCGCCTCGTGACCACCGCCCGCCCGTCCGGGCCGCCGTCCGCACCCGATCCCGCACCGACCAGGAGCACCGTGACCACCACCCGCGAGCCCGCCGTCGCCGCCCCGGCGGCGGAGGCGCCCGCCGAGCAGCAGGGCCGCATGACGCACCGGCAGATCCTCGAGGCCCTCTCGGGGATGTTGCTGGCGATGTTCGTGGCGTTCCTGTCCTCGACCGTCGTCTCCAACGCCCTGCCCACGATCATCACCGACCTGCGGGGCAGCCAGAGCCAGTACACCTGGGTCGTCACCGCCACCCTGCTCGCCTCGACGGCGTCCACGCCGATCTGGGGCAAGCTCGCCGACCTGTTCAGCAAGAAGCTGCTGATCCAACTGTCGATCGTCGTCTTCATCGTCGGCTCGATGCTCGCCGGCCTGTCCCAGTCGGTGGGCACGCTCATCGGCTGGCGCGTGCTCCAGGGCCTGGGTCTCGGCGGCCTGCAGGCGCTGGTGCAGATCGCGATGGCCGCGATGATCAGCCCCCGCGAGCGCGGCCGGTACTCGGGCCTGCTCGGCGCGGTCATGGCCGTGGCCACCGTCGGCGGCCCGCTGCTCGGCGGCCTGCTGGTCGACACCAGCTGGCTCGGCTGGCGCTGGTGCTTCTACGTCGGCGTGCCCTTCGCCGCCGTGGCGCTGGTGCTGCTGCAGCGCACGCTGCACCTGCCGGTGACCAGGCGCCGGGTCCGCATCGACTACCTCGGCGCCGCGTTCCTCACCGCGGGCGTCTCCGCGATGCTCATCTGGGTCACCCTCGCCGGCGACCGGTTCGCGTGGGCCTCGGTCGAGACGGCGCTGTTCCTGGGCGGCAGCGCGCTCGCCGTCGTCGCCTTCGTCGTGACCGAGCTGCGGGCGCCCGAGCCGATCGTCCCGCTGCGGCTGTTCCGCGACCGGACCACGACCCTCGCCATCGTGGCCAGCGTCGCGATCGGTGTGGCGATGTTCGGGTCCACCGTCTTCCTCGGCCAGTACCTGCAGATCTCCCGCGGCTACTCGCCGACGGCGGCCGGCCTGCTGACGATCCCCATGGTCGGCGGCCTGCTCGTCTCCTCCACCGTCTCGGGCATCCTCATCACCCGACACGGCCGGTGGAAGCGGTTCCTGGTGGCCGGGTCGCTGCTCGTCGTCGCCGGGTTCGGCCTGCTGGCGACCGTCGACCACGAGACGGACATGGTCCTGCTCGGCGTCTTCCTGTTCGTCCTCGGCGTCGGCATCGGCATGACCATGCAGAACCTGGTCCTCGCGGTGCAGAACACCGTGGCCGCGAGCGACCTCGGCGCGGCGTCGTCGGCGGTGGCGTTCTTCCGCAGCCTCGGCGGCACCGTCGGCGTCTCCGTGCTCGGCGCGGTGCTCAGCAACCGGGTGACCGACCTGATCACCGCGGGCCTGCCGCCGGAGGCGGCCGCGGCCGGCGGCGGCTCGGGCGGCGTCGGCCTGGCGAGCCTCGCGGACGCGCCGCCGGCCATCCAGGAGCTCATCCGGGTCTCCTACGGCGACGCGACCGGCCGGGTCTTCCTCGTCTCCGCGGTCATCGCGGTGGTCGCCGTCGCGGCCATCCTGCTCATCCGCGAGGTGGCCCTGCGCACCGAGAGCGGCGAGGAGCGGCTGGCCCGCGAGTCCCGCCCCGCGCCCGCCGAGGACGAGGCGGTCGGCACCGCCCGCTGACAGAACGCACGACGGCCCGCTCCCCAGCTGGGGAGCGGGCCGTCGTGCGTCCCGGGGTCAGGAGTCCAGCTGGGCGTCCAGCGTGATGTCGACGGCGGCGAGCGCCTTGCTGACCGGGCAGCCGACCTTCGCCGCCTGCGCGGCCTTCTCGAACCCGTCGGCGTCGAGGCCGTCGACCTCGGCGCGCACGGTGAGCTTGATCCCGGTGATCGTGGCGCCGTCCTGGAGGCCGAGCGTGACGTCGGCCGTGACCTCGAGCGACTGCGGCGTGCCGCCGGCCTTCGCGATCTCGTTCGACAGGGCCATCGAGAAGCAGGCGGAGTGGGCCGCGGCGACGAGCTCCTCGGGGCTGGTGGAGCCGCCGGCCTCGTCGGAGGTCCGCTTCGGCCAGCTCACGTCGAAGGTGCCGAGCTTCGAGCTGGACAGCTCGACCTGGCCGGATCCGTCCTGGAGGGTGCCGTTCCAGGCGGTGCGGGCGGTGCGGGTGGGCATCGGGCTGCCTTCCGGTCGAGGGGCGCGCCGGCGTCGTCTCGCCGGCGCGCGGGACCCCGCGGCCCTACCCCGGCGGGTTGCGGGCAACCCACCGCCCGGGTCACACGGCGCGCGGCGCCTCGGTGACCCGCTGGGTCAGCACGTTGAGCGTCTGCTTGAGGTCGGAGAAGGACTCCACGTCCAGGTCGAGCGCGCAGATCATGTCCTGCGAGATGGCGAAGGCCTTGTCGCGCAGGGCCCGGCCGGTGTCGGTGAGGGCGATGGCCACCGACCGCTCGTCCTCCACGCGGCGGTGGCGCGTGACCAGCCCGGCCGCGGTGAGCCGCTTGAGCAGGGGGGACAGGGTGCCGCTGTCGAGCGCCAGGCGGGCGCCGAGCTGGCCGACGGTCTGGTGGTCCTCTTCCCAGAGCAGCATCATCACCAGGTACTGCGGATAGGTGAGCCCCAGCTCCTCGAGCATCGGCCGGTACCGGGCGGTCATCGCGCGGGACGCTGCGTACAGCGCGAAGCACAGCTGATCGTCCAGAGCCACGCTCGGGGCAGGGCGGCGCGGGTCTCCGGTGGTCGTCATGCCTTGAGTGTAGGGACCATCCGGTCGCGTGGCATGCAGTTGTGCCGGATGTCAACCCCTCGGGGCGCCTCCTCGACCACCTCCTGCCCCACGAGGCAAGTTGAGCGGAACAGACTCAACCCCTGGTCCGTTGCACCGGACGACAGGATCCCCCGCCGGGACCCCGGCACGCCCAGGAGAGGACCGAGCGCACCGACCATGGAGAGCAAGCTGACCACCCGTTCGCAGGAGGCGTTCGCGGCCGCCCAGCGGCTGGCGGTCGACCGGGGGCAGGCGGCGCTGGAGCCGCTGCACCTGCTCGTGGCGCTGCTGCAGCAGAGCGACGGCATCGCCGGCCCGCTGCTGACCGCCACCGGAGCGGACCCGGCCGACGTCCGGGCCAAGGCCGAGGCCGCCCTGCGCCGCATGCCGAGCGTCAGCGGCGCCACCGTCGCCGCGCCGTCGCCGTCGCGTGAGCTGCTGCGGGTGGTCAACGCCGCCGGCGAGCAGGCCAGCGCGCTGGGCGACGAGTACGTCTCCACCGAGCACCTGCTGGTCGGCCTGGCCGGCTCCGGGGGCGAGGCCGGCACGGTGCTCACCAGCGCCGGTGCCACCCGCGACGCGCTGCTGGCCGCCTTCCGCACCGTCCGCGGCAACCGCAGGGTCACCACGGCCGACCCCGAGAGCACCTTCCAGGCGCTGGAGAAGTTCGCCGTCGACCTCACCGAGCGCGCCCGCGAGGGGAAGATCGACCCGGTCATCGGCCGGGACACCGAGATCCGCCGCGTCGTGCAGGTGCTCTCCCGCCGCACCAAGAACAACCCGGTCCTCATCGGCGAGCCCGGCGTCGGCAAGACGGCGATCGTCGAGGGCCTGGCCCAGCGGATCGTGGCCGGCGACGTCCCCGAGAGCCTCAAGGGCAAGCGGCTGATGGCGCTGGACCTGGCGAGCATGGTCGCCGGCGCCAAGTACCGCGGCGAGTTCGAGGAGCGGCTCAAGGCCGTCCTGCAGGAGATCGCCGAGTCCGAGGGGCAGGTCGTCACCTTCATCGACGAGCTGCACACCATCGTCGGCGCCGGCGCCACGGGCGACTCGGCCATGGACGCCGGCAACATGATCAAGCCGATGCTCGCCCGCGGCGAGCTGCGCATGGTCGGCGCGACCACGCTCGACGAGTACCGCGAGCACATCGAGAAGGACCCGGCGCTGGAGCGCCGCTTCCAGCAGGTCTTCGTCGGCGAGCCCTCGGTCGAGGACACGATCGGCATCCTGCGCGGGCTCAAGGAGCGCTACGAGGTGCACCACGGCGTCCGGATCACCGACGCCGCGATCGTCGCCGCCGCCACGCTGTCGGACCGGTACGTCACGGCCCGCTTCCTCCCCGACAAGGCGATCGACCTGGTCGACGAGGCGGCCAGCCGGCTGCGCATGGAGATCGACAGCCGCCCGGTGGAGGTCGACGAGGTCGAGCGCGCCGTGCGCCGCATGGAGATCGAGGAGATGGCGCTGGAGAAGGAGGACGACCCGTCCTCGCTCGACCGGCTGGCCGCGCTGCGCGCCGACCTCGCCGACCGGCGCCAGGAGCTCGCCGAGCTGACCGCGCGCTGGCAGCAGGACAAGGGCGCGATCGTCCGCATCCAGCAGCTCAAGGAGGAGCTGGAGCGGCTGCGCACCGAGTCCGCGCGCGCCGAGCGCGAGGGCGACCTCGCCCGCGTCGCCGAGCTCCGCTACGGCGTGATGCCGCAGCTGGAGAAGGACCTCGCCGCGGCCGAGGAGTCGGTGGCCGCCCAGGCCTCCATGCTCAAGGAGGAGGTCGGCCCCGACGACATCGCCGAGGTCGTCCAGGCCTGGACCGGCATCCCCGCCGGCCGGCTGCTCGAGGGGGAGACGGCGAAGCTGCTGCGGATGGAGGACGAGCTCGGCAGGCGGGTCGTCGGCCAGCCCGACGCCGTCCGCGCCGTCTCCGACGCCGTCCGCCGCGCGCGGTCGGGCATCGCCGACCCCGACCGGCCCACCGGCTCGTTCCTGTTCCTCGGCCCCACCGGCGTCGGCAAGACCGAGCTGGCGAAGGCGCTGGCGGAGTTCCTGTTCGACGACGAGCGGGCGATGGTCCGCATCGACATGAGCGAGTACTCCGAGAAGCACTCGGTGGCCCGGCTGGTCGGCGCCCCTCCGGGCTACGTCGGCTACGAGGCAGGCGGCCAGCTCACCGAGGCGGTCCGGCGGCGGCCCTACACCGTCGTGCTGCTCGACGAGGTGGAGAAGGCCCACCCCGACGTCTTCGACGTGCTGCTGCAGGTCCTCGACGACGGCCGGCTCACCGACGGCCAGGGGCGGACGGTGGACTTCCGCAACACCATCCTGATCCTGACCTCGAACCTCGGCTCGCAGCTGATCGCCGACCAGTCGCTGCCGGAGGAGGCGCGGCGCTCCGCGGTCATGGACGTCGTCCGGTCGCACTTCAAGCCGGAGTTCCTCAACCGCCTCGACGACGTCGTGGTGTTCCGGGCGCTGGGCAGCGAGGAGCTGGCCGGGATCGTCGAGATCCAGGTGGGCGTGCTCGCCCGCCGGCTGGCCGCCCGCCGGCTGACGCTGACCGTCACCGACGCCGCCCGCGAGTGGCTGGCGCTCAACGGGTTCGACCCGGTCTACGGCGCCCGCCCGCTGCGCCGCCTGGTGCAGTCGGCGATCGGCGACCCGCTGGCCCGCGCGCTGCTGGCCGGGGACATCCGCGACGGCGACGAGGTCGTCGTCGACGCGCCGGACGACCTGGCAGAGGAGGGCCTCACCGTCCGCCGCGGCTGACGCGAGGAGCTCCTCACCCGGGCCCGCCGTCCCTCGGGGCGGCGGGCCCGTCGCGTCCCCGGGGGCGGGATGCGGGGAGGCGCCGCGCACGGCACGGGCACGATGGCGGCAGGACGTCGAGGAGAGGAAGGGGACGACGTGACCGAGGAACGGGGAGGACGACTCCCGGGCTACGGGAACGCGCCGTCGGCGCCCGGCGCCGAGCCCCGGCCGCCGGCCGAGCGACCGGTCGCGGTGCGGGTGGGGATCGGCGCGTTCATGGCCGCGCTGATCCTCGGCCTGGTGTCCTCGGGGGTCACGCTGTCCGACGTCGACGGGATCGTCGCGGAGGTGCAGGCCGCCGCGGGGGCCGAGGTCCCCGAGTCGACGGCGCGGGCCGCGTTCTGGGTCGGCGCGGGCTTCGGGGCGGTGCTGGTGGCCCTGGAGGCGCTGGTCATCCGGTTCGCCTGGACCGGGCGCAACTGGGCGCGGGTGGTGCTCCAGGTCCTCGGTGCGGTCAACGTCCTCGGCGGGCTGTCCGGCCTCACCGGTCCCGGGGCGACCGGCTCGGGGTTCCTCGGGTCGCTGTCGGTGTTCATCACCCTGATCAGCGCGGTCGGGCTCGTCGCGCTCGCCCTGCGGCCGGCCTCCGAGTGGTACCGGGCCGAGGGGGAGCGCCGGCGGTCGTCCGCCCGCTGACCGCCGGCCGGGCGCGCTGCGCGCCCGGGGGTGGCCGGACGGCGGCCCGTCGATCATGATGCGCGGGCGACCGCCACGGGAGAGGACGGACATGACCGCAGGACAGGGCCCGCAGGGCTGGGACCAGCCGGGGCAGGACCCCTACGGCCAGGGCGCGTACGGCCAGGGCGCGTACGACCAGGGCGCGTACGGCCAGGGCCCCCACGGGCAGGGCGCCCACGGCGGGTACGCGTCCGCGCCGGCGGCGCCCGACGGCTTCGGCGCGCCCGCCCCGGTCGAGCGCCCCTCGGCCGTGGTGCTGGGCGTGGGCGCCTTCGCGGCCACGCTCGTCCTGGGCCTGGTGAACGCCCTGGTCACGTTCGCGGACGTGGACGGCTTCATCGCGCAGGTGCAGGCCGCCTCGCCCGACGTCGCGATCAGCGAGTCGGCGGCGCGGGCCGCCCTGGTCGCCGGCGCCGGCTTCGCGCTGGTCCTGGTGGCGCTGCAGGTCCTGTTCCTGTGGTTCGCGTGGAAGGGCCGCAACTGGGCGCGGATCGTGCTCTGGGTGCTGGGCGGCCTGGGCGTGGCCGGCTCGCTGGTCGGCTTCCTCGGCGGCGGTGCCCCGACCGTCTCGGGCCTGCTGACGGTGCTGTCCCTCGCCTCGCTCCTGCTCACCGTGGTCGGCATCGTGGCGCTGGCGCAGAAGCCGGCCAGCGCCTGGTACCGCTACCAGGGCTGGCGGCGGGCACAGGGACGCTGATCCGTCGCACGCGATCAGATCTCGTCATCATCTCGTCACCTCCGGTGGTGAACCGCTCGCCCGGCCGGCCCGAACGCCGGACGTGACCACCACCGAGCAGGCCCCCGCGCCGGCCACCGGGCCGGACGGGGCCGCCCGCCCCGCCGGCCGCGGCACGCGCCGGCTGCTCGCCGCCCTCGCCGGGCTGCCGGCCGCCGCGGTCGCGCTGGGCGTGGCCGAGCTGGTCGCCGCGTCCGTGGGGCCGGCGTCCTCGCCGGTCGTGGCGGTCGGCGACACGGTCATCACCCTGGTCCCCGAGCCGGTGAAGCAGTTCGCCGTCGCGACGTTCGGCGAGGACGACAAGGTCGCCCTCGTCGTCGGCACGCTGGTCCTCGTCGGGCTGTACGCGGTGCTCGTCGGGCTGGTGTCGCTGCGCTCCCGGCGGACCGGCGTGGCGGGGATCGCGCTGTTCGGCGCCGTCGGCGCCCTCGCCGCGGCCACCCGGCCCGCGGGCGGCCCGCTGGACGCGCTGCCCTCCGTCGTGGGCGCGGGGGCCGGCGTCGTCGCCCTCCTCCTGCTGGTGGCCCCGCTGACCGTGCCGGCCCCCCGGAGTGACGACGAGGCGGTCACGGACCGGCGGCCCGGCGCGCCGCCGACGGCCGACCGCCAGGGCGCCGGCATGGACCGCCGCCGCTTCGTCCTCACCGGCGCCGCCGCCCTGGGCGCGGCCGCGGTCGCCGGCGGCGGCGGGCGGTTGCTGCAGCGTCGGTTCGACGTCAGCGGTGCCCGCGGAGACCTCACCCTCCCGACGCCGTCGTCCCCGGCCGCCGCGCTGCCCCCGGGCGCCGACCTCGCCGAGCGCGTCGAGGGGCTGACGCCGCTGTTCACGCCCAACCGCGACTTCTACCGGGTGGACACCGCGATCACCGTCCCGCAGATCCGCCCCGCCGATTACCGGCTCGAGCTGACCGGGATGTTCGACTCCCCGCGCACGTACACGCTCGCCGACCTGTTCGACCGCGACGACGTCGTCGAGCGCGACGTCACGCTCACCTGCGTCTCCAACGAGGTCGGCGGCGGCCTGGCCGGCACCGCGCGCTGGACCGGCGTCCCGCTCGGCGCCCTCCTCCGCGAGAACGGCGTCTCCGACCGCTCCGACCAGCTGGTCTGCCGCTCGGCCGACGGCATGACCATCGGCGCGCCCACCCGCGCGGCGCTGCAGGTCGAGGACGCGATGATCGCCTTCGGGATGAACGGCGAGCCGCTGCCGGTCGAGCACGGCTTCCCGGTCCGGATGCTCATCCCCGGGCTGTACGGCTACGTCTCCGCCTGCAAGTGGATGACCTCGATCGAGGCCACCACCTACGACGCCTTCGACGCCTACTGGGTCCAGCGCGACTGGGCCGCCCAGGGCCCGGTCAAGGTGGCCTCCCGGATCGACACCCCGGCCCCCCTGCGCCGGTTCCGGGCCGGCCGGCGCCCGATCGCCGGCGTCGCCTGGGCGCAGACCCGCGGCATCGCCCGGGTCGAGGTCCGGGTCGACGACGGCGAGTGGCGGGAGGCCGAGCTCGCCCCGGCGGTGGACGCCGACGTGTGGCGGCAGTGGCGGCTGCCCTTCGACTTCGCCCCCGGCTCCTACCAGCTCACCGTCCGGGCCACCACGGCCGACGGCGAGGTGCAGACCGGGGAACGCGCCCGGCCCTTCCCGAACGGGGCCAGCGGCCTGCACTCCATCCGGGTGATCGCGACCTAGCGGCCCCCGCCCCGCGGGGCGGCACCCGGCACACCCCAGAGCCCGTCTCGGCCACCCGGCCGCAGACGCCTCTCCCGACCCCTCGAACGGGCCGGGGGACCATGGACCGACGACCGAGGAGCACACCCCGTGAAGAGCACCCTGACCCGCGGCCTCCTGCTGGCCTCCGCCTCGACCCTCGCGGTCACCCTGAGCGCCTGCGGCTCGGAGGACACCGGCGCGGCCTCCGACAGCCCGCCCTCCGCCAGCAGCTCGCCGGCGGCGGACGGCGCCGACTCGACGGGGAGCAGCAGCCCGATGGCCGAGCCGGCGTCCGACGAGCCCTTCGGGGCCGCCTGCTCCTCGGTCCCGGCCGACGGCGAGGGCAGCTTCGCCGGCATGACCGACGACCCGGTGGCCACCGCGGCCAGCAACAACCCGGTGCTGTCGACGCTGGTGCAGGCGGTCACCCAGGCCAACCTGGTGGACACGCTGAACACCACCGACGACATCACCGTCATCGCCCCGGCCGACCCGGCGTTCGAGGCGATCCCGGCCGACCAGCTGCAGGCCGTGCTGGCCGACCAGGCGATGCTGACCCAGGTCCTGACCCACCACGTCATCCCGGGCCGGCTCTCGCCGGACCAGCTGGCCGGCACGCACACCACCGTGGCCGGCGACGAGGTCACCATCGAGGGCTCGGGCGAGAGCTTCACCGTCGCCCGGACCGTCACCGGCACCCCGGCCTCGGTGATCTGCGGCAACGTGCAGACCGCCAACGCCACCGTCTACGTCGTCGACCAGGTCCTGGCGCCCGCGCAGGGCTGAGGCGCGACGGCCACCGGCCCGGTTCCCTCGCGGGAGTCGGGCCGGAACCGTGCGTAGATTCGCCTCCATGACGGCGCCCGCTGCCCAGCCCGACCGCGACCGCCTGCTCGAGCTGGTCGTCGACCTCGCCGTCGTCCACGGGCGGGTCACGCTGTCCTCCGGGCGCCAGGCCGACTGGTACATCGACATGCGCCGGCTGACCCTCCACCACGAGGGCGCGCCGCTGGTCGGGCGGGTGATGCGCCAGCTCACCCGCGACCTGCGCTACGACGTCGTCGGCGGGCTCACCCTCGGGGCCGACCCGGTCGCCACGGCGATGCTGCACGCCGCCGCCGACGGCGAGGGCTTCCTCGACGCGTGCGTGGTCCGCAAGGCCGGCAAGGCGCACGGGCTGCAGCGGCGGATCGAGGGGCCCGACGTCGCCGGGCGGGCGGTGCTCGTCGTCGAGGACGTCTCCACCACCGGCAGCAGCCCGCTGACCGCCGTCGAGGCGCTGCAGGAGGCCGGGGCCGAGGTCATCGCCGTCGCGGTGGTCGTCGACCGCGGCGGGCGGGCCGCCGTCGAGGCCGCCGGCCTGGAGTACCGCGCCGCCTTCGAGCTGTCCGACCTCGGCCTGTCGTAGCCGCGCACTCCCGCGGAGGAGCACGGGACGTCGCCGCGGACGTGCCCGGGATCGGCCGTACGGTGTGGCGGTGACCACACTCGCCACCGCGTGGGTCGACGAGCTCGCCGCCGTGCTCGGCCGCGACGGCGTCCTCACCGACCCCGACGTCACCGCCGCCTACGCCCGTGACCAGGCGATGCTCGCCGAGGCCGGCACCCCCGCCGCGGTCGTCCTCCCCCGGAGCACCGACGACGTCGCCGCGGTCATGCGGGTCGCCTCCCGGCACGGCGTCCCGGTCGTCCCGCGCGGCGCGGGCTCGGGGCTGGCCGGCGCGAGCAACGCCGTCGACGGCGCGATCACCATGGTCATGACCCGCATGGACGCCGTCCTGGAGGTCAGCGCCGCCGACCGGCTCGCCGTCGTCCAGCCCGGCGTGGTCAACAAGCAGCTGCGCGACGCCGTCGCCGGCTCCGGGCTGTTCTACCCGCCGGACCCCTCCAGCTACGACTGGTGCACGATCGGCGGCAACCTCTCGCAGAACTCCGGCGGCCTGTGCTGCGTGAAGTACGGCGTCACCACCGACTACGTGCTCGGCCTCGAGGTGGTCCTCGCCGACGGGCGGGTGCTGCGCACCGGGCGCCGCACGGTCAAGGGCGTCGCCGGCTACGACCTCGCCCGGCTGTTCGTGGGCTCGGAGGGCACCCTCGGCGTCATCACCGAGGCCACGCTCGCGCTGCGCCCGGCGCCGCAGCAGCCGGTGACCCTGGTGGCCACCTTCGCCACCACCGCGCAGACCGGGCAGGTGGTCGAGCGGGTGGTGACGTCCGGGCTGGTGCCCAGCCTGCTGGAGGTCATGGACAACACCTGCATCTGCGCCGTCGACGACCTGCTGCACGCCGACCTCGACCGGGCCGCGCACGCCCTGCTCGTCGCGCAGTCCGACGCCGGGGGAGAGGCGGCGCTCGCCGAGGTCGAGGTGCTGGCGCGGCTGTGCCGCGAGGCCGGCGCGGAGCTCGTGCACACCACCGCCGACCCCGCCGAGGGCGACCTGCTGCTCGCCGCCCGCCGGATGGCGCTGCCCGCGCTCGAGCAGCTGGGCAGCACGCTCATCGACGACGTCGCCGTGCCCCGCTCGCGGATCGCCGAGTTCCTCGACGGCTGCGACGGCATCGCCGTGCGGCGGGGACTGACCATCGGCGTCGTCGGGCACGCCGGCGACGGCAACATGCACCCGACGGTCTGCTTCGACCCCACCGACCCCGACCAGCGGGCGCGGGCGTTCGCCGCCTTCGACGACGTCCTGGAGCTGGGCCTGGCGCTGGGCGGCACGGTCACCGGCGAGCACGGCATCGGCTCGATCAAGGTCGAGTGGCTGGAGCGCGAGATCGGCGAGGTGTCGCTGGACGTACACCGCCGGATCAAGGACGCCCTCGACCCGGCCGGCCTGCTCAACCCCGGCAAGGTGCTGCGCCGCAGGGGTTGAGACGGGGGCCTGTCGGGGGTTCCGCGCCCGGGAGATACTGACCGCCGACCAGCGTCGATCGACAGGAGTGCCCCGATGCCCATCGCGACCCCCGAGG
This sequence comes from Geodermatophilus arenarius, assembly GCF_042654585.1. Lineage (NCBI taxonomy): Bacteria > Bacillati > Actinomycetota > Actinomycetes > Geodermatophilales > Geodermatophilaceae > Geodermatophilus > Geodermatophilus arenarius. Next base: position 70,068 of record NZ_JBHSGR010000022.1, read on the forward strand.
TCTACGCCGACATGATCAGCCGGGCGAAGGAGGGCGGCTTCGCCTACCCGGCCATCAACTGCACCTCGTCGGAGACGATCAACGCGGCCCTCCGCGGGTTCGCCGACGCGGGCAGCGACGGCATCATCCAGTTCTCCACCGGCGGCGCGGAGTTCGGCTCCGGCACCCGGGTCAAGGACATGGTCACCGGCGCCGTCGCGCTGGCCGAGTTCGCGCACGTCGTCGCCGAGAAGTACCCGGTCAACGTCGCGCTGCACACCGACCACTGCCCCAAGGACAAGCTGGACTCCTACGTCCGGCCGCTGATCGCGCTGTCGAAGGACCGGGTCGACGCCGGCCAGGCGCCCCTGTTCCAGTCGCACATGTGGGACGGCTCGGCGATCGACCTGGAGGAGAACCTCCAGATCGCCGAGGAGCTGCTCGAGAAGACCGCGGCGGCCAAGATCGTGCTCGAGCTGGAGATCGGTGTCGTCGGCGGCGAGGAGGACGGCGTCGCCCACGAGATCAACGAGAAGCTCTACACCGCCCCCGGCGACTTCGTGGCCACCGCCAAGGCGCTCGGCCTCGGGGAGCGCGGCGTCTACCTGCTGGCGGCGACCTTCGGCAACGTCCACGGCGTCTACAAGCCGGGCAACGTCAAGCTGCGCCCGGAGGTCCTCAAGCAGGGCCAGGAGGTCGTGTCGCAGGAGTTCGGCCTCGGGGACGGCGGCAAGCCGTTCAACTTCGTCTTCCACGGCGGCTCGGGCTCGCTGCAGTCGGAGATCCGCGAGGCGCTGTCCTACGGCGTCGTGAAGATGAACGTCGACACCGACACCCAGTACGCCTTCACCCGGCCGATCGCCGGGCACATGTTCAGCAACTACGACGGCGTGCTGAAGATCGACGGCGAGGTCGGCAACAAGAAGACCTACGACCCGCGCAGCTACCTCAAGGCCGCCGAGACCGGCATGGCCGCCCGCGTCGTCACCGCGTGCGAGGACCTGCTGTCGGCCGGCCAGTCGCAGGGCGCCTGAGCCGTGACCCACGCGCACCAGAACCTGCTCGGCGAGCCGCCGGCCACGCTGCTGCCCGGCGACCCCGAGGCGGAGGCCGCGCTGGCGGCCGGCACGGACCCCGCCGAGGTCGCCGCCGGCCACCCGCGGGCCAGCGCGGCCTGGGCGGCGCTGGCCGAGGCCGCACTCGCGGACGGCCGCACCATCGAGGCCTACGCCTACGCCCGCACCGGCTACCACCGCGGCCTGGACGCGCTGCGGAAGAACGGCTGGCGGGGCCACGGCCCGGTGCCGTGGTCGCACGAGCCCAACCGGGGCTTCCTGCGCTGCGTCACCGTGCTCGCCCGCGCCGCCGAGGCGATCGGCGAGACCGACGAGCAGGAACGCTGCACCCAGCTGCTGCGCGACTGCGACCCCTCGCTCGCACCCTGACCCGGGCTCCTTCCCCGGGACCCGGCCCGGATCACCCACGGTCACCGTGACGGGTGAGGCCGCCCCCGCACCACTGCGTTCACCGGGCGGGGCGGCCTCGCCGGGAGAACACTCCGTGACCAGCGCGCCCCGCCGGGGCGCCCGTCACAGGAGGTGTCCGTGGCAACGCTCCTCTGGATCCTCGCCGTCGTCCTGGTGGTCGCCGGCATCTTCGCGATCCTCCGCAAGCAGCTGCTCTGGGGCATCGTGCTGATCGTCGTGGGCCTGCTCGTGGGCCCCGGCGGCGTCAGCCTCTTCACCTGACCCACCCCCGGGCTCGGCGGCCTAGCGGTCGCCGAGCTCGGGGTGCAGCTCCTGCAGGCGGGTGGTCAGCGCGGTGAGCTCCTCACCGCCGGCCATGAGCCGGGTGAGGTCGTCGGCGTCGACGTCGGCGCGGGTGAGGTCGCCGGCCACCTGGCCACGTGCCAGCAGCAGGAAGCGGTCGCCCACCAGGTGCGCGTAGCGCGGGTTGTGGGTGACGACGACGACGGCGAGCCCCTGCGCCCGCGCGCCGAGCACCGCCTGCCCGACCAGCGTGTGCTGGGCGATGGTCATCGGCTCGGTCGGCTCGTCGATCACCAGCGCCCGCGAGCCGTAGTGCACCGCCCGCGCGATCGCCAGGCTCTGCCGCGACCCCGGCAGGAGCGTGTTCACCGGCTGGTCGGGGTCGATGCCGGTGACGCCGATGCGGTCCAGGGCGCGCACGGTGGTCTCCCGGGCGGCGTCGACGTCCAGGCGGCGCAGCGGCCACGGCCGGCGGGTCGGCTCGGCGCCCAGGCACAGGTTGCGCCACACCGGCAGCAGCGGCGCGACGGCGAGGTCCTGCCAGACCGTGGCGATCCCCGCCGCCCGCGCCGCCCGGGGGCTGCGGAAGCGCACCGGGACGCCGTCGAGGAGCAGTTCCCCCTCGTCGTGCCGGCGCAGCCCCGACAGCACCGACACCAGCGTCGACTTGCCCGCGCCGTTCTCGCCGAGCACGCAGGTGATGCGGCCGCCCTCCAGCGCGACCGCGACCCGGTCCAGCGCCGGCACGCCGCCGTGGCGGACGCTCAGCCCGCGCAGCTCCAGCACCGGTGGCACGGCGGTCACGAGCGCGGCGCGGCCCGCAGCCGGGCGCGCACCACCCCTCCCACCAGCAGTGCGACCAGCAGCACGACGCCGAGCAGCGCCTGCGACCAGCGCGGGTCCCACCCGGCGAGCTCCACGCCCTCGCGGGCGGCGGCGTAGAGCAGCGCGCCGACCGCGGCGCCGGCCATCGACCCCTGCCCGCCGGTCAGCAGGCAGCCGCCGATCACCGCGACCACCACGTAGTCGATGGCGCTCACCAGGGCCGGGGTGGCGCCGACGCTCGCGGCCGGCACCAGCGCCAGCGTGCCGAGCAGCCAGCCCGCGGTCGCGGTGAGCGCGTAGAGCACCAGCGTCGTCCGGCGGACCGGCACGCCCAGCTCGCGGGCCGCCCGGCGGGAGCCGCCCATCGCCAGCACCTCGTTGCCGAACCGCGTCCGCCACAGCAGCCAGCCGGCGCCCGCGGTGACGGCCAGCCACCACAGCAGCGACACCGGGAAGGTGCCGCCGCCCACCTCGGCGGTGGCGCCGAACACGGCGGACGCCGAGGACCAGCCGGGCGCCTCGTCCAGGCCGCTGATCCGCGGCGCGCCCGCGACGAGCGGGACGCCGGACAGGGTGGTGCCCTGCAGCACCAGCGCGGTGGCGAGGGTGGCCAGGAAGCTCGGCAGCCCGGTGCGCACCACCAGCCAGCCGTTGACCAGCCCGACGGCGAGGGCCGCGGCCAGCGACGTCGCCAGCGCGGGCCAGATGCCCCACCCGGCGGGGCCGGCGAGCAGCGCGGTGAGGACGGCGCTGCCGAGGGTGACGGTGCCGATCGACAGGTCGAAGTGGCCGCCGACCATGAGCAGGCCCACCGCCACGCCGCCGATGCCGAGCAGCGCCGCGGCGTCGAGGACCCCGCCCAGCCCGGCCGGCGTGAGCAGGTCGGGTGTCCGGAGCCCGAACAGGACGAGGACGATCACCAGCCCGAGCACCGCGACCAGGCTGGGCCGGGCGAGGGCCCGGTCGAGCAGCCGCCGGCGCGGCGGGGCGACGCGGAACGCGGGCAGGCGGTCGACGGTCACCGGGCCACCGGGGGGAACGGTCGCAGGAGGGCCTCCTCGGTCTGGAGTCCCTCCAGTGTCCACGACGGCGGCCGCGATCGCGTCCCCCTCAGGGGCGCAGGCGCCAGCGCACCCGGTCGTCGGCGTACCAGGTCCAGCGGGAGACCGGCCGCGGGTAGGGGACGCCGTCGCGGGTGACCCGGGCCGGGTCGCTGGCCAGCTGCAGCGCGCGGCCGGAGCTCCGCCGGGGCGGGCGCATCAGCTGCGGGGAGACGACGACGCGGATCGTGTCGACGGCGGTCCAGTCCGGCCGCACGTCGATCCGCGCCACCATCCCGTCGGCCACCCGGGCGTCGTCGTGGTGGGCCTGCACGCCCAGGCGCGCGGCCAGCGGCAGCCGTCCCTTCTCGGCGGCCTCGTAGCGGCCGTGCTGCAGCAGCACCCCGCCGTGGTCGTCGCGGACCAGCGACAGCTCCCGCTCCCCGCCGCTGCCGATGCCCAGGTCCCGGGCCAGCCCCCGGGAGGCGCTGTCGTCGGCGGGGTCCCAGGACACCGGGACCTCCGCCGTCCGGCCGGCGGCGTGCAGCACGGCCAGCACGCCCGCGAGCGCCGGCACGGGGCCGCGCACCAGCAGGGAGTCCGCGTCCGGCGCCTCGGCGAGGACGGCCCGCTCGGGCGCCCGTCCGGGCGCGAGACCGCGCAGGTCGAACTCGACGAGGGGCATGCCGATACCCTGCCACCTGCCAGCCGGTCGACCGCCGGTGACGAGTCCTGAGGGGGACGACAGCGAGATGCCGGCAGTCGTGCTGATCGGCGCCCAGTGGGGCGACGAGGGCAAGGGCAAGGCCACCGACCTGCTCGGGGGGCGCGTGCCCTACGTGGTCCGCTACCAGGGCGGCAACAACGCGGGGCACACCGTCATCACGCCCGACGGCGAGCGCTACGCCCTGCACCTGATCCCGTCGGGGATCCTCACGCCGGGCTGCACGCCGGTCATCGGCAACGGTGTCGTCGTCGACCCGCAGGTGCTCATCGGGGAGCTCGCGGGGCTGGAGGAGCGCGGGGTCGACACCTCGCGGCTGGTCATCTCGGCCGACGCCCACCTGATCATGCCGCACCACCGCGCGCTGGACCGCGTCACCGAGCGGTTCCTCGGCAAGCGCAAGATCGGCACCACCGGTCGCGGCATCGGCCCCGCGTACGGCGACAAGGTCGCCCGCACCGGCATCCGGGTGGCTGACCTGCTGGACCTGTCGATCCTGCGGCAGAAGCTTGAGGGCACCCTGATCGAGAAGAACCAGGTCCTGGTCAAGGTCTACAACCGCAAGGCCATCGACGTCGACGAGGTGGTCGAGGAGTACGCCGGCTACGCCGAGCAGCTCAAGGGCCGCATCGCCGACACCCGGCTGATGCTCGCCGACGCGCTCGACGCCGGTGAGTGGGTGCTGCTGGAGGGCTCGCAGGGCACCCTGCTCGACGTCGACCACGGCACCTATCCGTTCGTGACGTCGTCGAACCCGACGGCGGGCGGCGCGGCCACCGGCAGCGGCATCGGCCCCACCCGCATCTCCCGGGTGGTCGGGATCCTCAAGGCCTACACGACCCGCGTGGGCTCGGGCCCGTTCCCGACCGAGCTGTTCGACGCCAACGGCGAGTACCTGCGCAAGCAGGGCGGCGAGGTCGGCGTGACCACCGGCCGCGACCGCCGCTGCGGCTGGTTCGACGCCGTCGTCGCCCGCTACGCCAGCCGGGTCAACGGGATCACCGACTACTTCCTCACCAAGCTCGACGTGCTCTCCGGGCTGGAGACGGTGCCGATCTGCGTCGCCTACGACGTCGACGGCGTCCGGCACGAGGAGATGCCGATGACCCAGACCGGCTTCCACCACGCGAAGCCGGTGTACGAGGAGATGCCGGGCTGGTCCGAGGACATCCGGCACTGCCGCTCCTTCGACGAGCTGCCCGCCGACGCGCAGGCCTACGTCCGCCGCCTCGAGGAGCTCTCCGGCGCGCGGATCAGCGTGATCGGCGTCGGCCCGGGCCGTGACGAGAACGTCGTCGTCCACGACCTGATCGACTGACGGAGGACCCCCCGCCCCCGCCACTCGCAGGCTCGCGGCGGGACCCTGCGGGGGCCTCCCCGTCGGGCGGCTCCGGTCAGGCGGCTCCGGTCAGGCGGCGGTGTCCACCGCGGTGTCGATCGCGGGGGCGGCCGTCTGCTCCAGCTCGGCGCGGGCGGCGACGACGACGTCGGGGTTGTCGGTGATGATCCCGTCGACCCCGAGGGCGAGCAGCAGCCGCGCGGCCCCGAGCGCGTCGCCCCGGGCGGCCGGGTCCTCGCTGCTGCGCAGGTGCAGCGGGAGGAACTCGTTCTCCGCCGCCAGCGTCCACGGGACCACCGTGAGGCCGGCGGCGTGCGCGCGGGGCAGCAGGTCGGACACGCCGGTCATCCGCTGGTCGGCGTCGCGCAGCAGGACGTGGTCCACGCAGGGCGCGATGCCCTGCGCGTAGGTGGACACCGCGCGCAGCCCGGCGTTGGTGAGCAGGTGGTCGTCGCAGGCGGTGACGTCGACCAGCTGGAACATGGTCGGGCCGTCGTCCCCGAGGTCGGCGCGCAGCCGGCGCAGGGCCGCGGCGTCGAAGGACTGGACGACGACGGTGCCGTCCGGGGAGGTCGCGTCCAGCCGCCGCAGCTCGGCGGCGACCAGCTCGACCATCGGCTGGCCGCGCTCGGCCGACCAGCTGGGCTTCTTGAGCTCGGCGAGCACGCGCACCTGCCGCAGCGGCGTCGACCGCCGGCGGGCCAGCTCCACGACCTCCTCGAGGGTGAGGACCCCGAACTGGCCGTCGTAGGCGGTGTTGAGCGGGCGCAGGTCCGGCCGCCGCTCGACGGCGCGCAGGGTGCGCAGCTCGGCGAGGGTGAAGTCCTCGGCGAACCAGCCGGTGCGCCGCTTGCGGCCCACCCGGCGGGTGGTGCGGCGGTCGGCGAACTCCGGCCGGGTGGCGACGTCGGTGGTGCGCGACAGCTCGTTCTCGTGCCGCGCGATCAGCGCGCCGTCCTTCGTGACGACGATGTCGGGCTCGATGAGGTCGGCGCCCATGTCGATGGCCAGCTCGTAGCTGGCGATCGTGTGCTCCGGCCGGTAGGCGCAGGCACCGCGGTGCCCCACCACGAGCGGACGGGAGGACCGGGCCACGGCGGGAGTCGCAAGCGACTCGATCGCGTGCATGCCATCCAGAACACCCGACGGAGGTGTCGGGATGGCGAACGCGGACTGGCGAGTCTCTGAGAATTGGGAGGACACCGCGCTGACCTGCGCGGGACCATCCACCCCGTGACACATCTCTCAGGGATCGGCTGGTCCCGGGCGCGTCTGGAGCAGCTCCCGCCGGGGACCGAGCCCGGACGGGTGGCGCGGGTCGACCGCGGCCGGCTGACCGTGCTCACCGCCGACGGCGAGCGGCGCGTGCACCCCGCCGCCGCGCTGCACGACCCCGACGGCGTGGCGGCACCCGCGGTCGGCGACTGGGTGGCGCTGCGCGGGGAGCTCGCCGTCGCGCTGCTGCCCCGCACCTCGGCGTTCACCCGCACGGTCGCCGGGCGCACCTCCGCCGCACAGGTCGTCGCCGCGAACCTGGACCTGGTCCTCGTCGTCGACGCGCTCGCCGGCCCGACCCGGGCCCGCCGCGTCGAGCGCTACCTCGCCGTCGCGTGGGGGAGCGGGGCGACGCCGGTCGTCGTCCTCACCAAGGCCGACCTGTGCGACGACGTGGCCGCCGCCGTCGCGGAGGTGGCCGAGGACGCCGTCGGCGCGCAGGTGCTGGCCGTCAGCGCGCGCACCGGCGCGGGCCTGGACGCGCTGCGGGCGCTGCTCGGGCCCGGCGTGACGGCGGCGATGGTGGGGCCGTCCGGCGTCGGGAAGTCCTCGCTGGCCAACGCGCTGGCCGGCCGCGAGGTGGCGCCCACCCGGGAGATCCGGGAGGCCGACGGCCGCGGCCGGCACACCACCACCTCCCGCGAGCTGCACGTCCTGCCCGGCGGCGGCCTGCTCGTCGACACCCCCGGCATGCGCGAGCTCGGCCTCCACGACGACGAGGGCGTGGACACCGCCTACGCCGACGTCGCCGAGCTGGCCGCCCACTGCCGGTTCCGCGACTGCGAGCACCGCACCGAGCCCGGGTGCGCCGTCGCCGCGGCGATCGACGAGGGCCGGCTCGACCCGGGCCGCCTGCTGGGCTGGCGCAAGCTGCAGGCCGAGGCGCGCCGCCAGCTGCTGCGGGCCGACGCCCGCGCCCGCGCCGCCGAGCACCAGCGGGTCAAGGCGCTGCACCGGGCGTACCGCTCCCAGCCGAACCGGGTGCGGTAGCAGGCCCCGTCCAGGGCACCGCCCCGAGCGTGCGAGGGGTGGGGAGGACGGGGTCCTCCATGGGTAGGGTCGCGGTCCGTGCGCGTGCTCGTGATCGGCTCCGGTGCCCGGGAGCACGCCCTGTGCGTCGCTCTGCAGTCCGACCCCGCGGTGACCGCGCTGGCCTGCGCGCCGGGCAACGCGGGCACCGCCCGCATCGCCGAGCAGGCCGCGCTCGACGTCGCCGACCCGGTGGCGGTGGCCGCGCTGGCCACCGGCTGGGCCGCCGACCTGGTCGTCGTCGGCCCCGAGGTGCCGCTGGTCGCCGGCGCCGCCGACGCCGTCCGCGACGCCGGCGTCGCCTGCTTCGGCCCGTCGCAGCAGGCCGCGCAGATCGAGGGCAGCAAGTCCTTCGCCAAGCACGTCATGGCCGCCGCCGGGGTGCCGACCGCCCGCTCCTGGCCCGTCGGCGGGCCCGCCGAGCTGGAGACGGCGCTCGACGAGGCAGGCGCGCCGTACGTGGTCAAGGACGACGGGCTGGCCGCCGGCAAGGGCGTCGTCGTCACGACCGACCGGGACGCCGCGGTCGCCCACGGGCACCGGGTGCTCGACGCCGGGGGAGCGGTGCTGGTCGAGGAGTACCTCGACGGCCCCGAGGTGTCGCTGTTCGCCGTCACCGACGGGACGACGGTGCTGCCGCTGCTGCCCGCGCAGGACCACAAGCGCCGCGACGACGGCGACGCCGGCCCCAACACCGGCGGGATGGGCGCCTACGCCCCGCTGCCCTGGGCGCCGCCGGGCCTGGTCGACGAGGTGCTGGCCACCGTGCTGCAGCCGACCGTCGACGAGATGCGCCGCCGCGGCGAGCCGTTCAGCGGGCTGCTCTACGCGGGCCTGGCGCTGACCTCGCGCGGTGTGCGGGTGGTCGAGTTCAACGCCCGCTTCGGCGACCCCGAGACCGAGGTCGTGCTGCCGCTGCTGGAGACCCCGCTGGCCGGGGTGCTGCACGCCGCGGCCACCGGCACGCTCGCCGGCCACCCGCCGCTGCGCTGGCGGTCCGGCGCGGCCGTCACCGTCGTCGTCGCCGCCGCCGGCTACCCCGAGGCGCCGCGCACGGGCGACCCGGTGACCGGCGCCGACGGCGAGGGCGTGCTGCACGCCGGCACCACCGTCGACGCCGAGGGGACCGTCCGCTCGGCCGGCGGGCGGGTGCTCGCGGTGACCGCGACCGGCGCCGACCTCGCCGCGGCGCGGCAGGCGGCCTACGAGCGGGTGGCCGCCGTCCGGCTCGCCGGCGCGCACTGGCGCAGCGACATCGCGCTGGCCGCCGTCGAGGGCCGGATCGCGGTCCCGGGATGACCGACCCGGCCGACGCGGTCTGGAACCGCGCCTGCGACCCGGACGGGCCGTCCCCCCACCCCGGCGACGCCGCCCTCGCCGCGGTCCTCCTCTGCCACGGGATGGCGGTGAACGGCGGCCTGCTGCACGCGGTGCAGGGCCTGGAGCCCGATCAGGTCGAGCGGGCGGTGGCCGGGTTCCGGCTGTTCGGGCTGGACGCGGCCGCGGAGGCCGTGGCGGACGTCGCGCGGCAGGCCACCGGGCTGGGGGAGGACGACCTCGACGCCGCCGAGCGGCTGGAGGTCGAGGCGGACCGCCGCTACGCCGCCGCGCTGCCCGAGTGGGACGAGACGGTCGAGCAGGCCTTCCGGGAGCACCTCCGCCGCTCCCCCGGGGACTACGCGCCCGTCCAGCCCCGGACCCCGACCGCCGGGCGGGCCCGCTCCGGGCGCGGCTCGGGCGGCCGCGGGCCGTCGTGGCGCCGGGACAGGTAGGTGCCGGCGACGTTCGCGCAGGCCACCACCGGCACCGCGATCAGCGCGCCGAAGATCCCGGCGACGAGCAGGCCGGCGGCGATCGCCAGCACGACCGCCAGCGGGTGCACGTGCACCGCCTTGCCCAGCAGCAGCGGCTGCAGGACGTGCCCCTCGAGCTGCATGACCAGGACGACGATCGCCAGCGCGATCAGCGCCTTGATCGGGCCGACGGCGACCAGCGCGACCAGCACCGCGATCGAGCCGGCCAGGAACGACCCGATGATCGGGATGAACGCGCCGAGGAACACCAGCGCGGCCAGCGGGATCACCAGCGGCACGCCGAGGACCGCCAGGCCGATGCCGATGCCGACGGCGTCGACCAGCGCCACGGCGACGGTGGCGCGGACGTAGGAGATGAGCGTGCGCCACGACCGGCGGGCGGCCTCGTCGATGAACGCGCGCGAGTCGCGGGGGAACAGGCCGACCAGCCACAGCCAGATGGACCGGCCGTCCTTGAGGAAGAAGAAGAGCGTGAACAGCGCCAGGACGACGCCGGTGAACACCTCGCCGACCGTGGCGGCCGTGGTGAGCGCGCCGGTGGCCAGCGTCTCCCGGTTGGACACGATGGCGTCCTGGGCGGCGGTCACCGCGTCGTCGATCTGCCGCTGGGTGACCGGGAAGGTCTCGACGACGAAGTCGCGGATCTGGTCCAGGCCCTGGCTGACCTGGTCGGCGAGGTCGGAGAAGCCGGCGCTGAACCGCTCGACGACCAGCGTGATGATCCCGGCGACGACGGCCAGCCCGACCAGCAGCATCGCCATTGCGGCCAGCGACCGCGGCCACCCGCGCCGGATGAGCGCGGCCGCACCCGGCTGCAGCAACGCCGCCAGCAGCAGCGCGACCATGACCGGGACGATCACCACGGCGACGTACGCCGCCGCGTAGAGCAGCACGTACAGCCCCGCGAGGACGACGATCAGCCGCCACGACCAGGCCGCCGCCGTGCGCAGCGCGCCGGGTACCGCGGCGTCGCCCTGCGGGGCCTCGCGGCCCGGGCCCAGCAGCCGGCGGCCGCGCTCGGCGGCCCGGTGCGGGCGCCCGCCTTCCGGGGGGCCGCTCACCCCGCCCGCGCCCAGCGGCCCGTCGAGGTCGGGGGCGCCGGGCTCGGGACTGCCGAGCGGCGGCTCACCGTCGGCCAGCGGGTCGACGGGACCGGCGTCGGCCTCCTCGTCGTACACCTCGTCGTGCACCAGGATCGCCCGGTCGTCGTCGCGCTCGGGCCACGCGTGCGGGTCCCGCTCACCCGCCGCCCGGATGCGCTCACGCGCGCGGGCGACCAGGGAGCCGGCCTGTCGCAGCATGGGGTCCTCCGCGGTCGGTGGGGGCCGTTCTCGATCACGCTAGCGCTGCGGGAGGATGCTCCCGTGTTCCGACGACTCGACCGGCTGCCGGGGGTACCCGCGTGATCGACCGCTACACGCTCCCCGAGATGGGCCGGGTCTGGAGCGACGAGCACAAGTACGAGCTGTGGTGCCGGGTGGAGACGCTGGTGCTGGAGGCGCACGCGGCCGCCGGGCGGGTCCCGGCCGACGTCGTCGAGCCGGTGCGCAACGCCCCGCCGCCGACCGCCGCCCGCGTCGCGGAGATCGAGGAGACGACGCAGCACGACGTCATCGCCTTCCTCACCGCCTGGGCCGACAACACCGAGCCCCGCTCGGCGGCGGCCTACGTGCACCACGGCATGACGTCGTCGGACCTGCTCGACACCGCGCTCGCCGTGCAGCTCACCGAGGCCACCGACGTGCTGCTGGCCAAGGCCGACCGGCTGGTCGCCGCGCTGCGCCACCACGGCCTGGCGCACCGGGAGACCCTGCGGGTCGGGCGCACGCACGGCGTGCACGCCGAGCCGGTGGTGTGGGGGCACCGGGTGGCCGACCTCGCGTTCGCGACGGCCCGCTCCCGCGACCGGCTGCGCGCGGCGCGCGAGCGGGTCGGCGTCGTCGCGATCTCCGGCGCCGTCGGCACCTACTCGCTCATCGACCCGTCGGTGGAGGTCGTGGTCGCCGAGGCGCTCGGGCTGCGGCCGGCCGACGCCTCCACCCAGGTGGTCATCCGCGACTCGATCAGCGAGTGGGTCGCCGCGCTGGCGGTCATCGCCACCGTCTGCGAGACCATCGCGCTCGAGGTCCGGCACGGGCAGCGCACCGAGGTGCGGGAGCTGTCGGAGGCCTTCGGCTCCGGCCAGAAGGGCTCCAGCGCGATGCCGCACAAGAAGAACCCGATCCGCTCGGAGCGGATCGCCGGGCTCGCGCGGGTGGTGCGTGCCGCCGTCGTCCCGGTGATGGAGGGCATCCCGCTGTGGCACGAGCGGGACATCTCGCACTCGTCCACCGAGCGGGTGTTCCTCCCCGACGCCGCGATCACCACCGACTACCTGCTGCACCTGACCACCGGCCTGGTGGAGAACCTGGTCGTCGACGTCGACCGGATGCGGGCCAACCTCGACCTCACCGGCGGGCTGATCTACACCTCCGCCGTGCTGCTGGAGCTGGTCGAGTCCGGGCTCTCGCGCGAGGACGCCTACGCGCTGGTGCAGGGCGCGGCGATGGAGACGTGGAACTCCGGGACGCCGTTCCGGTCGACGCTGCGGACCCGCGCGGACTCCTCCGGCGTGACGCTCGACGAGCCGCGGCTGGACGAGATCTGCCGCCCCGAGGGCTACGTGCGCAACCTCGGCCCGCTGTTCGACCGGCTGGCCGCGCTGACGTGACCGTGGACCTGCCCCTGGTCGCCCGCGGCAAGGTGCGGGAGGTCTACGACGCCGGCGACGACCGTCTCCTGCTGGTCGCCTCCGACCGGATCTCGGCCTACGACCACGTGCTGCCGACGCCGATCCCGGACAAGGGTCGGGTGCTCACCCAGCTGTCGGTGTGGTGGTTCGAGCAGCTGACGCCGGTGCTGTCCGCGTTCGGCGCCACCCACCACCTGGTGTCGGCCACCGACGTGCCGGCCGGCGTCGCCGGGCGGGCGATGCTCGTGCGGCGGCTGGACATGCTGCCGGTCGAGTGCGTGGCGCGGGGCTACCTGTCCGGCTCGGGGACCGTCGAGTACTCGCGCACCGGTTCCATCCGCGACGTGACGCTCCCGCCCGGGCTGGTCGAGGGCTCGCGGCTGCCGGAGCCGGTGTTCACGCCGTCGACGAAGGCCGAGGTGGGGGAGCACGACGAGGCGATCGACTTCGCGCGCGTGGTGTCCCTCGTCGGCGCCGCGCGGGCGGAGGAGCTGCGGGAGCTGACGCTGGCGCTGTACCGGCGGGGCGCGGAGGTCGCCGCGGGGGCGGGCATCCTGCTGGCCGACACGAAGTTCGAGTTCGGCCTCGGTGCCGACGGCGGCCTGGTGCTCGGCGACGAGGTGCTCACGCCGGACTCGTCGCGCTTCTGGCCGGCGTCGTCGTGGGCGCCCGGGGCCCCGCAGCCCTCGTTCGACAAGCAGTACGTCCGCGACTGGCTGACCTCCTCGGGCTGGGACCGCGTCTCGCCGCCGCCGGAGCTCCCCGACGACGTCGTCGCCGCCACCCGCGAGCGCTACGTCGCCGCCTACGAGCAGCTGACCGGCACCTCCTTCCGCTGATGCGGACGCGCGCGGGCATCGAGTACCGCTCCGGCGGGTCGGGCGGGGACCTGCTCCTGCTGCTGCACGGGCTCGGCGCGACCGGCGCGGTGTGGGACCGGCTGCTGCCGCTGGTCGAGCGGTCCTGGCCCGGGTCCTGGGCGGTCCCCGACCTGCGCGGGCACGGCCGCTCGGTGGCCGAGCCGCCCTACGGGTACGCGGTGCACGCCGCGGACGTGGCCGCGGTGGCGGCCGACCGCGGGGCCACGCGGGTGACCGTGCTCGGGCACTCCTTCGGCGGCGTCGTCGGCGCGGTGCTCGCCGGCGGCTGGTACGGCGTCGACGTCGTCCGGGTCGTCGCCGTCGGGGTCAAGATCGACTGGACCGACGACGAGGTCGCGCGGGCCCGCTCGCTGGCCGGCCGCCCGCCGCAGGTGTTCCCGACCGCCGCCGAGGCCGCCGCGCGGCACCTGCGGCTGGCCGGGCTGACCGGACTCGTGGACCCGGCCTCCGAGGTGGCGCTCGCCGGGGTCCGCGAGGCCGGCGGCGGGTTCACCGCGGCGCTGGACCCGCGCGCGTTCGGCGCCGTCGGCCCGCCGGTCGAGGAGGTCCTGTCCCGCGCGGAGGCGCCGCTGCGGCTGGCCGCCGGCGCGGCCGACCCGATGGTCGGTCTCGACGCGATGCGACGGGTCGACCCCGGCGCGGTGCTGCTCGAGGACGCCGGGCACAACGCGCACTGGGAGCGCCCGGACGAGGTCGTCGCGCTGCTGCGCTGACGGCGCCGGTCAGATCGACGCGGCCGGCGACTCGGCGCCGAGCCACTCGCGGAAGACCGGCACGACCCGGTAGGCGTAGGTCTGGGTGGTCCACCCGCGGGTGTCCGTGCAGCTCGTCGTCGTCACGACGCCGGCGGTGCCCGTCCCCGACACCGGGCCGCCGGTGCAGGTGCCGCTGGTCACGGGACTGGGACCGGTCCCGCTGTAGCGGCGGACGACGTAGCCGGTGACCGGCTGGCCGGCGAGGGTGACGGCGGGCCAGGAGACGGTCACGGTGCCGGTCAGGCCGTTGCGCGAGAGGGTGGGCAGGGGACCCGGCGACAGCGCGGTGGCCGCGGCGTCCGGGCCGCCACCGCCGGAGGCGACCCAGCCGGCCGACGCCTGCTGGGGGCCGGCGAGCAGCACGGCACACGCGAGGGACGCGACCAGGGCGCCGGCGCGTACGGGCAGCGGAGCTCGCGGTGCACGGCGCGCGGCGGAGGTCCCGGTGGCCATCAGGCGCTGGTGCCGGTCAGCGTCACGGGCACGGTGAAGGTGGCGCGCTGGCACTCGTTCGGTGCGGTCGGCAGCATCCGCACGACGTCCGGGAACGTCACCGTCTGGACCGGCGAGTCCGCCGCGAGCCGGATGGGCTGGGCGAGGGTCACGGTGGTCTGGACGGGGACGACGCTGCCCGCCGCGCAGCCGCCGGTGACGGTCCCGTACTGCACGGTGGTGAGGGTGACGGCGTAGGGGTTGGGGTTGCGCAGCCGCAGGACGACGTCGCCGGTGCCCCCGGGGTAGAGGTCGGCGACCGGCTCGGCCTGGTCGTCGACGAGGATCGGCTGCGCGCTCAGGGCCGTGGCGTCGGCGTCCCCGTCGCCCTGCGCGACCCAGGCGGCCGTCGCCGCCCCGCCGCCGCCGAAGAGGACCGTGCCGGCCGCGACCACCGCCAGCCGGCGGCACGCGCGGGACCGCGTCCGGGCGTGGCGGCCGCTCGCGGGGCGGGCGTGGCGTGCGGGAGCAGGCCGTGCCGGAGCGGCGCGGTGCCGCCCTCGCGACTGGCGGGTGCTCACGGGACCTCCGGCGGATGACGTGGGCTGCGGGGGACCTCGACCCCGGCAGGCGGACCATCGGCTCGGCGCGGCCGGTGCTCGAGGGACCGCCGGGACGGGACCGGGACGGGTCGGTGCCACCGCCCGGCCGCCGCGCGGTGCGCCGGCCGGGCGGGACGGGTCAGGCGACCTGGAGGCCCTCGACCGTGACGCGGACGCTGAAGGTCGCGCCCTTGCACTCGTCTGGCGCGGCGAAGGTCATGGCGACGGCGTCGGCCAGCGTCAGCTCGTGCCAGTTGCCGTCGGAGAGCGTCACGGAGCCGGGGATCGGCATCGAGGCCGCCACCGCCGAGACGCTGTCCTGCGGGCAGTCGCCGCCGGCGGTCACGGTGCCGAACCTCGCGGTCTGCAGCACCACCGGATAGGGGTTGGGGTTGCGCACGCGGACCACCACGTCACCCGTCGCGCCCGGGTACAGGTCGGCGACCGCCGCGGCCTGGTCGTCGACCTGCAGCCGGTCGGGGGCGATCGCCTGCGCGTCACCAGGGCCCTCGCCGGAGATGCTCCAGGCGGCCATGGCGGCGCCACCGCCGAGCAGCACGACGCCCCCGACCGCGGCAGCGGTGACCCGGCGCCGGCGGGACGTCGGGCGCCGGTGGGACGTGGGAGCCGACCCGGCCTCGACGGCGCGGTGCCGGCCCTGGGACTGGCGGATGCTCACGGGTGTCTCCGGTTCCTCGGCGGTCCGGGACGGTCGCCCGGCTGGGGTTAGGTCGCCCGAGCAGGTGACCTTGACCACGCCGGGTGGCTCCTCACCCCCGGGGGTGAGGACGGGGGTGCGGGTCACCTCCCCGGCGGCGACCGGGTGCCCACGGGGACCGGTTAGCCTGGAGCCGTGCCGCAGGTGGTCGTCGACGTCGTCCTCAAGCCGGAGATCTCCGACCCGCAGGGGCAGGCGGTGCTCGGCGCACTCGGCCGCCTCGGCCACACGCAGGTCACCGGGGTCCGCCAGGGCAAGCACTTCGTCCTCGACGTCGAGGGCACCCCGGACGAGGCGGAGCTCAAGCAGATCGCCGAGACGCTGCTGGCCAACCCCGTCATCGAGGACGTCGAGCTGCACCTGCCGGGGGCCTGAGCCGTGCGCATCGGTGTCATCACCTTCCCGGGTTCCCTCGACGACGTCGACGCCGCCCGCGCGGTGCGGCTGGCCGGCGCCGAGCCCGTCGTCCTCTGGCACGCCGACCACGACCTCGAGGACGTCGACGCCGTCGTCCTGCCCGGCGGGTTCTCCTACGGCGACTACCTGCGTGCCGGCGCCATCGCCGCCCGCGCGCCCCTGGTGCAGGACGTCGTCGACCGGGCGCGGAAGGGCATGCCGGTCCTCGGCATCTGCAACGGCTTCCAGATCCTCTGCGAGGCGGGGCTGCTGCCCGGCGCGCTCACCCGCAACAGCCACCTGCACTTCCGCAACCGGGACCAGCGGCTGCGCATCGAGCGGGCGGACACCGCGTGGACCTCGGCCTACGCCGAGGGCCAGGAGATCGTCGTCCCGGTCAAGAACGGCGAGGGCCGCTACGTCGCCGCGCCGGCCGAGCTCGAGCGGCTCGAGGGCGAGGGCCGGGTCGCGGTCCGGTACGTCGGCGGCAACCCCAACGGCAGCCTGCGCGACATCGCGGGGGTCACCAGCGAGGACGGCCGGGTCGTCGGGCTCATGCCCCACCCCGAGCACGCCGTCGAGGACCTCACCGGACCGTCGACCGACGGGCTCGGCTTCTTCACCAGCGTCCTGAAGGCGGTCGTCAGCGCATGACGCAGGGTCTCTCCGACCTCGACACGGGCCCCGGCCCGCTGGCCGACCGGCTCGACACCGTCGCGCTCGCGGAGAGCACCCCGGACGTCGGGCAGCCCTTCGCCGAGCTCGGACTGAAGAGCGACGAGTACGCGCGGATCCGCGACATCCTCGGCCGCCGGCCCACCACCGCCGAGCTGGCCATGTACTCGGTGATGTGGAGCGAGCACTGCTCCTACAAGAGCTCCAAGGTGCACCTGCGCCGGTTCGGCGACCTGCCGCGCAGCGAGCACCTCCTGGTCGGCATCGGCGAGAACGCCGGCGTCGTCGACGTCGGCGACGGCTACGCGGTCACCTTCAAGGTCGAGTCGCACAACCACCCCAGCTACGTCGAGCCGTACCAGGGCGCGGCCACCGGGGTCGGCGGCATCGTCCGCGACATCCTCACCATGGGCGCCCGGCCGGTCGCCGTCATGGACTCGCTGCGCTTCGGCCGGGCCGACGCCCCCGACACCGCCCGGGTGCTGCCCGGCGTCGTCGCCGGCGTCGGCGGCTACGGCAACTGCCTGGGCCTGCCCAACATCGGCGGCGAGCTGCTGTTCGACGAGTGCTACGCCGGCAACCCGCTGGTCAACGCACTGTGCGTCGGCGTGATGAGGCACGAGGACGTCCGCCTGGCCAAGGCCGAGGGCGCCGGCAACAAGGTCGTCCTGTTCGGTGCCCGCACCGGCGGTGACGGCATCGGCGGCGTGAGCGTGCTGGCGAGCGAGACCTTCGACCAGGAGGGTCCGGCCAAGCGGCCGAGCGTGCAGGTCGGCGACCCGTTCACCGAGAAGCTGCTCATCGAGGCCTGCCTGGAGATCTTCGCCGCCGACCTGGTCACCGGCATCCAGGACCTCGGCGGCGCCGGGCTGTCCTGCGCCACCTCCGAGCTGGCCAGCGCCGGCACCGGCGGCATGCACGTCGACCTCGACCGCGTCCCGCTGCGCGACAGCACCCTGACGCCCGCCGAGATCCTCATGAGCGAGTCGCAGGAGCGCATGTGCGCGATCGTCGAGCCGGCCAAGGTGGACGCCTTCCTCGCCGTCTGCCGCAAGTGGGACGTGCTGGCCACCGTCATCGGTGAGGTCACCGACGGCGACCGGCTCACCGTCGACTGGCACGGCGAGCGCATCGTGGACGTCCCGCCGCGCACCGTCGCCCACGAGGGCCCGGTCTACGAGCGGCCGATGCAGCGCCCCGCCGACCTCGACGCCCTGCAGGCCGACGACCCGGCCGCGCTGCCCCGCCCGGCCACGCCTGAGGAGCTCACCGCGCACTGGCTGGCCGTCGTCGCCAGCCCCGACGGCGCGGACAAGACCTGGGTGACCGAGCAGTACGACCGCTACGTCCGCGGCAACACCGTGCTCGCCCAGCCCGACGACGCCGGCGTGGTCCGCATCGACGAGGACACCCACCGCGGCATCGCCCTCGCCCTGGACGGCAACGCCCGCTTCACCCGGCTGGACCCCTACGCCGGCGCGCAGCTCAACCTCGCCGAGGCCTACCGCAACGTCGCCGTCACCGGCGCCCGGCCGCTGGCGGTCACCAACTGCCTGAACTTCGGCTCCCCCGAGGAGCCCGAGGTCATGTGGCAGTTCGCCGAGGCCGTCCGCGGCCTGGCCGACGCCTGCCGCGCCCTCGGCCTCCCGGTCACCGGCGGCAACGTGAGCCTCTACAACCAGACCGGCGACGTCGCCATCAACCCGACGCCGGTCATCGGCGTCCTGGGCGTGCACGACGACGTCCGCACGCGGGTCCCCACCGGCTGGCGGGCCGCCGGCGAGACCGTGCTGCTGCTGGGCGAGACCCGGCCGGAGTTCGGCGGGTCGGCGTGGGCGAGCGTCGTCCACGGCCACCTCGGCGGCCGCCCGCCGGCCGTCGACCTCGAGGCCGAGCGCACCCTCGGCGAGCTGCTCGGGGCCCTGGGCCGCGAGGGCCTGGTCACCTCCGCGCACGACCTCGCCGACGGCGGCCTGGCCCAGGCGCTGGCCGAGTCCGCGCTGCGGTACGGCACCGGGGCGACGCTGCGGCTCGGAGACGACGCGTTCACCGCGCTGTTCAGCGAGTCCGGCGCCCGCGCCGTCGTCACCACGACCGACCCCGACGCGGTGCGCACCACCGCCGAGTGGGCCGGCGTCGCGGTCACCGAGCTCGGCACCACCGACGGCGACGTCCTCGCCGTCGAGGGCGTCGGCGAGCTGCCGCTGGCCGAGCTCCGGGCGGCGTGGACGGCGACCCTCCCGGCGCTGTTCGGGTCGCCGGAGGCCACCGTGGGCACCGTCCCGGCGGGCACCGTCCCCACCAGCTGATGCCCGCGCAGCAGCCGATCCCCGCCGAGGAGCTGCGCGCCGCCGTCGACGCCGTCCGCCCCTGGCTGGCCGGGGAGGCCGAGCAGCCCCCGCGGTCGGTGCTGGGCGCTGCGGTGAAGACGACCGCGCGGTGGCTGGCCCAGCAGGTGCCCGGCCGCTCGGTGGAGCTGCGGGTGCCGCCGCACGTCGCCGTCCAGCTGGTGCCCGGGCCGCGGCACACCCGGGGCACCCCGCCGAACGTCGTCGAGACCGACACGGCCACCTGGCTGCGGCTGGCCACCGGCGGGCTCGGCTGGGCCGAGGCCGTCGCCGGGGGGCTGGTCAGCGCCAGCGGCAACCGCGCCGACCTGTCCGCCCACCTGCCGCTGCCTCCGCTGCGGCGGGCGTGACGACGTGCAGGTCCGCGGAGGTGCACGGCGCACCTCCGCGGACCTGCACGGAGGACCTCAGCCGGTGAACAGCGTCAGCGCGGTCTTGACCGTCTGGTACAGCCCGTAGGCCAGCGGGACGCCGACCAGCGTCCACGCGAACGCGATCAGCCCGGTGGGCGTGTGCACGGGCTGCTGCCCGTCGGGCGAGGTCGTCTTCGACAGCGGCGTGCTCATCGGGCGGCGCTCCGTTCCGGGGTCGAGGGGGCGGCCGGGGCGGCGTCGCGGTGCGGCTCGTGCCACTTGCTGGCCACCGGTCGCACCAGCAGGTTCGCGACGAACCCGACGGCGAGCAGGCCGACCATGATGAACAGCGCCGGCCGGTAGTTGGCCGCCACCAGGCTGCCCGGCTCACCCTGGGTGTCCAGGACGCTGTTGACGATCAGCGGCCCGGCAACACCGGCCGCCGACCACGCGGTGAGCAGCCGGCCGTGGATGGCGCCCACCTGGTAGGTGCCGAACAGGTCGCGCAGGTAGGCCGGGACGGTGGCGAACCCGCCGCCGTAGAACGAGATGATCACCGCGGCGAGCAGCACGAACACCCAGGTGGCGCTGTTGCCGATGGTGGCCAGCGCGACGTAGAGCAGCAGGCCGACGCCGAGGTAGACCATGTAGATCGGCTTGCGGCCGATGTAGTCCGACGTCGAGGACCACACGAAGCGGCCGGCCATGTTGCCCAGCGACAGGACCCCGACGAAGCCGGCCGCCGCGGTCCCGGCCACCAGCGACGTGTCCCCGGTGCGGAAGAAGTCCTGGATCATCGGCGCGGCCTGCTCGAGGATGCCGATGCCCGCTGTGACGTTGCAGAACAGCACCACCCAGAGGAGCCAGAACTGCGGGGTCTTGATCGCGTTGTTGGCCGAGACGCTCTCGGTGGTGACCAGGGCCTTCTGCTTGATCGTCGACGGGTCGAAGCCGGCGGGCTTCCAGCCCTCGCCGGGCACCCGCACGATGGAGGCGCCGAACATCATGAAGACCAGGTAGAGCGCGGCGAAGGTGAAGAACAGCGCCGCGACGGCGTCCCCGTTCGGCACCGAGCCCTGGGTGCCGGGGTCGTAGGCCGGGTCGTACCAGCTCATCACCTGCCGGGACAGTGGCGAGGCGATCAGCGCGCCGCCGCCGAAGCCCATGATGGCCATGCCGGTGGCCAGGCCCGGCCGGTCGGGGAACCACTTGATCAACGTGGAGACCGGCGAGATGTAGCCGATGCCCAGGCCGATGCCACCGATGACGCCGTAGCCGAGGTAGACCAGCCACAGCTGGCGGGTCTCGATCCCCAGCCCGCCCACGAGGAAGCCGGTGACCCAGAGGCAGGCCGCGGTGAACATCGCCGCGCGGGGGCCGTTGCGGTCGACCCACGTCCCGAACAGGGCGGCCGACAGGCCCAGCATGACGATGGCGATCGAGAAGATGATGCCGATCGCCGTCAGCGACGTGTCGAAGTGCTCGACCAGCGCGGGCTTGTAGACGCTCGTGGCGTAGGCCTGCCCGATGCACAGGTGCACCGCCAGGGCCGCCGGCGGGATCAGCCAGCGGTTGAAGCCGGGACGGGCGACGATGCGCTCACGGCGCAGGAAGCCGGGCAGCGCCACGGGGGACCTCCACGGGGACGACGACTGTGGGGAACGCTACGGCCGGGTCCGGGAACCTGCCCGTCGGGGCGGGGTTCCCGGCCAGCGGGAGCAGCGGGCGCGGACCCCGCCGGGCCGCCCATAGGCTCCCGGCATGGCCTACGAGGTGAGGGGCGTCGTCGCCCGCGGCAAGGGAGAACCGGT